>JAEOTZ010000029.1 GCA_016839585.1 Promethearchaeota archaeon
TTAAAATTTGATTTTGAATGTACAGATGGAAATTATACGGGATTAAGTCAATATAATTGGAAAATAACTATTAATGGGACTGATTATGGAGAATTTAAATTCTTAAATAATTTAAGTCAAGTAGAAAATATGAAATTAGCCTCAGGACTAAATGATTATGGTTGGAACACTTCTCTTGATGCTTTTAATTTTTCTTGGGAACCATTTTATAACATTGATAATTGTATTTTAAACTTGCCATTAGTAATTAACCATTTAAAAACAAATAATATTCAGTATTTTATACTTGACTTAAATAATTCAGAATTATATAGAGATTTAATATCAACCTTCTACAAGAGAAAATTATATGAGTATGGAGATCTTGCAATATTTACTTCTCTATTTTGACTTATTTTAAAATAACTTTTACAAAATACTCAAAAAAAGATTTTGCAATAATTTTTAGAACCCTTTTATTAAATTTTCAAAAATTCATGGCATCATATGAGGAGGAGGAGTTTTAAGACAGAATCCGCATTTACCAAATGATTTAATGGTTTGTTCCCAACAATGGTTATGATAGGTTCTTTCACAATAAGGACATGCAGTATAACAAGGTTTTATATCACCAGAGGTCGCAATCTTTACTCCACACGTAGGACAATCGATCTTATGGCAAATGACACAGGACACCACCGAAACTTCGAAGATCTTTTTTGATATTAAATTAAATAAGTCAATGAGATAACTAAAAGGAGTCCATTCATCAAAAAAATCGTCGAAAGAAGAATGGAGGTCATCTCTAATTTTTGCATGCGAGTCTAACTCAAATTCATTTACCACTTTTACTTCAGGCATTTTTGAAGGATATTCTCTTGGTAATTTTATCTGAAACTGGAAAGTTAAATCCTGTGTTTTCATTTTTCCTTTCATTTCCATTGATAAAATTGCTGTTAAAGGATCATAATTTATATTCTGATAATGCTCTTTCAATAAATCAATTTCAAAACTTATTCTTGAATTTTTATCAAGTAGCCAAGAGACCTCTCTGACAATTTCAACTGGCTCTGATTCATTTTCTTTCCAATTTTTGTAAGAATTTAATTCTATTATTGGAATTTCAATGATATTTTTTAAATCAGACGTTAAATCTATTTTAGGAGGATTTGGATAAGTTTCTAAATCAATATCCATTGTATGCTCTTTAAAACCATACGTTAATAAATGAACTTTTAATTGCGTTATACTATCAGCAATTTTATCGCATTGATATTCACCAAGAATTTTCTTTGATTGATTTTCAATTTCTTTAAGAAAATATAATTTCTTCTCAATTTCATGTAAAACGTCTACGATATGGGAAGGAACTTTAATATTCCAATTCTTCAGGGTCTCAATAGATTGATAAGGATCTCCCATTATTTTTTTCATCTCATCAGGAATAGAAATTGTTGGTTTTTTAGGATAATCTGTAAAATCTATTCGAACTATAAATGTTTTTGTTAGAGTTATTGTGATATAAACATTAATATCTGCCGTCTTTTTGCCGATTTGATCATAAGCATACTCTTGCTGTATCAATCCTAATTCAGTGTTAATAGCTACACTTGTTTCTTCAGATTCTTCAAATTTTTGTTCTTGCGGTGGTTTTTCTAATTCATCTTTAGATATTTCAGAAGGAGAGAAGGTTTCTATTTCAAATAAGGTTTCTTTTGATTGCTCATCATGAAAAATATCTTCAACTGAACTCTCTGGAATAAGATACTCATCAAATTCAAAATCTGGTGGATATGCAGTTAAATCAGGAGTTATATACTCTTCAGTTTCAGGAGAAATTTCAATATCTTCTGATTTTTGTCCTTTTTTTATTTCAAGGTTAGACTCCTTTTTGGGAACATCAGTTATTGATGCAATTTCTTGTTCTTCTTTCTTTTTTGAGACTTGTAGCGCATCTTGGATTTTTTCTTTAAGCTCTTGTACAATATCAACAATAGAGGATTCCGGAGACCAATTCATAAGTTTATCTAATTGAATATTGACCAAAAGTTCTTTAATTTCATCATGAAGTAGAAATTTAGGGGGCTTATCTGGAAAATTTTCACCAAACTTAATTTCCAATTCATATTTTTTTACTGGAGTTTCATACACGTAGCCATATAAGTGTGTTATATTTCCCGAAACCATCCAAAATGAAAATTTTTTGGCAATTTTCTGGGCTTCTCTTAAGATTCTTTTTTTATCCATCTGAAATCATTAAAAAATCAACATTTTTCTTATATAAAAAGAATTAAAATATACTCTTAAAAATATTTTTAAAAGTAATATTTATAAATTAAACCTATTTATGGAAAGAGTTGCTTCTTTTAAAATTTAAAAAATTAAATTATTAAATAATTGAAAAAGGATAATATTCTATAACTTTTTTCCTGCTAAATTAAATCTTAAAATCTCTTTCTGAGAACATATGATAATATTAAGCAATAGGGGATCAGAAGATTTATAGTTTTCAATTTCCTCCTAATTATTCTTATTGATCGTATTTACTTTAATCACTTTATATCTTTTTAATTTTTCATTTAATTAAGGCAGTTTTGAAAAAGACTATTTAAGCATTAATTATATATATAAAATTAATAAGTAAAACAATCCAAAATATATAAGATCCAAATAATAGATTTTGATTATATAAATTGAATACATATAAAATTAGTTTAATATTTACTGTAAAAAATGAAGAAAAAACTATAAAATCATTATTAGATTCAATTTTAATTCAAACTAAGATGCCAGATGAGATAATTATTGTTGATGGAGGATCTTTTGATAAAACAGTAAAAATTATTGAGAAGTATAAGCATCTACTACCTATTAAAATTATTATAAAAAAGGGAGCTAATGTTCCAGAGGGACGAAATATAGGCATATCAAATTCCAAATACCCAATAATTGCTGTGACAGATGGTGGTTGTGTACTAGATAAGAATTGGGTTTTTGAGATTACCGAACCATTCAAATATAAGACTATTGATATAGTATCAGGTAAATATATTGCTACAGGGGACTCTTTACTTCAAAAATTGACTGGAATATTATTGATGTACGATTTTAATAAAGTGGATTCTGCCACGTTCTCTCCTTCAAGTAGATCGATTGCCTTTAAAAAATCTGCTTGGGAGCAAGTTAAGGGTTACCCTGAATGGTTAATAAGTGGTGAGGATACTTATTTTAATGATAAATTAAGAAAAATCGGGAAAGTATTTTATTTAAACAAAAATGCTATAGTATATTGGGAGCCACGTGATAATTTAATAAAATTATTTAAACAATATTTTCAATATTCCTATTATGATGCAATTGGTTTAATCAATCCTGGATATTATTTCCTTAGGATAGCTTCTTGGTTTATTTTTAGTTTAATTCTGATTGAACTATTGTTTTATAGTCTTTTTCAATTACTACCAATTCTATTAATAATCCCTTTCTTTTTACTTTCTTTTAGAGTAATTTACAAATTAAAAAACAAAATGTTAAATTTAAAAAATTATTGTTACGGTTTAGTAATTTTATCAATTTTTGAATTAGCATTACTTCTTGGGTATTTCAATGGAATTTTTGAATCAATTAAACGTTTTTTAAAAATTTTATTACGTAAGTAATTCCTTTTACAAATATCTTTGCCAGAATCATAGAAAAATTAAATCTTTATTGATTCTGAAGATTAACGTTAAAAAATATTATCTCCTATAAATAATTGAAAATAAAGATATAAAATTAAAAATACTAAGGCAATAACATGAGTTATAATATATATATACACAACTCCAAAAATTTCAAAAATTATAATAAAAAAGGGTTCAAATACTACTATGATCATTAATTCAATTATAATAATTAATGTTAAAATTTTTGGTTTATCAATTTTATATATTATCGTTGATAGAGGATTAATTATAAAACTTAATCCTACCACAGGAATCAAAATTTGAAAAATTGGAATTGAATTAACGTAAGTATCACTTAAAATTAATAGAAGTATATAAGGGGCAATAAATATTAATGGAATAATTGCTATAAATAATAAAGTAGAATATTTAAGAATTAATTTATAAGTATTTTTAATTTCTTTAATATTTGTTAGACTTGAAATTTTTGGCAACAATATAAATGTAATTGAATTTGTTAAAATTGTAATAATCTGAGTCATTTGATAACCTGCTGAATAAAAACCTACTGCTGATGAATCCATAAATAAATTAAGGTAAAATAAATCAATTCGATTAAAAAACATTGAACATAGGTTCGTAATTATTACAAAAATATTAAATTTCATAATCTTTTTATATTTTAAATTTGTAGATTTAGAGAAGAGAAATGTATTATCAATTAATAAGAATGCAATTATAAAAATTAGAAATGGTAATATGCTATAAATTATAATTGCACTTAATACAGTTAAGCTTGAATGAAAAATAAGAATTAAAAGCAAGATCAAATTTAAAATGTTATAGAAATTAATATAAACCACATAATTTTTAAATTTTTGTTTAGATTGTAAATAGGTTTTAATAAATTCGAACAGTGAAATCCCTATTCCTCCTATAAAAATAATTACTAAAGATATCGTTAATTTTACATTATTTAGAATATATTTGGAGATTGTATATGAGAAGATTATACCACAGATACAAATAATTAAAGAACTAATTAATCTGACCATAAATGAAATTTTAATTAAGTTACTTGTCTTATCAAATTCTCCTTTGGAGATGAATTCTGAGTAAAATTTTACTAAACTTATCCCCAATCCAAAATCTGATATAATTATTATTATAGATAAAATAGCATACAATAAAGAAAAATTTCCATATTCATATGGTCCCAGATACCGGGCTATTAATGTCATATTAATAAAACTTATACCAGCGAAAGTTGTATTGCCTAAAAATATATAAATAAGATCAATTTGCGCTTTAGATTTAAAAAAATTGAAATGTCCCATAATAAATTTAAAAATTAATTTATTATTAGAATTTAGGTATTTGATCATAATAATCAAAGTGTTTAAAAAATATTTTACTTAGAAATAATTTCAATTTTAAAACAAAATTGAAAATAGAGAGAGTTCAATTTTGTGAAGAATTATTGTGCAATAATGGAATTTTGAAATTATGACCCATATAGATACTTAAACTTGATGAATGATATTTGTATTATCATTTGAGTCATTTTTAAGAATGCTATAGATAATTTCTGAAAAGTAATTAGGATTTCTGCTTTCTATTAGATAACAATTGGAATTTTTAACAACCTCAGACAAGATATTTTCCTCCAAGTTTAATAAATCATTTAAATCCTTTTTAGAATTCAAATAAAAATACATATATATCATATCAGATAATCTTCCTAATTCGGATTTATTAATATATAGTATTTTTTGAAATGCAAGAGTTTTGTTAATCTTTTTCCATCGTTGTTGTGAATTTTCTATTATAAAAGCTTTAGTGATTTTTATTTTATCTTTAATTGATACATCTAAGGCTTTATAAATGTCTTTAGCATCAATAGGACCCAAATATGCTGAAATAAATGGAATTTCCGTTAATATAGTTCTTAATTTTCCCATCTGGAATAAATTCTTAGATTTTTTATTCAGATATCCAGCAAATTTAAGAGTTCGATAATTTATTAAACGTGGTAAACAATAAGCATATCCTTTCCCATCTAAAATTATAAAATCATCCGATAAATAACATGTTGAATTATTTTTTAAACATCTCAATACTGTGGTAGTCTTTCCGGTATCTGCAAATGCTGAAATTAATACCCCTTCATCTTTATATGATATGCAAGCAGAATGTAGCAGACTATATCCTTTTATCAAAAATTTTAGTTGCAATAATGAATTTATAAAATCATGAAAACTTATTGGAAGTCTGGTGTAATAGTATGCTTTATTCATCAATAATTCAGTTTTTCCTTGTAAATTTTTTAATAAAGCTCTTGTTCTAAAGCCACCAATTTTATTTTCAAGATATATCAGATTGCCATTCTCTATTCCATAATAGTATAAACCAATTTTTTTATATTCATTTGTTTTTATGTTAAAATCTTTAAGTAATTTAATATCTAAATCATAATCACATTTATCAACTTTAAAGTAATTAAACCAAAGATCCAAATTTGATCGAACCTTTAATATCCCATGAAAATCATAATAATATTGTAATTTGAGCACCTTTTCTAATTAAATAATTGTATGTAAAAACTATAAATTAAAAGATAATTGGATATGGTTGAAATATTTATTATCTTTCATTAAAGAAAAAATGATTAATTTTTTAAATTCTTTTTAGGATAACATTAAAAAATTAAGATTTAATAAAAATTCAATTTATATTTATTTTTTAGAAGTTATTGGAATAATAATAAATTAAAGTCTAACTAAATTTCAAAGTTATAATAGAATAAATTACTCTACTTCTTTAGCTGAAATTAAATTAATTTAGAGTAAATTATTGATATTAGAACTTGAATTTATTTAAGTTATATGATAATTTTTAGATCTATAAGATATTTTAAAATATAAATTTAAATGAGTTATAATTAGATTTAATTCTGTATTTAAAAATGGATGAAGAAGAACTCATAATGAAGGATGATTTTCAGGGACTATTTGATAATCAAGAAACAGTGCATTATTGTTTAAAATCTATAAGTGAGATAAAGAAAAAATCATTAGAGCAGATTCCAAGGCAATTATCAGATTTAATAATTTCACAAATAATTGTTTATTTATTAATTCTATCGGCGATAATTGCGTTTATAATTTTTAATCTTATGAATTTAAACTATTCTATTATTTTAATCGATGTTGGAATTATATATTTAAGTTTTTTATCATTAAAATACTTAGAAAATAAATATTATAAAATCTTAAAAATTAGCAAAAGAAAATTTTACTATTTTATGAAACAAAAGAAAAGAACTGAGGAGTATTCAAAGTTTTACATAATTTTTCATTTAATTATAATTATCCTAACTAGTTTCATATTAATCTCTTCTTTAATAGAAAGTAATATAATGAATTTAATTTTTTTATTTGGATTCACTTTAATATATATTTATTTTGATAAAGATCTTGAAACTCTTAATGATCGAAAGGATTAAAATTTGAAATCTAAATATAAATTGAATATAAAATTTTAAATAATTAAGAGAATCTAATTAATGATATTTAGGAAAAATATTTCACATTTAATAAAAAATATCGAATTGATATTTTAAATAATCATTTTAAATTTTGAAAAGTAATAATGTTATTATAAATCAATTCAATTTTTAATAATAATGAGTTTTATAGATATCTATTTTTTGCTCTCAATTTTTGTTTTTTCTTTTTATTTTTGTTTAATATCAACCTTTGGATTTGCATTTTTTATCTTCTCAAACAGAGATAACATCAAACAAAAATTAGATTTATCATTAATATTGATTTCTTTTTCTATTGGACTTAGCTTTCATCTTGTTTATTCTTTTATAATGGCTACTCTAAAAATTTTTAATTTTTATACAATATATTTACCATTTATAGTAATTGATATTTTCCTCTTCTATTATATAATAAAAAAAAGAGGGCTTCAAGGAAAAAAGCTTTTTAAAAATTTTAGTTTTATTAATATCTTTAAAAAAATAAAAAATCATCTTCTTGATCTTATAATCTTAATCATAATTTTTATAATGTTATACTTACTGCAAATGTATTTTATCTGGCAATCAGTATCTTATCCCGCATGTGATCCTTATTTTTGGTTTGAAAATATTTGGTTTGTTCATGAAAATGGATTTTTAAATTATACTTTAATTGAAACATTTCCTCCTGGTTTTACACTTTTCAATGCGAGTATGATTTTAATTACAGATGATTATTATTTAATATATTTTTTCTTGAAATATATTCCAATTTTTTTAGCTGGAATTAATATATTAGTTTTATTTGTGATAGCAAGATCTATTTTTAAAAATAAAATTAATGTGTTCTTTACTTTAGCAATTTATTTAAGCTTTAATTATCTATCTTATCGTTATCAAATGCTATTACCCTCAACTTTAGCAACCACATTAAGTTTTTTATTTCTTCTTTGTTTATTAAAAAAAAATTCAATTACAATATTAGAAACTAAAGGGTTAATACTCTCAGGAATATTTATGACTCATCACCTTTATTTTTTATATTATTTTATTCTATATTTTTTTTATACAATTATAATTTTAATAAAAAATTTGAATTTTAAAAGAAAAAATAATGTTAATCCAAAATACGAAAAAACTGTTTTAATTAAAAAATTCTTTATAAACCAAATTTATATTTATTCAATTGTCCTTATTATGATATTACCATTTTTAGTTATTACATCTATCAAATTAAATAGTCCTGTTTTAAATTATTACTTTAGTTTTGTAAATCCTCTTTATTTGTTTAATTCTCTTAATGATATAATCAAAATTGGAGATTTCTTTATAAAAATAGCAGTTTTATTAATGAATAATTTCTTCTATAATGGCATAAATAATTTCATTTTAAAATTTTTTGAGAGGGGATTTATTTCAAGTTTAGATATATTTTATTTTCAGACATTAGGGATAGGTATAGTATTAATTATTATAAGTTTATTTCTACCATTAAATAAACTCTTTAAATTTAATCCTAAGCAAAAAAATATGTTAACATTCATCAAATTTACATTAATCTTTAGTATATTAAGCTATCTTTTTCTATTTTTACTAGAAAATTATTTAAATATAAGTCTATTTTCAAAATTAATATATTTTATTTCTGAGTTCTTTAAAAGATATTTTGAACTATTTGCAGGACTTTGGGCCTTGTTATTTGTGTTAGCATTTAATTTCATATTTATTTACATAAAAATAAAATTAAAAAAATTAGTAAAAATAACAAGAAATAAAAAGAAAATCCTTAGAAAGTTATACTCTATTACATTTTATACACAAATAATCATATTAATTAGTTTTTTTTATTTAAGCAATTTTAAAAGAGTTCAATATTTTCAATACTTTTCTGATGGTCACACTGATGTTATTTTATTTGCTGGAAATTATTTTAACGAAAATCCGCCTAATGATGGAACGGTAATTCTGCTAGAAGAAGTGGAATATAAATATAACTTATGGTATACGAATTATAATTTACTAGCAAATTCAAAATTGATAAAGATTTATTTTAACTTTACTCATAATTTAACTTATTTAATGTTCAAAGTTTATTATGAATCCTTAAATGTAGAATATACTTTATTCAATATTAATAATCTTACAGAGAGTTTTGTAATTGATTTTGAGTTAGACTTTGATATCCTTTATCATAACAATGATGATTGGTTATTTGCAAAATTAAAATTATAGTTAAAATCGTATTTCAAGTTAATTAATAATTATAAATAAAAATATAAAAAGAAAGTCAAGTTTTTTAAATCAGAATAAAAATAATAGAGCTTTTTTAGATCTTCCAAAGACTTTTATATATATTAGATAGTTTAGTCCAAGGTTGTTTTAATGAATAATTATATCCATCCAAAATCATTTTATTAGTGAATTGTCTTGATTCAATAATATGTTTAATATTTAAGGCAATTTGACTTGAATCTTTACAAACTAGAACGTATTTCCTAAAAGGAGATAACCCCAAATAGTCTTTCTTCAATTTATTTTGATAGATACTGATTACAAATTTCTTTCTATAGAGAGATTCTAATATACATAAATAACTTGAACATAAAACAACTCCGCTTTTTTTATAAAAACCATCTAAAGTTTTTATAAAACCATTTATATTAACCGTTAATTTGTTTTTTTCACTGTAATCTTCAATTATTTTTCTTAATCTACCATCTCCACATATTTCAAGAGTTATTTCTCTATCATATTTATATTTTAAGATTTTTATTGCTTTAATATATTCCAATATTCCAGTATCTGGTTCTAAGCGCCCAATAAATAAAGCAGAGTTTAATATTTTATTAGTAATTTCATTAACATCATTACTTTTTTTTGTATTAATCCCTCCATAAATAATAAATGTTGGTTTTGTCTTGTAATACTTGGAGATAAACTTTCCTACACAAATATTGCCTTTTGTAAAAATTTCAGCAATTTTTCTAAGAAAAATATATATTTTTGGTATAGGATATTTTTCAAATCCATGAAAAGTGATGTAAAGATTAGAGTTAATCAATATAAATGGAAAGTACCAATAAAATGTAATAAAGTCATGACAATGAATAATATCACATTTCTTAAACAACTGTTTATACTTAAATAACTCAATCCAAGTTCGGAAATGATTTTTGTCAGGAATTCTTATAATTATGATTTGACCATGTTTTTCGACATTTCTTAAAGTTTTCTCATATTTTCTTGTAATTATATAAATCCTATGTCCTTGTTTACTTAAAACTTTAGAAATTTCGAGAGAATGTTTTTCTACTCCTCCAATATGAGGAAAAAATGATGGTACAAACATTAAAATTTTCATTTGAATCGGTAAAGAATTTTTATAGATGTTTATATTTTAAATATCTAATTCTTTTATAATTATAGAAATTATTTTTTGACTAGCCTTCCCATCACCATAAGGAGATTTATTTGATAATTTTGGTGGATTTCTAAGAAATTCTTTAATATTAGTCAAAATGACATCTTTATCTGTCCCTACTACTTTGCTAAAACCCAATTCACAAGATTCGGGTCTATCAGTAGTTTTTCTTATCACGAATGTAAATTTTCGCATTATAGGGGCCGTTGCTTCTTCTTGAATCCCTCCTGAATCTGTAATTATAAATGCACAATGATACATTAGTTTTAGCAAATCAAAATAGCCAATCGGGGGCAAAATTAAAATTTTCTTTGAATTTATTAATTTTTTATAGAGAGAAAATTGCTTTAGTCTATTTATTGTTCGAGGGTGTGCTGGGAAAACAATTGGAATTGGAACTTCTAAAAAAGTTCCAACTAAATTATTTAACACACTTGGATTATCTACATTCTCAGCTCGATGTGTAGTTACTAAAATATAATTTTCAAACGGTATATTAGAAAGTATTTCAGATTTTTTTTCTGCATAATTAAAATGTTGGTTACATGCATCTATTATAGGATTTCCTGTACAAAAAATCTTTCCCCAGACATTCTCATTTTCAAGTATTTTTGTTGATTTTTCTGTTGGAGCAAATAATAGATCTGAAATATGATCAATTATTCGTCTATTATATTCTTCCGGCATTCTATAATCATATGATCGAAGTCCTGCTTCAATATGTCCAATTTTATTATGTAATTTTACAGCCGCCAATGCTCCTGCTAAAGAAGAATTCGTATCTCCTTGAACTAAAACTAAGTTAGAGGGTTCTTTTATCAAAATTTTATCTATACCAATAATAGCTTTTCCAGTTTGTTCTCCTTGAGTTCCTTTTCCGATATTTAAATGATATTTTGGATTATCTAATTCCAATTCCTCAAAAAACTTTTTAGAAAGGTTATAATCAAAGTGTTGGTCGGTAAAAATTACGTCAAAGTATATATTTTGATTCTTTAATTCTCTTATAATTGGAGCAAATTTGATTATTTCTGGTCGTGTTCCCATAATAATACGTATATCCAAAGAATTTCGAGGCATCTTTATTAATATTTTAATTATTTCTTTTTTTAGATTAATTAATATAAAATTTAAAACTTATATAACCTAAATGTAAATATTAAAATTTTAGATGAAAATCTTATATCTTGCAAATTACTTTTCTCCATTACCAGAGGCAGCTGCGGTTATTGAATCAAAAATTGCAGAATATCTTGCTAATTATGGACATGAAATTATAGTTTTAATACCTAAAGAATTAACAAATTCTAGACAATTAAAACAATTTAAAAGAAAGAAAAAGCCCTCAAATTTTCTTTTATATCGTTCTAGTTCTTTTTTCAGATACCCATTTAGTTTCATTTTTTCTCATTTTGAAAACATTATTAAATTCTTTATTAAATTAAAGAAAAATTTTACACCAGATTTAATTCTATCTCAATTTCACCCTCATCATTATGCTAGTGTTGCAGGAGGTTATATTTCAAAGATATTAAAAATACCTCATATCATTCGATCGCACGATCTTTTTATTATGGATAAAAATCAAGGACCTTTATTTTATCAGCTTTATAATTTAATTGTATATCCTCCTATTCATAAATCTATATCAAATTGTAGAATTTTTTATGCTAGTACTACAGAAATGCAAAGATATCTTTATAAATTTCATAAGTTTAAAGATATGAATATAAGAGTCTCTTATAATGGTGTAGATATAGAAAGATTTTATCCATATAATAATCAAGAAAGTTTAAAAGATGAATTCGGATGTAATACTATTTTATCTTTTATTGGCTTAGTACATAAGAATTATGGTTTTCATAATTTTTTGCATGCATTACCAAATATTTTTAAATATAACAAAGATACACATTTTATTTTAGTTGGTTTTGGACCAGATATGAATTATGTTTTAAATTTTGTAAAAAAAAATAATCTAACTAAACAATTTCATTATTTGGGTGTGAAACCTAATGATCAGATCCCTTTTTATATTAATAATAGTGATATTGGAATAGTTAGATTTACACAAACAAAATATGTTCAATATTGTATACCATATAAGTGTCTAGAATATATGGCATGTCAAAAACCATTTATTACAACACCAATTTCTAAGGATGTTATTTATAAAAATGATACGGGGATTGTATTAAGGGGTGATTATAAAGAAATAGAATTAATAGATAATTTAATAATGTTAATTGAAGATAAAAATTTAAGAGAGAAATTAGGAAAGAATGGATTAACTAAGGTTTATCAAAAATTTAAATGGGAAGTAATTATCGATAAGATTAATAATGATATATTAAATATATTGAATTAAATAAAATATTTTAAATAAAACAATAACATCCTTTAAATTTAATAAATGAGTTAATAAGAGTTTTAACTAATCCAATTTTATTTTTTCAAAATTTTCAAATATATATAGTAAGTTAATTTTGCTAGCTTTACACAATTATACTTTTCTCGGATAAGACTTTTTCCCTTTCGTGTTAAATCCATCTGAAGTTTTCTATTACCCAATATATAGATAATTTTTTCACTAATATCTTTTATATTTCTGGGAATTATTGGGATGTATAACTTTTCATTTTTATATTTGATCCATTTGGCAAAGTACATATCTGAAATGATAATAGGATTTCCAAAGTAAAGTCCTTCCATTACAGATACAGGCATAGATTCTGCTAAGGAAGGTAGAATTTGGAGATCAGCTATTTTAAAGAAAGCAATTAATTCTCGCGATAATGGTTTAATATATCCAGTAAAAATTGTATTATTTTTCAGATTTAGATTTGATGCAAGCATTTTAAATTGTTTTTCTTCTGGTCCATCTCCAATGATAATACATTTCATTTCAGGAAATTTTTTTAACACAGCTGGAAGCGCTTGTAATAAAAAATGACAACCTTTTCGTTCTATAAGGCGTCCAACATATAATATAACAGGCCATTTTAAATTATATTTTATTCTTATTAAATCTATAACTTCTGTTGTGACTTCATTATCAATTTTTTTATAGATTTCTAAATCTAATCCTGATGGAAGAATTTTAATTTTATTTTCTTCAATCCCTATCTTTTCCAAAATTCTTTTATCTTCTAAATGATTGCATGTCATCATCTTCATTTGGTTAAACATAAATATTCCTATTGTCTTTATATAAGAAAGAACGATAAAGCGTGAAAAAATATTTTTTGTGTAAAGACTTGATTGAAAGCCATGTGATGTATAAATGAGAGGTATTTTTCTAATTTTAGAAACCAAGGCTGCGATATTTGCAAATATAGACCAATATCCTTGAACATGAAAAATATCAGAATCAATTTTCATTAATAGTGGAAATAATTTTAATGGAAAAGGATTAGTATAAAACTCAAATAAAGGTTTCAATCTAAAAATTTCAAGATTGTCAAATTTTTCATAACTTTTTAAATGTGGGTTATTTGTAGTAATAATAGTTATTTTTACATTGTGCTTTTTTAGATATTTTACAAGAAAAGCAGTATGAATTTCCTGGCCTCCAGCAAAAGGTATATAATAAGGGCATATAATAGTTACTTTTAGGAGTTTCTTCATTACTTACGGTAGAGATGTAAAATATATATTGTTTTAGTTTAATATCGAATTATTAAGAGTTAGGATTAAGGTAAACAATAAATCACTTTATTATATTACTATAAAATTTATCGTAAATTGGCTTTGGTACAAATCGGATTTTTCTAAATCTTTTTAATCCATAAAACAGAATACATAAACTAATTGATTTTATAATATGAAACAGTTTAACGTAAGAACAGCCATGTTTTCGAGGGTTCATATTAACAGCAATTTCTATAATCCTTAATTTTTTAGAGGCTGCTTTAAAGAGTGTTTCGGTACATAATCCAAACCTAACATGCCTCATAATCTTAAGTTTTTTTAAGCTTGAACTACTGAAAGCTCGAAAACCACTCTGATTATTACGAATTTTTTGATGATATAAGAACCATAAGCACAAATTAATAAAATATTCTCCGACACGAGCATAGAGAAGTACTTTATAGGTAGAACTTCCTAAATATCTTGATCCAACGACTATATCTGCCTGTTCATTAATGATCGGTTTAATCAGGTCAGAAATTTCTTCAGGATTATGTTGTCCATCAGAATCCATTGTTACAATTATATCACCAGTAACATACTTAAACCCTGTTAGTATCGATGCCCCATACCCTTGATTTTTATCATGGTGAATTATTTTAATATTTCTACCTTCTATTTCCTGGACTTTATTCACACTTTTGTCAGTAGAACCATCATCAACTACAATAATCTCATAGGAACTGTGATCGGGTATCCTTTCAATTACATTTTTAATGGAATGCTCTTCATTATATAGCGGAATAACAACCGAGATTAAGGGTGAATCTTTTATATAAGAATTTTTGATTTTACTTGATGATTCGGTTGAGTAATCCTTGTCTATGTTAGAATCATCTATATCCGGAGTAATCTGTCTAATGCTCATTTTATAGGTTTGCCCAATGATTTATCAATTGAAATAGATCTCTATTTAATTAATAAATCTTGTGCTCGTTTTGTCTTTTTTCTTACATATTATTATCATGCTTATACATATAAATGTTTCTATAGATATCTCTATATAGTCTCTTTGTGATGAAAAATTTGTATAAATTAAAAAAAGGTTTAATTAGAATGAGATCTAATTAAAAGAGATGCTAAAATAAGACAATTATAATAATAGATTAATTAAATCAAAAATTTTGATGAAATTATATTTAAGATTCTTAATATCTAAAATATCTGTTAAAAAATCTTATAAAATCTTTGAATCATTAGGTAGAATTTAATAAGTATTTAGATTTGATTTTATACAATGACATTAATTCTATCACTTATTAAAACATACTTTATTTTCATAATTTTTTCTTTAATTATTTCTCTATTTGGATATATTTTTATTTATATTTTCCAAAAACATAGTAAGAAGAAATGGAATTTATCTTTACTTGAGTATGGTTTTATTTCTTACGCTGTGGGGATATTAATATACATTTTAATCTCATACATACTTAGTTGGTTTAAGTTTTTTAATTTTTTTACTGCATTTTTACCTTTTATAATAATTTCTTTAATATTTTTATTGTTTTTGTTTAAAAAGAAGAAAATTCGGGAAGCTTTACCTCGAATTAGAAATTATTTAACTTTGAATTATAAAGAGATTGTTATAAACATCTTTATTTTAACAGTTATTTTTTTATTTCAATTTTTAACTCTTTGGCCGAAAATATCAAAAACTTCAGCACTTTTATCCAGAGATTCTTATTATTGGACTAGACAAATACTATCTCTTAATGAAAATGGGATTGTGAATTATTCTGAGCATGGTTCTTTATATCCATGGGGTTTTATTTTATTCTGTGGAGGAAATTTATTAATCTCAAATGATTTTATTACGACCTATTATTTTATGAAATTAGCCTGTTTTCCTTTTTTGAATTTCTATATTTTAGTTATGTTTTCAATTTCTAAGAGAATTTTTAAAAAAAATGTTTTAATTTTTTTTTGTTTGATTTCAATTTTGAGCCAAATTTTCTTTATGTATAGAACATTGATGTTTCTATCATCATCTATTACTGTTTTGTTGATTTTAATTTCATTGATAATACTTTTAACTGAAACTCCAAATTATTTTTTATGTTTTATTATACCTGCAACATTTTTATTCAATCCTGTATACGCTTTTTATTTCATTTTAGCATTATCAATTTTTTATATTATAAAATTGATAAATTTGAATAGAAATAGGATTTTGATTTATAAAGAAATTATAGCAATTAGCTCATTATCGATAATTTTAGTTATTCCATATGTAATAAGTGCTTTCTTTTTTTATGGTAAAGATCTAATTAGTCTCATTGATTCTTTTTGTCGCTTTTTCGAGATAAAAAACTTTCACCGATCTAATAGTTTAATTGAAACCCCCCCGAATTTTCAGTCAAAATTGTTTTTATTAAATTTATTTAACATTGAATTATATGAAATTCAATTTCTACTTTATATTGGATTCATTTTTCTTTTACCAATTTGGAGTTTCTTTTTAAAAATTGAAACTCAAGATGATAGACGTAAAGATTTTATTATCTTTTTAAAAGTAGGATTTATCTTGACAATTTTTATCTTACTTACGCCTTTCTTTTTTAGTACAATTAGATTTTTTAAGACATTTTATATAAGAATATTAGAAGCATTTATCCCTTTTTTAATACTTCTTTCAGGATTTTTTTTTGAACAAGTTTTATCTAAAGCTGAAAAATTATGGGGTAATACTAAGCTAAGATTCAAAAAAGTTAAAAAATGGGCAGAAAAAAATAAATTCAATAAAAATATATTGAATCTTCCTTCACTTTCAATAATTTTAATGCTTGTATTTTCTCTTTTTGCGTATAATTATTCCAGAATTCATACAGTTACTCATTATTATTATGATGACTCTTTAGTTAAATGTTGTTTTTATATTAATGAAAATATTGAAGAAAACGCAGATATAGCAGTTTACGATCTTAATGAACCATCTATCCATTCTAGTGCAATTTATTACTTATTATACCGTTATGATTTAATCTATTATCGATTTAATGAAAATGTAACCTTAAATGAATTTTGGGCATTTCTGCAAGCAAATACAATTGAAAATTTAATTATAAACTTGTCATATTACACTCAGGATTTCATTGATGATCTTTCTTCTAATAGTTCTTTTAATTTATTATTAGGCGGATTAACGAACGGAGAATTCTCTTTATATCAGATATTATAGATTTATAATTCAGATATGGAGTTAAAAAGGGATATTAAATTCAGGTTTATTTTAAGTTTTTAAAATATATATTCTCACTCTATCCCTAAACTTTTTGCTAAATATTTTATGAGTAATTCCTTTTATTCTTGGAAAGATATAGTATTTTATAAAGAGTAAGATTATTTTTGAGAAGTAATTTCTCATTGTGATAAACGATTTTCCATGATCCCTTTGTTTTACTACAATTGGAATTTGTTTATAATTGTAATAGGGAATAATTTTAAAAAGCATTTCTTGCGAAATGGAGTATTCAGATTCAATTTCCAAATTTTCTAATACTTTTGATGTTAATGCCCGATATCCATTTGTAGGATCCATTACTTTTTTATGAAGGAATACCATGTAAAAGGCAGTCATAATTTTTAAACAGAGCTTCTTATAGGTTTCAATCTCATAATAATACTTAAATCGATTTCCAAGTACAAAATCAATATTATCTTCTAAGATAGGTTTTATAAAATCTTTAATATATTTAGGATTGTGTTGACCATCAGCATCAAGTATAATTACTATATCAAATTTATTGTTTTTACAATAATCTAACCCTGTTCTAACTGCAGCGCCATATCCTCTATTTTGAGAATGTTTAATAAGATTAATATTATAATGGCTAGCAATTTCACTAGTCTTATCAGCAGATCCGTCATCTACTACTATTACTTCAAACTTATCAGATATATTAGTTGGGATTTGTTCAAGTGTTTTTCCAATATTTAACTCTTCATTATATGCAGGTATTACTATACCTATATTCAAGCCAGGATAAATGTAATTTATATTTTGGGGTTCTAATTTTACTTTTTTTGATGTATAATTCAATTTCTCGGAAGTTGATGATATTTTCAATATTTAAACCCCATCGTATATTAAAAGTGGTCGTAATATTTGCTATTATTGAAATTTAAAATAAATTTTGATATGTGTTGCAATATTCTGTAATATAAGAAATAAATTTATTTTATTAATTAAATATTTATTTAATCCCAATATTTGAAATTTATTATTTCCTTTAATATATTTGATTAAAGGAGCTGTTCTTTACAATTTTTATATTTAATTAAATCAAAAAAATAATCATTTTTGAATTAACTATTCGAATATTTGTAGAAAAAAGTAAATTAAAAATTTCATAATACTTTCCCATATTTATGGGTAAACAAATTAAAAGAATTTGTTATGTTAATCCCGGTATTAATGTTAAAAGACCAATTTCTTTTCTTATGAATAAATTAAAAAATAAAAGATATACAGTCACAATTTTAACACCAAAGAAAAAATATGAAATAAAAAGAGAAAATACAAGATATTATGATGATTTTAAAGGGATAAATCTATTAACATACCCTATTTGGACTAAATCTTCAGGATTTATTTGGCCAATTCCAATCAATTTAGACTTTTTTAGAAAATGTTGGAAAGTTTTAAGAGAAAATGATATAATTCATATTTGGACTGCTTTTTATCCTAATACACTTATAACATGTTTGTTAAAGTTATTATTTTTTAAAAAAAAAACTCTAATTCTAACAATGGATACCTTTCCAGCTTATTCTTTTAAGGTATCTGCAATTTTAGATATCTTATTCAAATTGTATTTTAAAACAATAGGTAAAATTGCCTTTTTTGCAGCTAATTATATCACAATTTATGGCAAATCTTTTCTTAAATATGCAAAAAAAGTTGGAATCCCTAAAAGAAAAATTCGCATTACACCTACAGGGATTGAATCAACACCTAAAACTTCTGATAAAAATATTAGGGTATTATTTAACATTAATTCAAATGAAAAAATTGTATTATATGTTGGTCTTCATAATAAAAGGAAAGGAATTGATTTAATAATAAAAACAGCAAATATATTAAAAAGTGAAAATATCAAGTTTGTATTAGTAGGTGATGGTCCAGCAAGGTTAAATTCGATAAAAAAGGCTTCAAAAATGGGTTTACATAAAAAAGTTTTATTTACTGGTAATCGATTTGATGTCTATAATTTCTATAATCAAGCAGATGTGTTTTTTCTTCCAAGTAGAGGTGAAGGTTTGGCAGGTGTTTTAATGGAAGCAATGATTTATCAAGTTCCAATAGTAACTAGCAATATTCCGGGAACAAGAGATTTAGTTAATCATTTAGAAAATGGATTATTATGTGAAACGGAAAATTATAGATGTTATGCAGAATCAATAAAAAGAATTCTACAAGATGATAAACTATCAAATAGATTTAAAATAAATGGTTTGAATAAGATGAGAACTAAATTTTTATGGGAAAATAATATAAAAAAATATGAGCTTTTATATCTATAATTTAAGAATTTAAAGATAAAATTATTGAATTTTTTTAAAAATAAAGTGAACAGATAAAGAAGAAAATTTTTCTGAAAAGTTTAATTTGATAAATTATATTTTTTCATATTAAAAAATCTAGAACCATTATGTTAAAAAATAGAAACGTTTTAATTACTGGTGGAGCAGGTTTTATTGGAACACACCTATTTGAAACATTAATAAAAGATGATAATTATATTGTGATAATTGATAACTTCAATGAGTGTTATTATTCAGGAAAAGAGGAAAATTTAGTAAATGTGACTCAAAATCATGAAATTCTAAAAGATTATAATATAATTAAAGGTGATTTATTAAACAACTCAATTTATAGCAAAATAAAATGTGAAATTGATATTATATTTCATCTTGCTGCTCATGCTGGAGTAAGATATTCAATTCAAAATGCAGAAGAAGTAACAAGAAATAACATTATAAGTTTTGTCAACATTTTAGAATATGCTTTACATAATAATGTAAAAAAAGTTGTTTATGCGTCTTCTTCTTCTGTATATGGAAATCCAATTTATACACCTGTAGATGAAGAACATCCAAAGAATCCAATATCTCCATATGGTGTATCAAAATTATGTGGTGAAGTTTATGCTGATTACTATTTTAGAGAATATTCCTTGCCAATTACTTCATTGAGATTTTATACTGTTTATGGGCCAAGAGGTAGACCTGATATGGCTATTGGAAAATTTTTTAATCTAATTTTTCAAGATAAAGAAATAATAGTATATGGAGATGGAGAGCAGCTCCGAGACTTCACTTTTATTTCTGATATTGTGAATGGACTAATTTTATCAGGAGAAAAAAAGAAGTCTTCTGGTGAAGCATTTAATTTAGGTTGGTCTAATCCAATCACAGTTAATCATTTAGTTGATATGATGTTTAAAATTGCAAATAAAACTAAAAAAGTTAAATATATAGAAAGACAAAAGGGAGATGTAGATATTACCCATTCAGATATTAAGAAAGCGAATGATATGCTAAATTATCAGCCAAGAGTGAATATTGAAGAGGGATTACAAAAAACATACAAGTGGCATAAAAATAATGTTTAAAATTTGATTGTTATTTTATAGCTAAAGTTAAAAAATAAAGTAATTCTCAAGGAAGGATGTTTTTAAAAAAAATAAAGGTCTGTCTTGTCTCGCATGGGTATCCAATTTATAATAAAAAATACAATGATTGTTATAAAATTGGAGGTGCTGAGGTACAACTATTTCTCCTTTCAAAAGAACTTGCTAAGAATGATAATTTTGAAGTAAATCTTATTATTGGAAATTATAAAGGAAAAACTTCAATTGAATTTTTCGGAAAAATTAAGATATTTGGTTTGCGCTCTCTTAGTAAAAAATTAATAAATCATTTCATAAGTATGATTAAATTGTTTTTCACATTAAAACAAATAAATCCAGATTTTGTAATTAAGAGAGCTGCTAGTATGGTTACTGGAGTCTGCGCACTATATTGTAGAATATTTAAAAAAAATTATATTTATTCCATTGCAAATGAAACCGATGTAAATGGAGAATCAGAGAAAAATATTTTTGGTAAAATCTATAAATTTGGTTTAGATAATACTACTTATCTTGTAGCCCAAAATTTTAACCAAATTATTGAATTAGAAAAATTCAAGAAAAGAAAATTCTACAATATTAAAGTTATTAAAAGTGGTTATGAAATTAAAAAAGAAGAGCCTAAAACCCAAAAAAAAATTATATTATGGGTTGCAAGGGCTATTGAATGGAAGAGACCAGAAATATTTTTCATGCTTGCGAAGCAATTTCCTAATGAAAAATTTATAATGATATGTAATGAGGTCAATTATAAGAAAAACTATTACAAAACAATTGTTAAAAAAGCGTCAAATTTAAAAAATTTAACATTTATTAAATTTGTTCCATTTCACGAGATTGATGATTATTTTAAACAAGCAAAAATTTTAATCAATACATCTATTTATGAAGGGTTTCCAAACACATTTATTCAAGCTTTTAGAAATGAAACTCCTGTTATAAGTCTAAATGTGAATCCTGATAACATATTTTCAAAAAACAAAATAGGATATTTTTGTAATGATGATTTTGAAAAAATGAAAGCAAATTTAAGTCTATTATTAGAAAAACGTGATTTATATAAAACTTATTCTAAAAATGCATATCACTTTTGTAGAGAAAATCATGATATAAAAAAAATTGGACATCAATGGATTCAATTGATTGATACTCTTTCTAAATCATAAACTGTTACACACTTGAATGTACTATTTTTATATATAGTGTGCTATTAAGTTGTAATATTACTTGAAATCCCTTATAAAGAGTGAAACAAAAATTTTTTAATTTAATTTATAATTTTTCTAATATTTCTAATTATTAATAAGTTATTACTCAAAATTGAATTCTTTTAAAAATGAAAATCTGTTTTCTCATTACCGGTTTAGGAATAGGGGGTGCTGAAAAACATTTATTTAATCTTGTTCCAAGACTAAAATTCAATGTATTTATTATTAGCCTGTCTAATAATAATGATTTTGGAGTAAAAATAGAGCAAAAAGGAATAAAAGTTTATTATTTAGGATTAAATAAAATTAATTTACCTTTAGTAATATGGCGATTTAAAAAGATAATAAAGAAAGAGAGACCTGATATAATAGATACATATCTTATACACTCTAATATTTTTGGCAGAATCTTTGGAAAAATTTTTGGGATTAAAAAAATAATTTCTTCAGTAAGAAATGATTATACAAGTTTGAAATTGTTATCGTTTATTGATAGAATTACTCAATGTTTTGTTAGTTTATATATCTTAAATTCAAAAGCATTGCTTTTCTATGCTAATAAAAAATGTAAAGTTCCTAAGGAAGAACTTGAAATTATTACTAATGGGATTGATTTAGAATCTCTTTACAATCAAGTTGATAAAAAATATAATATACGAAATAAATTAAATTTAAAAAACGAGGATTTTATTGCTGTTACTATAGCTCGATTATTAAAACAAAAAGATATTTCTACGCTAATTCAAGCAATCAAATATATTAACAAAAATATCCATTTAATTATCGTTGGTGATGGCCCAGAAAAAAAAAATCTTATTAACCTTTCAAGAAAGTTAAACCTTTCAGATAGGATATTTTTTCTGGGAACTAGATATGACGTTCCTAATATTTTATATAGCTCTAATGTCTTTATATTACCTAGTATAAGAGAAGGTATGAGTAATGCGTTATTAGAGGCAATGGCATTAAAAAAATGCTGTATTGTTAGCGATATTGCTCCTAATATAGAGTTGATACAGGATGGTTTTAATGGAATGGTTTTTAAAACGAGTAATAAAAGACATCTTGCAGAGGTTATTGAAAAAGTATATAATACTCCCAATTTAAAAATTATTGAACAAGAGGCTTACAATACTATAAACAAGAAATATCGAATTAATAATACGATAAAAAAATATGAAAGAATAATAGAAAAATTGTATAATAAATAGAGAACTTAGAAACTATGTGTTATAAAAATACAAAAATAATAAAAGTTTGTATTGTTTCACATTGGGGATATCCCCTATATAATAAAAAATGTAAAGATACTTTTGGTGGTGGTTCAGCAGTTCAATTATATCTCTTATCAAAAGCATTTGCCAATAATAAAAATTTTAATATTCATATTATGACTGGCAATCATGATATGACTAAAAATAGAATTGAATTTATAGAAAATATCTTGCTCTATAGTATCCTACCCATTAAAAGAACATTTCTAAATTATTTCCGTTATATTCTTAATATTTTTAAATATTTAATCTTAATTAATCCTGATGTTGTTATTCAAAGAGGTTCCGGTGTTAAAACAGGGCTTATAGCGCTTTATTGTAAGTTATTTAAAAAGAAATTTATCTACTCAGTTGCGAGTGCAAAAGACGTAAATGGTGTCTCTGAGAGGGGGCTTAAGGGTAAATTTTTCAAATTTGGTATTGATAATGCAGATTTTATAGTGGCTCAAAATGATGACCATATTAATGAATTAGAAACATATAAACAAAAAAAATTTAAAAACCTTAAGGTCATAAGAAGTGGATATGAAATTAATGAAATTGACATTAAATTTAACGAAAGTATCTTATGGGTTGGAAGAGCAATTAAATTAAAAAGACCTGATCTATTTTTAAAACTTGCTCAAAAATTTCCTAATGAAAAATTTATTATCATTTGTTATAAGAGGAAAAAGGATATAGATTATTGGAAGTCTATTTATAATGAAGCCAAAAAAATTTTTAATTTAGAATTTATAGAATTTGTTCCCTTTCATAAAATTGCTAACTATTTTAAAGAAGCTAAAATATTTATCAACACATCGACATATGAAGGATTTCCCAACACATTTATTCAAGCTTTTATGAATAAAATACCTGTTATTAGTTTAAATGTGGATCCTGATGATATTATAACAGAAAATAAGACTGGGTTTTTTTGTAATGACGATTTTAATAAAATGGAGGAAAATTTGAAATTAATACTTGAAAATAAGGAATTATATAAACAGTATTCAAATAATTCTTACAATTATGCAAAAAAAAATCATGATATTAAAAAGATAAGTGATGAATGGTTTTTATTAATTCGAGAACAACAAAAAAAAAAAAAGAATTATTAGTATGGGATCCTATAAAATGTGTGGAATTTGTGGATTCAATTTCGAAGATTAGCAATTGCTAATCAAAATGTGTGATCTTCTCGAACATAGAGGTTCTGATCATGCGGGTTATTATGTTGATTACTGGAACAGACATGCGGAATTATCAATATGATTAATTATCTTGAAAACTGCTTGTTGCCGGATCTCTTGATTGTGGGGGCTATGAAAACCCGAACTATCTCGATGGTTTGCTATCTGAACGAGCCAATAACACGCAAGGTACCTGAAAAACATTGGCGAAGGAAAAGAGCGTCGGAGAACTTTTTAAACCATTTCACGAGGAATTATTTTTGCTGGCTGGACTAAATTATAAGTATAGCATAGTAGGTGAAATATCGTTTTGGAAATAGATAATTTTATAACGAATGAATGCACATCCTCATTAGATAGGAAAAACTGAGCGTGAACATATGATAAAACGTGTCGCCTTTAAGGCAAAACGAATCAGGTCTAAGTTAAGACGTATCCCACGAAAGATAAAACGTGTACCACGCAATATCCTTTGGCAACTCTTCCCCACCAAAACGAAGGAATGGTACGCACTGGGCACCTGGAAGCGGAAGAAAGCAGTAGAAGGACGACTGAAAAATAGCCATTTCAAGGAATTCTATACAAAACACTTTGAAATCGAGGATAGCTTCTATTCAGGCAAAAGGATACTGGATATCGGTTGCGGTCCGCGCGGGAGTCTCGAGTGGGCAGACATGGCCTTGGAGCGGATAGGGTTGGATCCTCTGGCGAAACAATATCTTAAACTTGGCGCCGATGAGCATAAAACAAAATATGTAGCGGCCTATTCCGAGTCGATTCCCTTTGATGACGATTACTTTGATGTAATATCCTCCTTCAATTCATTAGATCATGTTGCAGATGTTCAAATCACGATATCAGAGATCAAGCGCGTACTTAAGCCGGGAGGGGAGTTCTTGTTATTAACGGAGTTAAACCACAAGCCCAAAATTAGAGAACCCCAGGTTTTTTCATGGGATATCGTCCATGCTTTTCTACCTGAATTCGAGATCCTGAACGAAAAACATTATGAAATGAAAGTAAAAGGTATGTATGAGAGTATCCGCTATGGCATACCCTTCAATCATTCGGATCGCTCTAAACGTACTGGCATTCTTTCGGCAAAATTCCGCAAATTTGGGTATTTAACCTTTGGCAAATAAAATAATAGAAAAACTGCTCGCGAAATGGGATGCCTTGATTTTGGCAGTTTTTGTGGAGAATGCATGTAACGACAGTGCCGCAACAAAAATTGGAGGTACATTACCTTAACAGAATGATTGAGGTTTTTCCTCTTAAACCAAATGTTTCTAAACCGTTTTGATTTGCAGGAATGTTATTTTAAAAGCAAGAAAACATAACATGAACAAATCAGCTATCCTGCTACTGTCAATTCCAAAGCTGGAGACAGTGGTTGAAATATTATCTAAATCGGTAATCGTTTCTACGGGAAGGCATTCGAAGAGAAGGATAGAGAAATATGAAATACGAAATAGTCAGATATTGCCCAGAGTTTAAGAGTCACATAGTGGAACTACTATATTATATGATTCAATAATTTTTGCGGGGATAATATATTTGTTTATTCTATTTTATTTATTTATTTATAAAAAAAAATAAACTTAAAGACGATAATAATATCCATTTCTTCGATTATAATTGGAATGGGCACATTAATCTTTGGGTTTTATTTAATGGGTGGTTCTTTTATCCCTATAAGTGCAAAAGTTAAAACCTCATTAAACCAAAATCCTACATTTCCTCAATATTTATTTAATATTATGTTCATTAATACTATATTGAAATTTCCATTCAGTGAAATTTTCTCAGCAATTCTTATAATATTTCTGATCTCACTTAATTTGAAATTCCTCTCTGTTTTTTTAAAGGAAAAAGAAAAAAAAATTTCATTGAAAAGTTTGATAATGATATTATCATTATCTAATTTTATATATAGTTTGATTGTAGGATATGTATTTTATTGGTACTATATTTGGTACTTATCTTTAACTTTCATTCTCTGGGCAATTGTAATCACTTATATAATTACTGTTATAATAACCAAATTTCAAGAGAAAATTCATATCTCTAATAGAAATTTCAATTATAAAAAAAAAATTTCTTATGTATTTATGATATTTATTTCAACATCCATTCTGGGCTTTATAGTATTAAATGAAATCGATTATTATTTTAATTATCGTTATTCCATGCGTTATAATGCAGCAATTTGGTTAAAGTCTAATACAAATGAGGAGGATATTATTGGATCTTGGAATGCAGGTCAGATTGGGTTTTTTCCAGATAGAAGAGTCATCAATCTCGATGGATTAATAAATAATTATGATTATTATGAAAGAATATTATTGAATGATAATAAATTCAATTCAAGTGAATTTGTGGAATATCTTAACGAAAACAATGTATCATATATTGTTGACTATAAGTTTTACGGATTTAAACCATGGTATGCAAATTTTACATTAATCAAGGAATTTACATCTCAACGATACGATACGATACAGGTTTGGGCTAAGATTCCTTAATTTTCATTATGATTTCCATTAATAGCTCCTTCAGGGGATTAAAATCCGGAAAAATCTTATTTTAAAAAGTATATTATTTAAAAAAAAGCCCGTAGCACTAGAGCACAAAAATCATTTGATCATTTTATAGAAAAAATCCTTTTAATTTTTATTGAATAGAATCCTATATAGTACTAAAGCTAATATTCATAATAATCGTTAATTAACTATTATGGAAAATCCTTTAGTAAGTGTAATAATACCTACATTCAACCGGGCCTATTTACTAAAAAAAGCAATTTACTCCGTATTAAATCAAACCTATAAAAATTTTGAGATTATTATTGTTGATGATGGGTCCACGGATAACACAGAAGAATTAATAAGGGGTTTTGAAAATGAAAAAATAAGATATTTTAAATTAGAACATACTGGATTACCTGCAGTAGTTAGAAATAAAGGATTTGAGGAGTGTCACGGGGAACTCATTGCTTTTTTAGATTCAGATGATTTTTGGATACCTAATAAATTAGAACTGCAAATCAGAGCATTTAAAAATCATGAAAACATATTATTAGTCGCTTCAAGAAGAATTATACTACCTGATAAAATAACATATCATCTTAATTATCAAAAAAGGGGTGTTGTTTCTTTTAGAGAATTGATTAGGCGAAACGTTATACCCACCTCAAGCGTCATTATTAGAAGAGAAGTTATCGAAAAAGTAGGAAAATTCGATGAAGATTATAGGCTTAGATCTGGTCAAGATTTTTCTTACTGGTTAGATATTTTATCATATCGAGATAAATCAATTCTAATTTTAAAAGCACCTTTAATAATTTTTAGAGTTCATGATAAAACTCTTACATTTGAAAGAAGGCAAGAATCAGATTTTTTCAAGGATAGTTTCTATAAACGTAAATATTTAATATTAAAATACGAAGATGTTGATAGGAATTATGTTAATTCTATTTTGAGAAAATGGGTCAAAAAGATTTTACTTGATCATAGAAAAAAATTACTACATGAAGGAAGTCTTAATTTTAGGAAAATATTAAGAGATAATTTATTAACTCCCTATGAAAAGATTAAAATCATCATAGTCGTTTTGCTAAAGAAAATCCAAATGAAATTTTTCAAATAGAATTTCATATGTAAGAAGTATGAATCTTCTGGATGATACTTATTATTACTTAAAAGTTAGAAAATCGTAAAAACGTTCACAAAAAGCTTTCTTTCCTTCCTTTGTCCATAATCTTTTATATGTATCTTGTCCATTTTTAGCTAATTCATAAAGAAGTGTTTTATCTGCCAAGATTTCATTAAACTCATCGTCCCAATTCTCAATTTTCCAAGATATTGGTATATATGTTGCTTGTTTTTTATATAAATTTGGCCAAGTTTCTACATGATCCATATCAGGCTTTATCAATGCCGCACCTGCTATAAAAGCTTCAAAATCTCGAAAACAGATTTCTCCCCATCCAAAAGGACTACAAATTGACTTAGATTTTCTTAAATTTATTAAATAATCCTTTTTAGGCAATTTTCCTATAGATATCTTCTGGTTAGACTTATACTTTTCTTTTAAAAACTTCAAGAGAGCATGTCGCTGAAAATAATATTTTGGTTTAGTAATTTTATAAGAGAAATTTGCAGATAAAAGTATTTTTCGGTTTATACTTGGCTTACAAAAATTCATTTCATTTTTTCTTGTAAAACCATATAAAAATCTATCAAGAATATTAGTAAAACGATAATCTGTTAATGCAAGGTTCCATGATAGGCTGACTTTATGATTATATTTTGGATCAAGAGGAGTATAATTTAAAAATTCATTTTTTTTATTGTATAATTTGTCTAAATTATATTCTTTATTATAAAAGTTAATATAGATTCTGCTTTCTTTTTTAAAAGAATTTTTTGTATAGAAAGTACGGTCTTTAAGAATAGACCTTTTTAAATATCGATCAACATAAGGTAATACTTCAAATCGAGTGGTTCCTGTACTGGCAGTGTTATCAAACCATATTAAATAATCAGTTTTTTTCTTTAACACTTTAAGAGTTGATAATAATTCTTCCTTATTTCTTAATGGTACCATTGTACCAAGGAATTTACAATCAATTCCTACTATTTTTGAAAAATTTGTTTTTTTTCTAAAAATTCTACCAAAATCATGTAAAAATCGGACATTGATGCCCATATTTTTAAGTTCCTTTTTATAATACCATACGGGAAACCAGTAGGAATTCCACTTATAGGTAGGGAAAGAATAGTTTTGGTATTTTCGAAAAGGGGTGAGTGTAGGGATAAATATATCCACATTAAGCATTTAGAAAATCCCCTGTTTAAATATTGAAATTAGAAATCCTTTGTTTTATTTATAATTTTCCTAATATTTCTAATTATTAATAATTTATTACTTAAAATTGAATCAAAATAAAAAAATAAGGTATAAACTAAGTATCAATAAAGAAAAAAGATTTAAATAACTAGTCTGACAAAATCTTTTTATTTTCTTCTTGTAAGTTTCTTTAAAACATTTAAAGTTTTAAGCATAATTCTATTTAAGAATTTATCCTTACTTAATAAAGACTCAAAATATTCAATATCAGGTGATTTTACAATTCCAAAAGCTAGATTCATTAATATAAAGAGTGCAAAGAATACTATAATAGAAAAGAAGTCAAGATTTATGAAGAATGTTAACCCTAAACCATCTAAAATTGTCCTGCTGATTTCCTTTAGTATTAAATTCCCCAAAATTACCGTAATAACTAAAGGGATAAAAAAAGTTAAGTATTGCAATATAATCCTTTTAATATTTATTTTAATATTTCCAATTTTGTAAATTGAGTAAACTTGTATTATTAATGATATTATATTTCCGATTATTAAACCAAAGATTATTGCACCCTCAATCCCGCCATAGATTAAACCGATAAAAAACAATGGTATAGAATACGTCGTATAGAGCATATTTAATAGAAATGACATTTTTACTTTATTCTGGGCGTTTAAAAGCGATAGGACAAAGATTTTGAATATTTGAAAAATTGCCGCAAGAACAAATAATTTAAGAATATTTGAAAAAATTATACGAGATTCGAGAAAAACAAAATCTAAGAAAAAGTCTACACTAAAAAATAGAATTCCAGATAAAATTAATAATAAGAATAATGTAATCCTATTCGCAATCTTAAAAATTTTAACAAGTTGGTAATAATCCTTTTTTGTACTCAAACTTGTAAAAGAAGTCATTAAAGGAAAATAAAAAGATCCTACTGACACTTGCCCGATATTACTGTAATTTAAGGCGATATTAAATCCAGTAACTGCTCCTGCCGATTCAAAGAATCCAATACTTTGTAGTTGTACTTCTCTCCAACCCTTTGCAATAAGATTAGAAAAAGTTGAATAACCACCATATTTCACACTTTTCAAAATATCTTTTTTAAATGGTTCTATCTCATTCCCTACCGGCTTAATTCTAATTACTTTTATCAAAACATATAAAAACTTTAAAATAAATGGAATTAAGGAAGAAATCATGACAATCAAGGCTATAGTACCAATATTAATATTAATATCAAAAATATAGTAAATTAATAAAGGGCAAATATGAAAAGCATTTTTTATGAGCAATATTAGAAAAAGAAAATTAAATTTACTAAAACCTCTATTTATAGCATCTAAAAGAGAGCCTAAACTATTGAAAAAAATAGTTGGAGATAAGATAAATAAAATAGATACATTATCTTCCAAATTAATTGCAAATAAATCTTCAAAAATAGTGAAAAAAACGATGCTTATTAGAAGAATAATTATTATAAATAATGATTTTATAATTAGTGTATTTTTAATTAATGCCTTGATTTTTTTTTTCTCATTTAAGGCAAGATATCTTGGAATATAATAATTTAAGGCATCACTCAGTCCTGGTGGTAATAAGGTTATAATAATATCAATAATTGTTATATATGAGGTTGCTAATATTAGAAAGTCCCAAGTTCTATTTGAAATTAATCGTGCTAAAATAAAAGAATATATTAATGTGAAAAAAAAGGATCCATAATTTATTAAATAAGAGTAAAATGTATTTGTAGCTAATCTTTTGTACTCTTTATTATTTTTTAATTGATTATTTTCATGGTTATTATTTACCATTATACAGAAAACATTTCAATGATAATATTAAATTAAAAAAAAAAATAATGAATTTCAAATTAATTTTATGATTTAAGATTATTCTTTTTGTTTAGAAATTATAAATTAATACTTTCACTATGATTTATTAGTAAAATTGTTTAAATTTTGATTAGGTTAATTTTATTCTGTCCTTTTATTGTCAAGAGATATTCATTAAATTTTTAACCTTATAAAAATTATTCCACACGCATAGCATATTTGTAGTTTTTACTATTTCAATAAAAATGTATAGAAAGAGCATTATAAAATAGTCTGATGGTGTTCGGATGAATATTTTCTGGATTGTGACCGATTCGATATGTAGCTATGAAAGATCTGATCTGCATAGTTTACTTCCAATCTACAAAAAATTAAAAAAAAATAAAGAAGGTTTCTTTTTTAAAGACGCATTATCTCAGTTCACATCAACAAATTTATCTATTTTTTCATTTTTAACAGGTAGATTTCCTTATTATATATTTCCTGATTATTACCCTTCAATCAAATTTCTTCCAAGTTATAAATATAAAAATAATATCATCCCATTGAAGAAAAAAAATTATAAGATTCAAGCAATTATGCACTCGAAAGAAGCAGTCGATGTTTTTAAGGATATTCTTAATCCATATTATGTGAATAATATGTATCATGGAGATCATTTGTTAGATAGTAAAGAAGTTTACCATTTTTTAGCTGAAAAAATTAATGAACTCGATATAAATGAGAACAATTTCATATATGTACATTTCAGACCAACTGATCCTGAAACAAATTCATACATGAATAAAATAGTTTATTTATTAAAGGAGATGGGTTTTTGGGAAAAATCCATCATTATTATTAATTCTGATCATGGTTATTATGATAAGTCAATTTATAAAAAGATAAATTTAATACATTTTAATGATATTCACCAAACCTCATTATTATCAGCTTTATTTATAAAATTACCCCCCAATTTAACATCTAAAATCCCAAGAACTATTAAAAAAAGAGTTTATTTAATGGATATTATGGAAACAGTTCTTGATTATCTTAATATTAAAGCAGATCATGAGAGAGAATCAATTTCTTTTAAAGAATTAATAGAAAAAGATATAGATATTAATAAAAACAGAAAAATTAGAGGAGATTGTTATTTAATGTTTCAACCAATTAAAAAAACCACGATAATCAAAGATAATTGGAAGCTTTTTAATAATAACGGAAAATTTGCCTTGTATAATCTTAATGAAGATAATCTAGAAAAAAAAGATGTAAAAAAAAAATATCCTAAGATTTATACCGAACTGTATCAATTTTATTTGGAGACAGAATTGAAAGCTTATAAAATATTTAAATCAACCCTAAATACACTTTATAATCATAATAATTTGACTTTACTAGAATATGAGAATATTTTAGTTCCTCATCAATTTCCTCCACAACTAGCAAATTATTTAAAAGAAAAGTTAAAGATAAAGAATAAAATAGTGAAACCATCTGAAATCGGTATCTCAAATTCAATCAAAAATCAAAGCTTGATTACAATTCTATTTTTTAATAGATTAACTGGTTATAGATTAAAAAAACTGCAAAGAAAATACAGAAAATATACAAAAAAATTCATAATTTTAGATACAGCATTATCTGATGTATCAGATCAAATAAATAATACTGGTTATATGAAATTTGTTATTAGATCATTAATTACCCGAAAAAAACAGTTGTTTCAAAGATGGAAAGAGATACTAGTATGGACTTTATATTTTCCACTTTATTTCAATAAATTTATGAAAAAATACTATAATTAATTTAATATTTTATTCAAGAGAATATGTTTAAGAATAGAAATTTTTAATGCCTTAATCGAAATAATTTAAAGATTGAAAGAAGTAATCCTATTAAATCCCGTTGATATAAATTCAAATAAACTCATCATTAAGAAATCCAAAAAAAATTTAATATTTAAAGCACTTATTTTTAATAGATCTTATGAGCTTAAAAAATCGAATTTCACCTGAAGATAGAAGGAAATCCTTAAAAAATTTACTTAAAGAAAAAGATTTTATAAGAGCTATTGAAGCTCATAATGGTTTAAGTGCAATAATTGCTAATGATATTAAAGAAAAAGTAAGAAACGAAATTATTGAATTTGATGCCATTTGGGAAAGTAGTTTAACGGATAGTGCCACAAAGGGCTATCCAGATGCTGAAATAATAGGACCAGAATCTAGATATGAAACGATACGCCAAATTTTACATAGCTCTCATAAACCATTAATAGTAGATGGAGATACTGGCGGAGAAGCAACAAATTTTGAATATTTTGTGAAAAATTTGGAAGATTTTGGTGTTTCAATGGTTATTATTGAAGATAAAAAATTTCCAAAAAGAAATAGTTTGGAAGCGGGGGCAATACAAATCCAAGAAGATCCAGATATTTTTTCGATAAAGATTAAAAGAGGTAAAAGTGTTTTATTATCGCAGGATTTTATGATAGCAGCTAGAATAGAAAGTCTTATTTCTGGAGCAGGAATAGAAGATGCCTTATTTAGAGCTAGAAAATATTTAATGGCTGGTGCTGATGCGATAATGATCCATTCAAAGGATTCAAAACCTAATGACATTTTTAAGTTTGCTGAGGAATATAATAAGTTAAGCTCTGAATTAGGTTTTAGAAAGCCATTAATATGTGTTCCTACTACATATAATACCATTACGGAAGACCAATTAAAAGAACATGGCTTTAATATTGTGATATATGCAAATCATCTTTTACGATCATGTCATAAAGCTATGAAAGAAACAGCCTCTTTAATTTTGAGGAGTCAAAGATGTTTTGAGGCAGAACCTATGTGCAGTTCTGTTAATACTATTTTTAAAGATGTAGGTTTTCTTGAAGTAAAAGAAAAAGATATGAAATATTCTAAAGGAAAAACACGTGTAATCATACCCGCAGCAGGTAAAGAACCAATTTTCAAAATTCCTAAATCAATGATAAAAATTAATGGAAAACCAATTCTTCAAAGACAAATAGAAACTTTAAATAGCTGCGGTATTTATAACATTACTGTTGTTAGGGGATTTAAAAAAGAACTTATTGATATTCCAGGAGTTAAATATATTGATAATGAGTATTATGAAGATTATGGATTATTATATTCTTTATTTAGAGCAGAAAGTGAAATGGAAGGGGGATTTATCTATATAAATTCAGATATATTGTTTGATAGACATATCATAAATTCTCTTTTAGAATCTAAAAAGGATATTGTTTTGGTTGTTGATAATTCTTATGCTTACCATAAACATGAGATTGACAAAAGATTAGATCTAGTTATGACATTGAATAAGCCATCTGACCAAAGGAGATTATTATATTCTCGAGATAATGAAGTAATAAGAATTGGTAAGAATATAGATAAAAGTATGGCAGACTATGAATACATAGGGATTGCTTATTTTTCTGAATATGGTATTGATATAGTAAAAAAAATATTTCATGATTGTAGTTCTAATAATAGAGGATGTTTTCATGCTGTTTCTATTGAGAAAGCTACTTTTAATGATTTTATTCAAGAAATAATTGATCGTGGTTTTAAGGTTCATAATCTAGAGATACATAAAGGATGGATAGAGATTCATAATAAAAAAGATCTTGAACTGGCTGAAAAGCTAATTTAACTATTTTTCGAAAAGTGGAATAATGAAATGATTGAATTTATTGAAAATGGCTCTATTAAAAATCTTAAACGCATTTTAAAAGAAAATAACTTTGAAAATATTTTTTACATTACAGGTAATTCACCTTTAGAACAAGGTAATGTTGATAAAATCCAATTTATAATTGAGAATGAATGTAAATTTTTTCATTTTAATGATATTGCACCTACACCAACAGTAGAAGGTATTAAAAAGGCACTAAATTTATTTAAGAAAGGTAATTATGATTTAATTTTAGCTATGGGAGGGGGGTCTGTTTTAGATATTGGTAAAAGTGTATCAATTTTTTCTACTAATAAAGGAGAAATTAAAGATTTTCTTTTAAAGAAACTAAAAATTAAAAGAAAAGGTACTCCATTAATATTAATTCCAACTACAGCAGGAACGGGTAGTGAGGCTACTCATTTCGCCGTTATCTTTATCGAAAAAACAAAATATTCTTTAGCAGATCCTAAAATTTTACATGCGGATTATGCAATCGTAGACCCTGAATTAACATATAGTCTCCCTAAGAGAGTTACTGCTTATACAGGTATGGATGCATTAAGTCAGGGAATAGAATCTTATTGGAATATCAATTCTACAGATGAATCAAAAGAATATGCAAAAAAAGCAATAGAGCTTGTTATGAATAATTTATTAAAAGCTGTTCATAATCCTAATGAAGAATCTAGATACAACATGGCACTTGCCGCTAATTATGCTGGAAAAGCTATAAATATAACAAAAACAACAGCATGTCATGCCATTTCGTATCCTATTACCTCATGTTTTAATGTACCTCATGGCCATGCAGTAGCTTTAACTTTACCTTCTATGATTGTCTTTAATTCGAGAGTTAATGAAAATGATGTATTAGATACACGTGGAGTTGAATACGTAAAAAATATTATGAGTAAATTAGTCTCTATAATAGGTGTTTCTAGTTTTATTGAAACAAAAGAAAAAATCAAAAATTTAATGGTAGATATTGAATTAGAAATAAAATTACAGGATTTGGGAATAAAATCTCAAGAAGATATTGAAATAATTATAAAAAATGGTTTTAATCCTGATAGAGTTAAAAATAATCCGAGATTATTAACAGAAACTCAGTTAAGAAAGATTTTAGAAGAAATAAGATGAAAGTTATATTATTAAATGCGGGGATAGGTAAAAGGTTAGCCCCTTTAACCAACAATTTGCCAAAATGCCTTGTAAAAATAAGTAATAATGAAACAATTTTAGATCATCAATTAAAAAATATTCTTAAGTATGGATTTAAAGATTTTATCATTCCAACAGGTCCGTTTGAGGAGAAAATTAAAAATCATATTATAGAACATTATCCTTCAATTAACGTTCAATATATTAATAATCCACTTCATGACAAAACAAATTATATATATTCCATATATTTAGTAAAAGACATGATTAATGATGATGTTTTGTATTCTCATGGGGATTTAATATTTTCTGGAAATTTAGTAAAATTATTACTTAAATCGAGTTATAAAAATTGTGTATTAGTTAATAAAGAAATTCCACCTCCAGTAAAAGACTTTAAAGCAATTATATTAAATGATAGGATAAGTAAGATTGGAGTTAATTTGTTTGGACCAAATACAGCATTCTTAGCCCCATTATACAAACTAACTAAGGAATTTATGTTAAGTTGGCTTAATCAAATAGAGAAATTTATAAATGATAACAAAGTAAATTATTATGCTGAAGATGCTTTAAATGAAATTCTGGATACTCTTGTTCTAAAACCTTGTTATTATAATGAATTCTGTGTCGAAATTGATGATTATGAAGATTTAGAAGGAGTAAAAAATTATTTTAATAATAATAAGTAAAATAGTAGTTAATATAGGATAAAATGATTTCTTGCGAAAATTTTTTTGAAATTCTAAAAATTAATAATTTTACATTCTTTACAGGAATTCCAGACTCAACTTTTAAAGATTTGATGAAATTCTTAGCTGATAATGAAAGTAAAGATCTAAGAAATATTGTTGCATGTAATGAATGCGAAGCTATTGCATTAGCATCTGGTTATCATTTAGCAACTAATAGAGTAGGAATTGTATATATGCAGAATTCCGGACTCGGAAAGGCAGTCAATCCTTTAACATCCTTATGTGATCCTGATGTATATTCAATTCCTATTCTTTTAATGATAGGATGGCGTGGTGAACCTGGAAAAATTGATGCTCCTCAACATAAAAAAATGGGAAAGATTACATTACCATTATTGGACACACTCCAAATACCTTATATCGTATTGGAACCAGATTTGAGTGTGGTTAAAAAAGAACTTACTAAAGCATTAAATTATTTCAATAAAAATAAGGGTCCTTACGCTTTTGTTTTTCGAAGAGGTTTCTTTAAAGATTATGAAATGAGATTTAAGCAATTAAATAACTATAGTCTAACCACAAAAGAAGTAATTCAATTGATTATGGATAATTTGAACAACGATGAAATCATTGTTTCAAATACAGGTTATATTACACGAGAGCTATATGAATATAGAGAATCAAGAAATAAAGATCATCATAAAAGTTTTTATAATATTGGATCTATGGGGTGTGCTAGCTCGATAGGATTAAGTATAGCGCTACACAAACCAAAAAATAGAGTTATAGTATTTGATGGAGATGGTGCAGCTATTATGCAAATGGGTGCTTTTACAACAATAGGAAAAAATTCACCTTCTAACTTTGTCCATATTATTTTAGATAATGAAGCTCATGAATCTACTGGTGGTCAACCAACTAATTCATCTAATGTTGACTTTGTTAATGTAGCTTTAGCATCAAATTATAAATGGGTTGTTCGAGTTGAAACCACAGAAGATTTATTAAAATCGATTGATAAAATTAAAAACCGAAAGGGACCAATCTTAGTATTAATAAAAATCAAAATTTATTCTAGATCAGAATTAAAAAGACCAAGTAAAAGTCCAAAAGAGTATAAAGAAGGATTTATGAGATACTTAAATGATTTAGATTAAGGAACTTAATATTTACCTATAAAAATTTATTTTTTATGAACATTTTTATATGATATGAAATTTTTTATGATAAAATATAATTTAATAAAAAAATAAGATTTTTTTAATAAAAAGTAAATAATTCAAATTTTTTGTCGAAATACCAATGACCTTACCCAGATCAAGTGACTTTTGGAAAAGTAGACGCATTTTAATAACTGGAGCTGCTGGTTTTATAGGAAGTAATTTAACAGATAAATTATTAGAAATTGGAGCAGAAGTAATTGGTTTAGATAATCTATTTAACGGTAGGATTGAAAACTTAGAA
>JAEOTZ010000030.1 GCA_016839585.1 Promethearchaeota archaeon
ACAGCTAGTTCAATAAAATCTTCATCTGAGAGTGCAGAATTCACACCTTCAGTGTGGATTTCAAATATTCCGGCTCTAGCTTTCAAATCTGGAAGAGGTACCTGCACTCTTTTTTCAAATCTACTTAACATTGCATTATCAATATCCCAAGGACGGTTGGTTGCTCCCAAAACAAGCAATGGTTTATCATAAGTGGATTTTAAACCTTGGATTTCACTTAAAAGCTGAGTTTTGACTCTTCTTTCACCTCCGCTTTCAGATCCTTCTCCTCTTTTAGTCGCAACTGAATCTATTTCATCCATAAATATTAAACTAGGTGCTTTTAACCGGGCTACTTTGAATAAAGAACTAATTAACTTTTCACTTTCTCCTAACCATTTACTTAATAAATCAGCAGAAGAAGCACTAAAAAAAGTAGCTTTACATTCAGTCGCAGCTGCTTTAGCTAACAATGTTTTACCACAACCAGGGGGACCAAATAATAATATCCCTGACCAAGGTCTTCGGGCTCCAGTAAATAATTCTGGTTTCATTATTGGTAGAACAATAGCTTCTCTTAATGCTTGTTTAACATGTTCTAATCCTGCTATGTCTTTCCAATTTACATTAGGAGATTCAGTTACAATTGTACCCGAAATCATATCAATAAGTTCTTGTTCTTCTGATGAAACAGCGCCTATATCAGCGCCAGATTCATCATCCTTTGATATACCTAGCCTTTCAGCAGGTCTTGCCCTCCTAGGTCGCGTTCCACTAAGTTGTGATTTTAATATCTTGGCTCTATCAACATACTCTTCGATATTCTTTTGACATAACATTCGCATTTGAGGATTTTTGTTATATTTCATGAATTGCATTAATATTTCGGCAGCCCTTTGATATTTATTTATTGCCTGCCGATATTTTCCTCGCCCATCTAAAGCAACTGCTTCTTTCGCCTCTCTAACTGCATATTGATAAAGCTTGCTATCAACACTAGACATGCCAAATTTTACCTTTTAGAACTAATTATTTATCTTATATAATTTTTAATATTTATAACTAATCTAATTTTGCGATCAGTAAGAATTATAATCCTATAAATATATTTCAAATTTACTCTTTAAACACTGGAATTAATTATTGGACTCCAAATAATTATATAATATCGTATTTTTATATATAATATATAATTACTAATTAGATTTGTTAAATATGGGTTTTCTAAAAGATATCTCTAAATGGCTTTCAGGAGATAGGAAAAAAGGTGTTCGCCCGTCAACTAAATTGAAAGTTTTTAATAAAAAATTAATGCGACAGACAAAAAAGATGGAAATGAGTGCAAAATTAGCAAGAGATAAGGCGGTAAACCTTCGAAAACAAGGGGATTTGGAAGGGTCTAAATTTCATGCGCGAAACTATCTTCAAGTAAAAAAACAAGCTCGAGCAATTGATGCTTTTCGTACAAACATGGAAGGGTTACTGTTCAAACTAGAACAGGCAGAGGCCGTCAAAGACGTCTCACAAATCATGACTGGTATAGCACAGTCAATAACAGCCCTTAAGAAAGAGCTCTCTATTCCACAAATTACAGAAATGATGAAGCAAATCGATCTTGACGTGGAAGATTTTGCTGTCACGCAAGAAATTACTGCAGATGGCATAGATTCCATTACGTTGGATACAGCAGTCTCAGATTCAGATGTAACCGAAGTTTTAGGTGAAATAGATGCTGAAATTCAAGTGGAAATGGGCGTGGCACTCCCAAGTGCAGGAGCTGACGATCAGAAAATAGCAGAATTAGAAAAAGAACTAAATCGACTCAAATCAGATGAGTAAATTAAAAAGTTATTAAATTTTTTTAATTCGATTTTCTAAGCAAAATTATTAAAAGCCTCTCTTCTATTTTAAAATTATTCTTTTAATCAAAATTTAATTTTTATGTGAAAAAGATGACTTTTTTAGATTTAATTTCAATTGGCAGTTGTACACTTGATTGTATTATTCAAATTAAGGATATTTTACGTTTTGAACTTTTTGATAAAGATGTAGTGAAAAAATATACAGCAATTGAATACAGTAGAAAATTGAACATTGAGGGTGTACGTTTTGTTCCTGGAGGGTCTGCTGCAAATATTGCAGCAAATTGCGCAATGCTAGGATTAAAAAGCACTTATATTGGTATTATTGGTAATGACTTTTCCGCTAATATTTGTTTAGATGATCTAGGTAAACGTGGTGTTGATTTATCTAACATGATTCAAACAGATGAGGATAATACTGCGTTATCAGTAATTTTAAGAACAGAGTGGGGGAAAGACCGGAGTATACTTGCTTATAAAGGTGCTAATAATCTACTAAATCCCTCTGATGTAAAAGAAGAGTTATTTGAAAATATAAAAGCGTTTGCTTGGACTTCTTTAACCTCTGAGAATGGTTGTCAGGCAATTGAAAAAGCAATTACTTTAACTAAAGATAATAATGCTAAGATTTATGCTGCTCCCTCAATGTCAATTATTAAAATTAACCCAAAATGGGCAGAAATATTAATATCTAATTCAGACATAGTATCTTTGAATAAGGAAGAAGCAAAAGAGTTCACTGGTGAACAAGACACACTACATATGATTCATCATTTCTTAGATTTAGGACTTGATTTGATTTCAATTACAGATGGACCCAATGGTTCTATAATTTCTGATGGGAAACAAATCATAAACAGTAGTGTCTACCAAGGTGATGTAGAAGATACAACGGGAGCAGGAGATGCATTCTTAGCAGGGATTTTGATTTCAAATTTAAACAATTTTGATTTAGAAAAAACTTCGAAAATGGCAACGGCTATGTCCTTTTTAGAGTGTAAAGAAATAGGTGTCCGTGAAGGATTACCTAACAGTCTTCAAGAATTAGAACATTTTATCAATAATAATGTTATCAAACAAGTAATATCAAAAATTGTTTAGACTATAAAAGTTCCATAGAATCATTAAATTTTAATTTTTTAAACCATTTTTTATATCATACTTTAAGCGCTCTTAGTATAGTGGTAAGTATGCCAGGTTGCCAACCTGGCGACCCGGGTTCAATTCCCGGAGGGCGCATATTAAGAATTCAGCTTTGTTAAATACAATCCTTCTTAAAAAAAGCATATACTTTTAGATAAAAATATATTTATTTAAAACATTTTATTTTAAAAAATTGGAGTATATAATTTTAGAGTGAATTAGATGTTTGATCTCAATTATAATATCGATATTGAAATTTTTGAAAGTGATGGTTGCCAACATCATAGAGCTGGTGAAAAATTTAATTATCCTGAAGATAAGGGTAAAATATGCCATTGGTTATTAGATAGTATGACTTGTATGATTCGAGTTCTTCAATATGGGGGTACACTTCCCTGGACATATAGTGATACTTCATATGAAAAGAAAATTGATCCAAATGGAATTACAACTGAATTTGTGCGATGTCCAGACCCCACTTCTACTGTAATTGCTAAAATTACAAGAATCCCAAATTCAACTTGATAATACTATATTATCCTCGCAATATCAGAATAATACCAAGGAATATAGAAAAAAAGTGAAATCCACCTTTCACGATCGATTAATTAACTGTAGTTAAAAAAGAGATTTACTTCAAGACTCCTTTTTGTTAAATACGAGTATTAAAATATATATTTATTATGGAAGATGAAAATATTAAAATTCTCAAAGACGTTAGTTCAGGAAAAGATAAAAGGAAAAAACTTAAACAATGTACTAAATGTAAAAGAACTTTTCCCATTACGTCTAAATTTTTCAATAGAAATAGAACTAAGAAAGATGGTCTTGATTTTTGGTGTAAAGAGTGTAAACAAAAATATGATAAATTTCGTTATCAATATAAAAGATACAACATAACAAAAGAGGATTATGAGAAAATGATGGAAGGACAGAACGGTAAATGTCTAATATGTGGAAGAAATTTTGACAAAATATATTTTCCACAAAACACACATATTGATCACGATCATAGGACAGGAAAAGTTAGAGGTCTTCTATGTAATAACTGCAACGTAATATTAGGGAATGCTTTTGATAATCTTCTCATTTTAATTAAAGCAATTAAATATTTAGAAGAGAATAAGAAAAAAAAGAAATAAAAAATCCACAGTCTGTTTCAAGAATATTATTCTGTTAAGTAAAAATAAAAAAAGAATTTAGATTTTTGAAAACAATACCGATCTGTTGATCTTAGATTATGGGTTGAAGCCTAGAAATTTATTTAAGCAAGAACATTATTTGAGTTTTTAACTCTTCGGGTGGAGTTTGTGATGGATCATCTAAATAAATCTCATAACCAATTCCAGTTGCTTCATATCCATTATCTTCAATCCATTGAGAAAGCTCATTATAAGCAGGTTCAATCTCACTATATGGTCCAGTGTATAAACATGTAGCAAACTTTCCAGATGGAATCTCACTTATTTTTATATCTTCTTTGTCAGGTAATTTTTTTAAAACGGGAAATCCAATTTCAACGTCCAAATTTTGCATATCTGTATTATAATACGCAGCAAAAGGGGGTCCTGCAGGCTGTTCTCCTAATCCCCCGAGATATTGAGCAATTTCTCCATAAATTTTTCCCATAACTTGAGGTAAATCCTGAACGGATGTTCTTGTTCGAATTGATAAAACATGTTGAGCTTTTCGTTCTTCAATTTTACAATTAAAAGTCATTAATTCTCTCCTTATTTTTTTTGAACTTATTTGTGATTTAAATAATTATAAAATCTAATTATGTGTTTTGGAGTAAAAATATTTTAATTTCAAAAATCTTATTTAATTATTTAAAATCAGCACTGTAAAGGATTTATGGTGTTATTAAAAAAGTAAGATTATTCATAAAAAACCTAGGAGATCAGAAACCCCATCTATAGGAGGAACATCAACTTTAAAGTAATTTTTAACAATCTGTACTAAGAATTTTAGATATGGGATTTTTATATTTTCCTGATGAACTTTTGATATTTCATCAATAAGAATCTTAGATGTACCTACTTTATCTTTACGTCTTTCGATGAGGTCCACAATAGTTTTAGAATATTCATATGCTTTATGAATTTCATTTCTTAGCATAATTAAACTAGTCATTAAATCATATTCTGATAAGAATTTTTCAGCAATAGTCTTTTCTACTTCTAATTTCTTCGGATCTATAGTTTTATCTTTATCTTGTATTATATCCCTTCCTTGAAGAATTATAAAATCTTTATAACTCTTTTTATTAGCTTTGGAATTCTCGCTTGAAATGATTGTAATATCAATTTCAAATGAATTCCGCATTATATATTTGAAGAAATTAATGATGTGATTATAAAGAAACCCTAGATCAGAAATTATTATTATTTTTTTGCCAAAAAAAGTTGTTCTAATAACATGAGCAATTAACAAAGCAGGTATATTAATTCTAATTAAATCAAAATCAATTGATTCAGTTTCAGGTACAATTCTATTTTCCACTAAAGTCGGCGATGAATTAGCAGGTAATTGAAGCTGAAAATCTGCCATGAAATAATCCCGTATTTGCATATTTCTATCTATATAAGCAATAAATGAATGTTCACAGATCATATCCACAGCTATATTGACTGCTAATACTCCTCTTGAAATATTTTTTATTGCATCCTCAGAAATTTCTATTTTTCCCCTTGCTGAGCAAGAAGGGCATCGAATTTCAAGTTTCGCCATATTATTCCAAAATTAAGAATTTCTTAAGGTTTTTTTCTAGTTCAAAATTTATAGTATTAATTAATCATCTAATTTATATATTAAATGTTATGATATTAATATTTAAATTTGCCATCTATATTTTCCATTAGCTTAATGCAATTAATTCTTTAATATTTTTGAACTCTAGCGTACTTCTTTTCTATAAGATTAGCAATAAGTAAACAAATTACAGCGCTCAAATTTTCAGCTGTTAAGAATGATAGAGCATTATTTAAAAATAAAACACAGATATAGTATGAACTGAAAAATGTGGCAAGAAAAATAATGCAAGTTATTAATAATGGTTTAGTTATTGGAAAATCTAAGAACATCCTCAATTTTGAACGTTTACCCCTTGATTTCTTAAATTGGCTTTTTAATTTCTCCCTTCTCTCCACTTGAGCATAACTTTCGAAAATTATTATTGCTGAAAAAAATAATGCGACTGTGATTCCTATAGGAATTAATATAACTACAAAATAATTGCCAATAGCTAAAAGATATTGAGCTATAAATATAAAAAATAATTGGAACATTCCGCACATCCCTAATAGAAGTAGAGCAATTCCAAAAAATTCCTTTGATAACCAACGAATTCTTAGTGGCATTCTAGTTTAACTTTTTTTTGTTTTAGTGGGCCATTTTGATGGGCTAAGGGAGAGTTGAACTCCCGACCTTCCGCACGTCAAGCGGACGTCATACCAGGCTAGACCATTAGCCCAAAATCGGCATTAAGACTTTAAACACATAAAACTTTTATATAATTAAAATTTTGCTTTTTAAAATGATATATTACCTATAAGCCATTTCATCTTGACAATAGAAATGTAAAAATTCATCAACTTCCCTTTGAGAATCCCCAAAAAATTCTAATGAATAGCCTCTCCTTGTCTTGCATTTTTCTACTCTAAATCCAAGACCTCTTGCTAAAAATTCTAGATACTCTGCTCTCTGTTTCGCAATATTTACCTTTCCTTTAACTTTAAGATTGGCAAAAAAGTTTCCTTTCGAAATTTTTACAATACATGCTATGGGACATGTTCTAATTACTCCATCAAATGTTTTATATTTAACTTTACCTGAAAATGGAGCATTGCCATATTTTGCTTTATCATTATTATATTGAGTAAGAGCATCTCGATTAGGTCCTTCTATAAAAATAACATCTTCCAAAACTTTAGAGCAGTAGACAATATCACCAGACATTATTTCTCCCTTTTCGAATAATCTAACAGTCTTATCAATTTGATCATGGATTTTTTTTGTCATAGGATCATAAGGTTCGGAGATCAAATTCCTATTATGGATACATATAAGGCTAGAGAGTTTCTTAATTTTAACTTCATCTCTGGCGCATGTTAAATTAAAATATGTTTGTAAAAAGTTACAATAATCAACACCATCTATTAAAACTCGACAAGGACATGAATCTACAGTAAAATCAGTACAAAACTCCAAATCTTTAGAAGAATTACCCATATGCAATAACTTTTACGATATTAGTTCTATTTACTTAATTTGAATTTTTTTTTTATATCAATTCCCAAAAATTCAATATTAAAAAAAAATAAAAAAGATTTAAGGTTTCTTTTCCCTTAATGCTCTAATCATTGGTAGATCCTTTCCAGAAAGAATTTCTAACATTGCACCGCCAGCAGTAGAAATGAAGGAAACTTGATCTGATAATCCTGCCATTGAAGCAGCAGCCCCCATTTCGCCTCCTCCAATTATTGTAAGTGCATCATTTTCCTTTGTAGCTTTAACCATTGCTTCGATCATCTCATTTGTAGACTCTCTGAATACTTCTTTTTCAAATATTCCTGGAGGACCGTTAGCAATTATAGTTTTGCTTTTCATTATGAACTCCTTGAATTTCTCAACAGTTTTAGGACCAATATCTCCAGTTGTTGTATTATAAGTTGCTGCCTCATCAATAGTAATAGTTTTTCTATTACCGTTATCATCAATAACTAAATCTTCTGGAAGAATAATTTTATCCTTGTATCTTTCATAGGTTTCCCTAATCATATCCTTATTAACTTCTAAATCCTTAGCTATAATTTTGCGATTGGGTTCCCCCATGTTTTTACCTAGTGATTCAAAGATCAAAATAGCAGTTAATCCAGAACATAAAGCATAATCTAATTTTTCATTATCGAAATTGAATTTCATTGCCTTGAATTTATCTATTGCTTTTGCTCCACCAATAAGCATAACCATTGGTTTATCAGGATCTTCTATAATTTTTTTCAATACAGATAATTCTTTTTCTGTTATAGGGCCTGCTATCATTTTGGGCCAACCTATTATAGACACATGTGCTCGATGTGCTGCTCCAAAAGCATCTACTATGACATAATCTACTAAAGGATAAAGAGTTTTAACCATTTCTGTATTCTCTGCTACAGAGAAATCATCATAGCCTTTCATTTCAGGCTCCCATTTTCTAACATTATTGAGAACTAATACTTCACCAGGTTTGAGCTTTTTTATGGCTTTGACAGCATCCATACCAAAAAGATCTTTGACAAATTTCACTTCTCGCCCTAATTGCTTTTCTAATTCTTTTGCATGAATGTCTAAATCCGTAAAATCCTCCATACCAGGTCGAGATTGATGAGCCATTATAATAACAGCGCTTTCTTTAAGTTCTTCTAAAGCTGGGACGAGAGCTGCTATTCGAGGTGATTCTCGGATTTTATAGTTTTCTACATCAATATTAGAATTGATATCAACGCGCATTAATACTTTTTTACCTTTTAAATCTACATCCTTGTAAGATGTATAATCTATCTTCATTTATATCTTCACTTTAATCTATGATTATATATTGATAGAATAATACATTATAATTATTTTGAATTGTTATTATCTTTTTTTATAATTCAAAAAACAAATCCAAAATATAACACTTTAATTTAAATTTTTTGCATAATATAAAAGACATATCCATAATAATCAGAATAGTTCCTAAACATTTCAATTTCTATTAATTCTTCATCAAGTTGTTTTTCTACTTCTTCATTACATTGATATTTTACCTTTAATTCAGTGATTCTATTTTCAAGAGGGATATAGTAATTTTCCCACCAACTACTTTCTGGTATAACTAAATATGAGATTAATTTATATCCATTATTCTTAATCCTATCCTTATTTTCTTCAATTAATTTTATATCAGGATAAACATCATTCCAGAAATCTCTAATATCAGTTGGGGGATTCCTTTTTAACCATGAGGCTTCACTCACTACAATATAACCATTATTTTTTAAATAAAATTGCCAATCTTTTAATGCTTTCTCAAATCCATATATATAAACTGCTCCTTCAGACCAGATAACATCAAATTGCCCTTCTTCAAAATCCATTTTAAACATAGACTTATTTATTGTTTCAATTTTATCTCGAACTCCAGCATTTTGAGCACGCTTGTTTAAATCATCTAAAAATGGTTGGTGTGTATCAATGGCAATAATTTTTCCATCAATTAATTTCGCTAACTGTATTGTCTGCATTCCAGGTCCACAACCAATATCCAAAAAATAAGGATTTGAAGGTAAATCCTCTAAAAAACTAAAAGCTTTTTGTGTTGATTCATTGTCCCCTGGACCTTCTCTTGGCAAATCTTTATGAATTTCAAAAAAAATTTCCAATTTAAACACCTACTTTTTATCTATGAGTAATTTTACAAAATTAAAAAAAAGAATGATTTACAAATTGTTAAAGCACAAAATATAAGTAATTGCTTTGAATTTTATTAAACCATTAATATTTTAATTGGTTAAAATACAGAATTATATGATAAGAAGAAAAAATGGATGATCTAAGAAATATACTTAAACTTCTAACCGAAAAGAAAATAACTATTGAAGAAGCTGAGAAGTTCTTAAAAGCTAATGCTATTCAAGAAGTGGGTGATTTAGCTAAATTAGACATTCTTCGCAAAGTAAGAACGGGTATCCCTGAAGTTATATATGCTCATAAAAAATCTAATGAAATGATTATAGATATTATCAAATCATTTTTAGAGAGTAATCAATTTGCTATTATTTCTCGCTATCATGAAAGCCAAAAAGAATTTATATTAAAATCCTTTGAAAACAATAAAGGTATTGATATAAACGTAAATGAATTGGGCAAAGTAATAATTTTAAGACAAAAACCTTTTAAATTTGAGAAAAAAAACGGAATGATAGGAATCATAACAGCTGGAACTTCTGATATACCTGTGGCAGAGGAAGCAAAAGTTATCTCAGAAACTATGGGGTGCAAAGTGTTAACTAGTTATGATGTGGGAATAGCAGGTATACATCGAATCTTTACACCATTAAGCGATATGATTAAAGAAGGCGTTCATGTAATGATTGTATGTGCTGGAATGGAGGGAACATTACCTGGTGTTGTTGCTGCTCTAACGGATATTCCTGTAATTGGAATTCCTGTTTCTAGTGGATACGGATTAGGAGAGAAAGGAATTGGTGCGTTAACAACAATGTTACAGTCATGTTCACCTGGATTATTAATAGTAAATATTGATAATGGATTTGGAGCTGGTGCCTCAGCAGCTTTAATAGCAAATAGAATGGCTAGATAAATGAAATAATTAGATTCATTTTAATAAAATAAACTATAAATATTTTCTAGTTTAAGTTTGTTTAATTAAAATTAAATTATAAAAATTAAAAAAATAAAACTAAAGTTTGATATATATGACACCAACACCTGAATCACTTGAAGCTCTTTCAAATCTTCGAGAATTTTCGCACTATCAATGGTACATAATCCCAATTCTAGTAATTGTTCTATATATCTATGCTACTGAAATTCAAAAAGCACAACAAACAAAAAATTGGAATGTAGTCTTTGCAGGTTTGATAGTGTTAGGTATGGACTTGATTAATGAAACCTGGAATGCATTAGTATTCCATTTTACTGATTATTCAGCATTCTGGACAACACCAGCGCGTAGCACTTTCATTATTATGATTGGTTGGAACTTAGAAATAGCAATGATGTTTTCTATTGCTGGTCTTGTATTTGCTAAGTTTCTACCAGAAGATAAAGATAAGAAGATATTTGGAATTCCTAACCGTTGGTTTTTTGCTTCATTTTTTGCAGCTTTTTCTGTTTTTGTTGAGATCCTTTTGAATATTTCAGATGCTCTTATATGGGAATATCCATGGTGGAATGCCAGTCCTTGGGGTGTGCCACTTATCTTCTTATTTGGATACTTCCATTTCTTTGTTGCAGCATTCCTTGTCCATGATGCAAGGGAAATGAAGACAAAAATCAAAGCAGTAGGTATTATTTACGCAATAGGTCTTACCGCAGTACTCGTTTTCATGTTTATCCCTACTTGGATTGGAGCAGACCCTTGGATTTAAGTATATAGAAATCTAAAAGATTTACAAATTTTTTTTTATTTATTTTCCAACAAAAATCATTAAAAAGTGAGAGGAAATTATTATAATCGTGTTTTACTTAAACTAATTTTTATTTAAAAGTTTGTTTAAGTGAATTTGCTTAAGACTAGAATTTCTCTTAAATTGTCCCTTTTCAATATTTCTAGTTCTATTTTTTAAGATAGATAAGCTTAAATAGGTAATTTAATATAATAATAATTGAACTTATTTTTAAAATATCAAATCTAACGAAAAACAATCTAAAGATTAGTAGTTGAGACCCAAATGGTCGCATCTATCGATAGTAACGAACTTATTGAAAAATCTAAAAAGTTTTTTGAAGATGGAGATATTGATAATACAATAGAGACCTATGAAAAAGCCATTCATAACATTGATCGCTCAAAACTAAATAATAAACAAGATTACATTCAGTTTTTAGAAACTATTTTAAAACATTGTAAAAATAATGATTTACAAGAACAAGAAGCCCTCGTTTTAAGAACTTTAGGTAGAACTCATTCAATTTTTAAGCAATATCCTGAAAGTATGAAATACCATTACCAATCACTTAAAATTCAAAAAAAATTAGGAAAGCAATTAGAAGTAGCCGAAGGTTTAGTTTTTCTTGCTGAAGACTTAGAAATTTCTGGAAACTTTGATAATTGCATTAAAATATTCCAAGAAGCAACAGAAGTGTATCAAAAATTAGGTAAATTGAGAAAAATAAAAGAAATAAAGAAGGAGATTTCCCGATTAGAAGCTTTTTCAAAAGATATGGTTGAAGACGAATATATGTTACATAAATTCAATATAGATAAATATTAGACAAAACAATAAACCTTAAATTTATTTTTAAACTCTATTTTTTTTACTATTTTTTTTTCCAAATATATATTTTAATTTTTGGATTTACTTATTATTTAAAATCTGCTTTACTTGCGATTTTGCAATAGCTTGTAGCTTTTTAACTGTTAGCCCAGAGAGTTCACTAATTCTTTTTAGGTCTTCATATTCTGGTTTTATATTAACGATTTCTCTTCCCTTTTCTGATTCTATATATGAAATTTTGAAATTTAAACCAAAATTTTTTCCATTAATTTCAATAATTTGTTTTTCTATCTTTCTATCAATACAAACACGTTTTATAGTATTAAACCTTACACCTAAAGTACCCAATTCTAGTATAATTTTCTCAATTATCTCAAACTTATATCTTGGATAACATAAAATTCTGATTATATGACTAGGTCTATTTTTCTTTGTCAGCCCTGGAAAAATTTGCAAATCTAGAATTTTTTCTTTTTGAAATTTTTCTATAAAATTTCCAAGTACTTCACCAGTTACATCATCAACGTCTGTTTCTAAAACAGTTACTTGTTCTAAATATTTATCAAATATATGCGATTCAGCTGAGTTTCCTAATTCCTTACGTTCACCGTAGAATAAACGTAGAATATTTAAGAAATTCTTGAAATTTTTTTGACCTGTACTATAAATTAATTTTATTAACTTCATTTCGGGAGGAAATTCTAAGAATTTTGGATTTAAATTTACTAATAACGCAGCTCCTGTAGGAGTCACTAATTCAGAATCAATTGGACCTCCACGGATTATTAGATCAGATTTTTCTAAAATTTTTGCTGTTGCTGGAGCAGGAACAGGTAATAAACCATGTGCAGTATTAATAGTACCACTTCCTAAAGGTATCTCACTACAAAAGACCTTGAAATTTTCCTCAAAACCACCTATTTTATCTAAGACAAAAGTAGCTCCTAAAATATCAATCAGGGTATCGACAGAACTTAATTCATGTAAATGGATATTTTCATTTACTTCACCATGAACTTCTCCTTCTGCCTGAATCAATGAATTAAGAACTTTATTAGCATAATTCTTAGCGGAATCAGTAACTTTTTGACTGGTTAAAAATTCATTCAAAGAATTCTTTAGGGTTTTAGCCGTTCTCCGATCTTTATTTTCTTTTATATCAATTTTTAATTGATTTAATTGAATCCTGAAACGTTTAGGATTTTCTAACCTAATATCTAATTTTGAAACACCGGATAAGTGTTTTTTTAATCCTTTTAATTCATTTAATATAACATCGGAATCTGGAACTAATCCTAAAAGAGAAGCAAGAAGCATATCTCCTGATATTCCTGAGTTAGTCATGTCAATATATAAAAATTTCATTTTAGCCTTAATCACTGTTTATTCTAATAATTGATAAAAAAAGTGATAACAATTTTATTATTAAATTATTTCATTATTAATAATATTAAGAGTAAATAAAATAAATTAACTGTTTTAAATTTAGGGCACAAACATGAGTGAGCTTCAAACTATAAAATGTTATTTAACTCAAGTACCCGCAACTCTATTAAAATTATTAAATATTGACCCTCCACTTGATACAATTCCAGAACCAATTGAATCTATTCTAAATATGTATCAAGGTATTGAACGAATAAGTATTAATTTGATTGACAATTTCGGTCTTTTTGAAATTACATACCTTAAACCACAATTTATGATAGCAAATTCAGAAGTTATGTTATTACTAAGTACAAAAAATCCGTACACATTAGGAGTATTACATCAATTAGTATATGGTGGTTTTGAAATTGAGCCAAATGGCTTTCATCTTTTAAAAGAGATTAATACAGCTGGAAAAACATCATGTCTTATCGGGAGGAAGAAGGATTTAGAAAGATATGATGGTGGCACAAAATCTATTCCAAAGGATACAGACATGAGTACATGGGTGGAATCGGCAAAAGCTATTAATACACACGATCTCTCATGGATGCACTATTTAGATTTTGAAAACCTACATAAACAGCAGCAACAATTGAAGCAAAGAACACCAGAAGATTTAATAGAGAAACTGATTAATAGAACTGATAAATGGATCTTAAGTAATTATAAACAACTTAGAGAGAATTCATTAATGATTATTATAGGGGATCATGGTAGAGTGAAATTAGACCTTGAATATTCTGGTAAAATTGCCCAATGGCGGGAAGCTAGCGTGCCAATCGCTATTTTAATCAAAAAATAATTTTTTGTATCATATTTTAATAATTAACTAGCTTAGTTGCTTAAAATGGAAGAATATAAACGTTTTACTGTTTCTCTTCCTCAAGAACTATATAAAAAATTTGAAGAATTTAGAGAAACATTAGGTATCTCAAGATCTGATGCCATTCGGAAAGCAATGCATACTTTTATGATAAGTGAAGAAAATATTCCTATAAGTTCTGGAAATGTTGTTGGATGTATAACATTAGTTATGACTCATAAACATTTTGATGTAAAACATGAACATCCCAATGATCATGAAAAGGAATTTGATCATGAACATCACCATGATCATAAATATAGTTCTACCTCAATATATGCTAATGTTCAACAAACTGATGAAATCCTAAAAACAGATATTCAACATCATTTTCATGATATTATTATCTCTACTATGCATGTTCATTTAGAATTTGAAAAATGTCTAGAAATTATTGCCGTATCTGGTCCTTATAAGCATGTAAAAAGACTAAAGGAAGATCTGCAGAGATTAAAGAGTGTTATTTCAGTTGGATTTTTCATTATTGATAAAGAAAGTAGCCAAAATATTAAGTGATTAAACTAGATCTCCTTGTTAGAAATAGTAAAATAAGAATAAAAAATTCCTATTCTCTAAAAAAGAGGATAAGGTATAAGGCGATTTGGCAAGGAATTTTTATTCTTTATTTATTAATGGTTGTATAGGTTGTGTGTGTTATTTTTTAAGATGTTGTTTTTTAAATTTAATATAGGATACTGTAAAAAATTAGTAATTTTTTTTAATAAAAACAGAAAAAAAATGAATTAAGAATAAAATATTAAAAAAAAATTATTATTCCTTTAATATACTTTTTCTCTTTACGCAGCCTTTAGCTCTATAAATCCTTTTCCTGGACGGTCTTACGACCGTTTGCTTTTGATCTTCGAATTGCATTGTCAAGGACATCAATGATTGCATTATTAAGTGCAGGTCCATCAATCAAATCTCCACTTGTATTGCATCCTTTGCTTTTGATATATTCTCTAACTTTTGATTTTACAAATAGGGCTTCTGTGGCTGCTTTTTTAGCCATTTTTTATTCCTCCTATAATATGTTTTGAGAGTAATTTAAAATTTTTTTTTAAATTTAAATATTGATTTGTCTTCCTTATTTTTAAACTTATTGATGAAAGTATCATAGAATGTTAATAATAATGGTCTAAATGCATTTTTTGTCTTCATTGAAAAAATTCAAAAGCTAGCTCGGTTTTCGTATAAATTTCTAAAATATCAAGATAATGGGGAAAATACCAATTACATATTTGTACATGAGTTCATAATTATGAATTTTAATAAAATTTAATTTTAAGGGATTTTAAGAATATTTATAAAATATCTTATTTTTTTATAGAGGTACAATTTTTAAATAGCAATATGAAAAATATTTCACTTGATGGAATATGGAAATGTAAGCCTGATCTTGAGGATATATATATTAGCGAAAACTGGTTTGATTCTAAAAACTATGACGAAAACGATGAAAATTTAATTGGCTTAGAAATTCCAAATAGCTTTATAGAAAAAACGAATTACTTAAATCGTTAGATGATTATCATCACCTAAATCAATATAAATTAGGTTAAATAAGAAAGCCATAATTGTGATAAAACTTGAAAGAAATAATTTTTTCCAGGGCACCAGTTCGAATTTGTGATATTGGTGGATGGACTGACACTTGGTTTTATCCAAGAGGAGCTGTTTTTAACCTTAGTATCGATTTATATAGTTATGTAAGAATTGTGAGCAATAATTCAAATAAAATAAATATTATTTCAGAAGATCTCAAATTAAACACGCAAATTAAAGATTTTCAAAAAATAAATTATGATGGTACTTTAGATTTATTAAAAGCTGCTGTTAAAAGAATGGAAATACAAACAGCAGTAGATATTTTTGTTAGAGCTGATGCACCTCCTGGATGTGGAACTGGAACAAGTGCAAGTATAGCTGTTACATTAATAGCTGCTTTAGCAAAACTTTCAAACAAATCACTTACACCTAATGAAATTGCTGCTCTTGCCCATAAACTCGAAATAGAAGAATTAAAATTAGAGAGTGGTGTTCAAGATCAGTATGCAGCATCTATAGGGGGGATAAATTTTATGGAAATCGATTATCCGTCTGTAAAGGTTTCAAAAGTTCAAATTAACGATGAAAAAATCTGTAAATTAGAAAATCAATTAATTTTAGTATATTTTGGTTCTCGAAGTTCTAATTTAATGCATAAAGCTGTTATTGAAAATTATGAAAAAGGTGATAATAATACAATCAACTCATTTAATGCTATTAAAGAATGTGCTTATGAAATGAAGTCAGCTATTAAATCAGAGTCTCTTGAATATATGGGAGAGATTATGAACAGAAATTGGGAATCTCAAAAAAGTCTTCATAATTCAATGACTAATTCTACTATTAATAAAGCTGAAAAACTAGCTAAAGAAAATGGAGCAATTGGATTTAAATTAAATGGTGCTGGTGGTGGCGGTTCAGCAACGATTTTAGCTAAGGCAGGGTATGAATATCGAATTAAGAAGAAATTGATTGCAGATGGCTTTAAAATACTACCAGTTAAATTAAATTTTAAAGGTGTTCAAACTTGGTAATTCTAAATGCAATTTAAATTGAAATCTTTGTTCTTTTTATACTTTAATTTTAAAAATTAAATATGAGTATTCAAGATAAATCAAGGTTGCATTCAAAGATTAAACGATTAGAAAAAAATACTACAATTCATAATTTATTTATTTTTAATAAATCTGGTATTTGCTTTTACGGCAAAAGTTTTACAGATTATTACAATATGGAGAAAAATTTAATTTCTCCATTTTTAACTGCACTAATGTCTTTTTCTAAAGAAATGATAGGGAAAAAGTTTAAAACAATAGATATGGGTGATATAAAATTAGCAATTTTTGAAAAAAGGGAAATCTACTATGGTGTTTTATGTGATACAATTGAGAATATAATTCTATTAGATGAGGTTATTTCAAAAATTAATATTAAACTTTTAGATTATATAAATAAAAATAAGATTAATATTACAGCTGAAATAGTTTACGACAGCAAATTAAATGATACTTTAAATAATATTATAGACGATACCTTTAGTAACGAATTTGATTTAGAAAAGGAAGCGAAGATTATTGAATACTTAAAAGAATTAACTCAAAATGATGAAATTGATGGGACTATTTTATTAACAAACAGAGGAAGGCTCCTTTATTCCTCTTTAAATAAAATAGATTTAAGAACTTTTTTAAAAGAAGTTGATTTTCGTGTGAAAATATTTAATAATTCAATATTAAAAATGTTTTACACTTTCAAAAATAAGAAATTTATTTTTTCAGAGTATGTAAATGACTCCTATTTTGTAATTTTAGTTTTTGATTCAAAAGTAAAATTTGGAATGGCAGAATTTATCTTAAGAAAAATTGTACAAAATATCAAAGTTCTTTTTATCAAGTAATCTTTGAACTTGTGTTCATAAGAAATCTTTAGATTTTTTACTAAAATTTATGAACTATAAAAATTAACTTAAAATTTGATTTAATCCAACTAAAAATTAATTATAAAAATATGGAATTAGATTAAAAATGTCAAAATCGGAACAAGATCTTAAAGATGCCTTTGCAGGTGAATCTCAAGCTAATAGAAAATATTTAGCATTTGCGGAGAAAGCAGATAAGGAAGGGTTCGCTCAGGTAGCAAAATTATTCCGTGCAGCTGCAGCTGCAGAAACAGTTCATGCCCACAATCATCTAAGAGCATTGAAGGGAATTAAGTCTACAGCTGA
>JAEOTZ010000031.1 GCA_016839585.1 Promethearchaeota archaeon
TACTAAAACCAGTCATAATTTCCATAATACCTACATGTAAACCCGATCCCGCTGATCCACATTGTCGATCAACAAATAAGGCTGGTACTTCTGCTGGCATTTCAGCTATAAAACAAGGAAGTCGTCCCCCATAAGTCCAATTTTCATAAACGCCCATCGCACTTCCAACAGTAACCTCGTCTAAATCTTTCTTTTCTATCCCTTTATCTAATAATTTCTGTTCAAAAAATTTATTGATCAAAGTACCAAGAAGCACATCGGATCTTATTTCCCCAAACACATCTCTTTCTGGTTGTCTTGGCCTAGAACGTGAAAATGCTGTTCTAGCATAATCTATCATCCATACTTCATTTAATTCCATTTTTTTTTACCAATTTTTTTTTAAAAATTTAAAATTTAAATATGGAAGTAATAAAAAAATATTAAACTTTTTTATAATTAGCTTGGTTGATTGAATACGTACGGAATCAAAAGACAAAAAAGTTACTAAAATTGATATTTTTTCTATTTACTATTAAGAAATTACTAGAATTATTTTTATGCTTAGAAATTTTAAATAGATTATGTCTTACAAAAACACGGATAATACCCAAGACTCTTTAATTTCCATAATAGCTGGTAGTACTTCAGATAAGCAAGTTTATGAAAAAGCAGAGAAAGTTTTAAAAGAAAATAATATCAAGTATGATCTTCAAATTATTTCAGCTCATCGAGATCCTGAAAAATTGGATGATTATATAAAGAATTGTAAATCATTAATCTATATTGCTATAGCAGGATTATCAGCAGCTCTACCTGGTGTCATTGCTTCTAAAACAAATAAACCAGTGATTGGAGTACCAGTTAGTGCTAAATTAGGTGGATTAGATGCATTATTATCAATAGTTCAAATGCCTCCAAGAATTCCTGTAGCTTGTGTAGGAATAGATCAAGGTGAAAATGCGTCATACTTGGCAGTAAGAATTCTAAATCTTCTAAAAAAATAAAATTTGTTCGATCATTATGTCTAAAGAGTTAATAGAAATCGGAAAGAAAAATGCTGCTATAAAAGCAGTAGAAGAAAATGTTAAAAAAAATATGATTATCGGAATTGGAAGTGGTTCAACAATCGTTTATGCTATAGAAATAATTGCTGAAATGAATCGAAAAGAACATTTAAACGTAAAATGCATTCCTTCTTCTTATCAATCTTACCAACTGATTTTAAATAATGGTTTAGAATTAGCTTCATTGGATCAATATCCTGACATTGATTTGGATATAGATGGTGCCGATGAGATTGATAAAAATCTTAATTTGATTAAAGGAGGAGGAGGTTGTTTGGTCCAAGAAAAGATTTTAGCCTCGAATTCTAAAAATTTAGTCATTATCGCAGATTTTAGAAAAAATTCGGAAAAATTGGGTACGAATTGGAAAAAAGGGGTACCAATTGAAGTGATTCCTATGGCTTATGTTCCATTAATGAAAAAATTAGAAAAAATGGGAGGAAAACCCATTCTTCGAATGGCACAGTCAAAAAGTGGACCATTAATTACAGATAATAGTAATTTTATAATAGATGTAGATTTTGGAATAATAAGTAATCCTTCAGAACTAAATGAAAAAATTTTACCTCTACCCGGAGTTGTTGACACAGGATTTTTTATAAATATGGCTTCTAGGGCATATATAGGACAAAAAGACGGAAAAGTCTTAGTCCTGCAAAAATAATAAAATTAAAAAAATGTTTTTTAAATAGTATTTTTTCATTATTTTACAAAAAATGAAAGGGATTCTCCACAATGTGGGCAAAATTTCTTAGATATCTCTAAATGATGCCCACAAAATGGACAAAAGATCCCTTTAGTTTGTTGTGCCTCCGGTAATGATGTAATGGGTTGATAAGTTTCATCTGCACTATATGATTTCCACTGATCCTCCACTGATGTTCGGTAATAATATTCTTGATCCCTAGATCGAGAAACTCTTTTATATTTATTCCTCCGTGTAAAATAAATTCCAAGGCTAACTATAATCACAATTGCAGCTATTGCTATAACGATTAAAATAATCATAGAGATATCTAATGGTTCTTCAGATATTTTCAAGATAATTACAAATTCTTCATATCCGCCTTCACTATCGTAAACCGTAATTAATAAAATCCCTAAATATCCCTTATTGGTGGACATATCAAAACTGGCTGCTGTGGATTTAGACTTTGTACCAGCAATTGAACTATATTCCATTGTATTTGGAATTGTAAAAGACCCTACGTGTTTATCTGAAGTAGATTGATAATTAATCTCATTAACTACTATAGATGATGGAAAAATGATAATAATAAAACCATCTTCCGACACAGAACAAATGAAAAGGTTTATAAAGATTCTCATATCTGCATTATCATCTTCATAATTAACAGAATCAGAAACAGCGATTTCAAAATTGAATTTAGTTCCCTGATTAACAGAATATACATATGACCCTAAATCTGTATGAGTTTCATCAAAAGTTACGGTACCACCACCTTCATAACTAAAAATAGAGCTAGATTCTAGAAATTCTGGTGGATTATTAACAATTTCAAAAGCTTGTCTGGGCGACATAGGATTAGTATAATTAGAGTTGGTTGGTAAAATGTAAAACACAACATAACCAGATGGATCTGTTGGTTCAGGATCGTATGTTTCTCTATAAAGATTAGTTGAAAGAACATTACTAAATGTTAGGGTTTTGTTTACTGATTGTTTAGTATTGTAAAAAGAATCAGGGTATATAGTTAAATAACCCTCAATATCTCCATATGTAGATTTATCTAACTCAGCGGTTAAGGTTATCGATTGAAAGTTTGCTCTTGTTATTTTTTTTACATCAGTTTCTAAATAGTTAATTTTAGGGACTTTATTAATATCATAAAAAAGAAATTTGGAAGATTTGCTGTAAGTTGTTGATCCAATTGTTACATTTACTTCTATTGTATAAGGTATATAACTGAGGCTAGGCAAATTAAAACTATAATTAAAATATATACCATATTCTTCCAAAGAAGTGTTTAAGGCTATAATACTAAAGTCTGAATCATTCTTAACACTCAAAGTTAAAGAACTATAATCGGCATTAGTTATTGGAAATTCTGATGTTTGGTTCTTCAAATATATGGTTAAATCAATTTGCGAATTAGATGTTCTTTCAGAATTCATACCAATATTGATTGAAACCTCATCTTCTGAGAAAAAATAATCCATTATATTTATTAATAAATTTTGATGATCTTGGGAGTAATTCGATAATTTATATTCGGTAAAGACCCAATGTAAATCTCCAAAAGCTATAAATCGTCCTGTGTCACTTCCATTATAAATAGCAGCGACAGGTTTACCATCAATTGAGGCAATTGATTCCGCATTAATCCCTAAATTGAAAGTATTTCCATATTCCCAAATAAATTTATTTACATCTTTGAAAATTAATGAATTATTGAAATTTGTAACATCTTGAGAACTTACACTAGTACCAATCCCCAACCAGTTATCTTTTATCACATTCTCTTCATTAATTTGAATATCTATCTCTAATTCTGTAAATAAATAATTAATATTTTCCAAAATTAAGTCTTGATAACGAGTCCCTAGAAAGAGGAGATTACCACCATCATCAAAATAATTATTAAGATTTTCTATTTCTAACGTACTATATGGCAAAATGGGATTTTGTAATATAATTAAATCGTATTGTGCTAATCTTTCTTCAGTTAATACCGAATTACTCGTGTCTTTATCATAATCAGGTGTCCAATACTCCATACTATAATCAATTGATATATTTAAATCAGATAAATCAGCCATAACCTCATAAAAACCCATTTGGTAAAATGAAGAGTTTGGGAACCAATCATTCAATCCATGATACGATTCCATTAATATATTATGCTCAGGTAATCGAATATCTAACGAAACATTAACAGTATCATATATTTCACTTCCACTTGTTAAATTAAATTGAAAATTTTTAATACCAGGAATAGCATCTTTATTAATTTTTATATCTAATTCAATAAAACCAATTCCAGAATTAGTGAAATTTACAGTTGACTTATCAAGAGAAAGTGAAACACCTTCAATTACACTTGGTACATCTATATTAAAAGAGTTATTTTTACCAGAAATGACCGTTAAATTAAATTTTTGATGATCTCCTGGAAAATGTAATAGATCGTATGGTTTAATGGGTATATTATCAGGATAAATCTTGGAAATATTGTTATAATCTGTTTCTAAACCATTTAAATACTCTAGAGAAGCAGATACATTAATTAAACCTAACCCTGATTTAAGAAAATCATCTTCCTCTTTACTTGAAAGTTTTTTTGCCCCTTCCAATAGAGCTATCCTAGCTGATTCGGGTGTAAGGTTAGGAAAAGCATCTAGTAAAACCGCTAATGCACCTGAAACCACAGGACAAGACATGCTAGTTCCACTTAGAGGTATATAATCAGCATCTCCAGAAAAATCGAAATAGTCTCCTATATAAAGCATTTCTTTTGAAATAATGGAATCTTTAGCATTTGCAGATATAATGTCAATTCCAGGAGCAACAACATCTGGGTAATTTAAATAATTAAATGTTGGTCCCCAACTACTAAAATAAGCTAGTTTGTTATTTATGTCTGTAGCCCCTACTGATATTACATCAATACCAGAAGCTGGTGTTGACCCCGTGAAATATTCCGGACCAGAATTACCTGCTGATGCTACAAAAATAACTCCATAGTCCTTCTTAGCATTTGATATTGCCTGAGTGATTGAATCAGAAATAATTGGATAACCACCACCAAAACTCATTGAAATAATATCCGCTTCAGCTCCTCCTGCGACAACTGGTTCAGAACACCATTCAATTGCACTGATTATATCTCCCTCTTCCAATCCTGAAGCATTACCGGCTCTAGCATTTATTAACATTACCCCTGGGGCAACACCTTTATATTCTCCTGAAGATCCACCTCCATTGCCACCAATTATACCACCAACATGAGTACCATGTCCAACGTCATCATTATAATTAAAAGAACTCTCATCAGTCACGAAATTTCTGTTTTCAACGATATTTAAATCAGGATGATCATAAATTCCGGTATCAATAACAGCAACCCTTACACCAGAACCATTATAAGATAAATCTTCTGCCCCGATGGCCGATAACCACCAATTAGGGTAAGAATTCTTACTTAAAGCACTTATTTGAGGAGAATCCTCTATAACATAAGGATTCTGATACACCTCTGACTTGTATATTCGTTGAATTGCCTTGAAGTCTTTTAAAACATCTTCCTTTTCTATAAGTTCGTACACATTCAATTTTAAATAGATCGCAGAAATTATCTCATAATTGTTTATTATTTCGTAATTGTTAAAGATTGAATCTATTGTCTCAAGCTTTTCATCCCTACTAATCTTATCGTCAAAATGAATAATAATTTTCACTTTTTGAGGACTATTGTGCTTCTGCAAATAGAAATTTTGTAAGAAATTCTTTAACGAATTATCAAAAATAGAAGATTCCGCCTCTCTATATGACTCTGAATTTACATTCACAAAATCTAAATCCTCGACTTGAGAAGAAGGCAAGGGATCTAAGTTAAAAGTATCTATTTGATTTAAATTAGAGTTCTCATAACTAGAATATCCCAATCTGTTTAAAGAGATAAACTGAGAGCCAATAAATGCTACAAATAGAATTAAAACAAGACTTTTATTTTTGAATTTTATCATAGGATACATATGTTAGCTTATGTATTTATTTATTCTTCTAATAACCTAAAACAATAATTTTTTAAAAAATTATATATTCTAATATTCTAGAAAAATCACGGTAATTTAAGGGCTAATTGAGGGGTCGTAGCCTTTGCGAGAAACTTTCATACTTTGAAAAGAGATTAAGGGGATATTTAACAGTAGTGATTTATGGATTTAAAAATTGTTGTAATGCATTAAACAAACTTTTATTTTTTGCTTTCACATCTGCTGCTATTTCAGCTAAATATTGCTCAGCATCTCCCCCCGAAATTTCGTCTGGAATAGAGCTAACATGATAATAGTCATTGTTATGCATAATAATTTTTATTACCTTGAATGTTCGATGTCTTACAAGCTCAATATTTCTAACCTCATTAATATTGATTTCAAATGAACTTTTTTTACCTTTAAAGACGATTTTATCTGCATTAGTAGTTAGCGTGCCTTTGTCCCAATACTTACGTGAAATGGAAGCAATTCCTTTTATTTTTCCTTTACCAAAATTAACATCACGCTTTATCAAGATCTATCACCTTATAGGGAAAAAGCAACATAGAAATTATTTTTTGAATTTCCCTTATTAAGATATAATAGTTAATTAATTCAAAAAACCTTATAAATACACATCATTTTCAAATTCTGCTTTTAAGAGTAATGAATTTAATAAAATTATTAGATTATTAAGATGATTTGAGATTTTTCAAACTATCATATAGTATAGCGTATAAAAAAGTGAAATTATGGTGAGATTGTTTCGTGGGATATTACTTTTTTTTAAACTAGTAACCTTGTTGTCCCAGATAAAGTTCTTGAAGAATATCCCCTCGCACCATAGTTTGTCCTTAAATTCTGTTTTGGCTAGATAACCCCAAATTACAAGAAAAATATAAAAAATTTATATTCTCTTTTGCATTATTCCTGTTTATTATGTTGAACAATCAATCTGAGAATAATATTGTATCCGAAAAAGATATTATAAAAAAAGCTATTATGGATTATTACCATGAAGGTCATGTAAAAAATGATCCAGATTTTTATAAAAACATTTTACACGATGAATGGAAGTTTTTTTTGTTTGATGAAAACAATCATTTAAAAATTGTTGATAAACATGAATATTTATTATGGTATAATCCTGATAAAGTGAATGAAAATTTAAATTGGAAGACGAAATTTTATAATGTTGATGTTACAGGAAATATAGCTGCGGTAAAACTAAGAATTGAATGTGAGGAAGTTGGATATATTGACTATTTTAATCTAATGAAAATTAATGGAAATTGGTGGATCGTTCATAAACTCTCCTATAAAGTAAAATAAATTACTTAAATATAACTATAGTGAAAATAGACCACCAAATATGGGAATCCAACAAATACAGAATTATGACATAAACCATAAAAAGTTAGTGAAAATCATATGAAATTAAATCTAAAAGCAAGAATTATTCCAATACCATTATTAATAACTTGATATAATTTTGGATTATATGAGTCGTATTTTTATATTTGTTCTTAACATGTTCTTCTTTATCTTCAATTCTATTTATTTGGTTGTCAGTTTCTATAATTTCTAATGGATTTACCATTATTAAATCATTATCTAATATAATGAATTCGCCAAAATTTAATAACACAATCATTTTCTCTTTAAGATACCCATAACTCCTCCTAGAATAGCTATAGCTCCTGCGAAAAATGGTAAAATACTACCAACATTAATAGTAAAATACTCCCAAAGGTTTTCTTCTTCAGCTGTAATACCCTCCAAATAAATTATAGGTCCAATTAATAATAATACTCCTCCAATTATAGCAAATAAGTTTAAATGTTTATCTTTCAACCATAATTTAATTTACATCTTATATTTTCGACCTATATTATTCTTATAAATCTTTTGAAAGGTTTTTAGGTACACTTATTGAGCAACCTTTCTTTTAAGCATTAATCTATAAATAACTGAAATGATTAAAATTAAACCTGATATACTAACAGTTATTATAACTGTTATTATAAAACTTGGATTTTGAGTTTGTGGTACATTTGAGAGTTCAAGGATCTCCAGACCGTCATCTAAATCAGTTAAAAATACTAAATTATTATCAACAAATAAATTTCTCGTGTGCCCTCCGTCATTAAATCCGCTTATCTTCCAAGGATTAGTGGGATCACTTATATTAACGATTTCAAGCCCATCATTATCATCTGATAGAAAAGCCATATCATCTAAAATGAAAGCAAAGAATACAATACCTCCGTTGTTGAATGATCCTAAAGGAGTCGGAAGGTTAGGATTACTAACATTCAAGATCTCTAAACCGTTTGAACTATAACATA
>JAEOTZ010000032.1 GCA_016839585.1 Promethearchaeota archaeon
GTTCCGCGCCTGCTGCGCCTCGTAAGGCCTGGGTCGTTGTCTCAGTACCCATCTCGGGGCTCCCGCTCTCACGGCCCCTATCGATTATCGGCTTGGTGAGCCGTTACCTCACCAACAACCATAATCGAACACGATCCTATCCTATAGCGGATAAGGACCATTTTCCTTATCCCTTTTATTGAAAAACTTTTCCAAGCCTATTCAACTATGAAACATTATCCTCAGTTTCCCGAGGTTATTTTTCTCTATAGGGTAAGTTGATCATGTGTTACTGAGCAGTTTGCCATGGGAGATTTAGGTATCCCATTCGACTCGCATGGCTTATTCTCACCCAAATAGCAGTCGGGTCCGGCAGGATCAACCGGAATTAATTTAAATAGAAGCTTATCGCAAGGAGTTAATTTATTTTTTACTCCTGGAATTTGACGTCTCTTGGGGGTTCTTAATAATACTTTCTTCAGTTATAATTGTTAAAATTATAACTACATTTTTTATATCGCATCAATGATTTAACTCTTCATTTAACGGATATCTACCGTAATCCAAGCTTACACCGGAAAAGATGCGATTTGCTATAATATTATATAAGAACACTATATTTAAATTTTTTTTGTTTTTCTGAGGAAAATATAATTGTTCTTAATAAATTTTCGTACTTTAAAAATCTCTTTTAAAATAGAAGTATATCATTTTAAAAAATTGTACTTGGAATTTAAAATGCACCTAAAAGAAAAAATAGGAATCCATTTAGACCAAATTAAACAATTAAAAGGAGTTGAAAATGCAGTATTGACTCAGAGGGATGGTAATCCAATTCAATCTACTGGAGTTTGGTTCTCTAAAGATGAAATTTTTAATGTCAGTTCTGCAACCAGTGCAATTTTTAATGTTGGAATACATCTACATCCAAATGATTTAAAATATATTTTAATTGAAGGTAAAAAAGCGAAAATTTTAATCGCACCATTAAATAGTCCTTTGCACCATTCTTTAAATAGAATTTTAGAACAGCAAGGTATTTTAGATGACAATCATGAATTTTTTATAGCAATTACAGCTCAACCTAACGTTAATTTAGGGGGTATATTTTTACAAACGAGTGAATGTTTGAAAAAAATTAAGACAACTTTAATAACTTCCGGAGAATCATTCAAACCACCCTTAATTCAGTTTACAAATCAGAAAATTCAAAATATAATCGAAGGATTCAATGTTAAAGAAAATGAAGAATTTAATTTGAGAGTATCATCATTTTCTTTAAGTTTTTCAGAAAATATATCAATTGAACTAAGAAAAATTTTAAATAATTTTTCATTAACAATTCCAGATTTAAAATATGCCTTTATTACGATTGAAGGTGGTTTTATTGCTTCTAAAATATTAAAAAAATTTGATGTTAATAAAGAAAAGTTAGATAACATTTCAGCAATGAGTTATTCGCTCTTTCAAACAGCTAACAGATGTGCATGGTTATTAAAAAAAATGCAAGCCGAGAATATTTTGCTTGATTGTGAAAATACTTTTCAGTTTATTAATGGATTAGGAAAAGCAATATTTAGTACTGAAATTGGAAAAGTACGCCAAAAATTGGGGCTTATAAGGTTAATACTTCCACAATTCTCAAAAAAGATTAATACACTTATTAAGCAAGCATCTGAAATTCAAGATCACAGAACTTTTGATATTAAAAGATTATTGGGAGAATTAATAATTAAATAATGTAGGTGGAAGCATGAATTTTTTTGAATTTTTAGATAAACTTAAAAAAAATGATAATTCCTTAATTTTATATTGCCTTCTCGATAGAATTCCAATCATAGTGTTAGGAGAAGATTCAGAGCAAGTTGATCAATTTCTAATCGATTTATCTGAACTTATTCATTTTAGAAAAGAATATGTGTTTTATACAGACTTTATTTCAAACAATGAATACAATAATTTAGTTTTAAACGAAAATATCGATTTTAATTCTCAAAGAAGTCATATTAGATGTCCTTGCAATGTAGCTAGAAAAGCACTAAGTCAAATTGAAGATATTAATTCTTGGCTTATTGGAATGGAACTTCCTGACCAAAAAGATCATTTTAATTATTTAAAAAACTTAATTATAAAAAAAGCGATTAAGGTCTTATTTATAATGATCTCAGCTAATAATATTTCAATTGAAGTAGAAGGAATTGATCTCAAATTAATTGATTTAACACTAGAACAAAAAATTTTCAGAAAAATTTCTCAAGATACAGAAAAATCTATTGCTAAAATGAAGAGAGTCTTATCCGAAAAAATTCAAGTGAATCATCTTGATAAAGATCTAATGAAGACTTTATTAGATTTTGAAGTAGAGAAAAACGAATTGAAAAAAAATATTGTTAAAGCTGAAATTCAAAATTTTTATTCAGGCTCAAAAAGAGCTTTCTTCATATTATCAAGATTATCATTATTAAATAATGTAGAAATTAATACAAATATAGGAAGTAAAACACTTTTAGAAACAATTGATTACGAAGAAGCACCTATAAACCGAATAATATCATTTATTGCGAAGGAATGGGAGGCCAATTTTTCTATCTTAATAGAAAATGGTAAAAAAGCATTTATGGGAGATAAAATAGTTTCACTATGGGGTTGAATCTAATATGATTTATGATTTTGAAAATAAAACCTTACAGGTTAAAATAGTATATTATGGACCGGCCATGTCAGGAAAAACAACATCGATTAAACATCTCTTTTCTTATTTTAATAAAGAAGATATGTTAGAGTCTATTGATAATTCTGTAGGGAGGACCTTATTTTTTGATTTTGGTGTTTTACAATTCAAGGGGACTGAATGGGGATTGAAATGTTTAATATATTCTGCCACAGGTCAAGATTTTTATGCAAGTACTCGCCCAGCTACTTTAAATGGAGTAGATGGTATAATATTTGTAGTTGACTCACAATTGGAATATTTAGAACATAATTTATGCTCTTGGAACGAATTAAAAACACTGTTTGGAGAAGAAATATATAATATCCCTATAGTAATTGCCTTAAATAAATGCGATTTAGATAATATAAAAAAATTAAAGGAACTTGATTTTGTCTCGCATATTAATTATGATAGATTCAAAAATCTATCGCTTAAAAAAACAATAGCAATTAAAGGAGAAGGAATAATAGCGTCGTTTTTCCAATTAATTAGATTTATTTTCCCTCAACTAAATTTAAAAATCAGTGTTATTAATTGATTTTTAGTCTTTTTTTTTTTTATTCTTTTGATACATATTTTTAGATATTCTTTTTATGTATCCTTGCATATAAAATTGTTTTAATAAATTTCTTACTTTACGTACTTGCGAGGCATCAATTCCCAAAACACTCATTAATTGAAATATTGAAAATTGTATTGGTAAATTATCCTTAATATTATTATATAATCCCATTTCCATTTTATTGTAGTCTTTTTTCAGTTATTATATAAAAATGAATAAATATTTTTATAAATTGTTATTCGATTAAGGTTTGTATAATCCTCAAAGTAACTATAACTTATCATTCCTACTTATTGTAGATCATCCTTGTCTAGTTTCTATCATCGAATTTTTATAACCTTAATCCAATTTTTCTAATTTTTTAAATTTTTAAATTTTTTTCAAAAAAGAGTAAAAAAAACCTTATAAAATAATTATCGGTAATTTTCAATCTAGTAAAATCAATTTAAATATCTTGAAAATCCTTAAAATTATTGCCTATTGGAGCCTCTCCATCTCCATATATTTGATATAATCCTGTTCTTCTAGCACATTCTGAAAAACTACGATATATATTTTTCCTTTGGTCATATAATGCACATGATTTATAAATGATGGGATTCCAAATATATAGCTCATGATCAGGTTCATACCAGAGTTTTTCATCTTTCATTACTTGCTTAAAATCTTCTTCTCCAATCACTTCTTTAAGATCTTGCTTATTTAACATGATTATAAGAGGAATTTCTTTAATTAACTTTCCTCTTGTTACATTTTTTAGCTCTTTCAATGATTCTATATTATCTTCGAAAAAGTGGGTTTGTGAATCAACAGTAAATATAACTCCATCAGTACCTTTAAATATTTTTTTTCTTAATGGGGAAAATCTTCTTTGACCTGCCACAGTATACACGTGATAAAATACTTTTCCTCTGCTTTTCTGTTTTGTAGATTGAAAAATCCCTCTATCAAAATAAAGTGTGGATCCACTTGCCATAGAAATTTTAGTTAAATGACCCGTTGGTTCAATATCTTTTTCATCTTCTTTTGTTAATCTATAAAGCGTATCTACAATTGTTGTCTTTCCTGAGCCAGCCATTCCCCAATAGAGTATCTTTATATATACTTTATGATCTGCTGTAAATCGAACCATTGAAAATCTCCTTTAGAAATTTAAATTTAAAGGAATTTAACCGTTCATTTGAATAATAGTTAAGAAAATTATGTGATTTATGAAACGTTCTTTAAATTTATATTAAATTATATTATTTAGTATTATAATAATTTAAGTATTTATAATTCCTTTTTGATATTTTAATTTTTTGTTTAAATCAAATATTCATATTTTAAGAGTAATTTTATCAACACAAATAAGATGCTTTAAATTTTTACAGTAATCTCACCCAACCTCCTCTTATAATTACGCCATAATAATAATTGATTAAATTTTTCTTCAGTATCTCCTTTTCTTATAATTAAATTAATGATGTCAGAATACATAATTTCTCTCTTCTCCTTTAAATTCTGTTTTATACGATTAAGAATTTCGTTCAATAAAGCAAAATTTTCTTTAGGGAAATTCTTTATTTCTTCAATATTCTTTTGATTTAAAGTCATTTTATTTATTCCTTATATAAATTTTATCAAAAATAGCATTTTTTCTTTTTAATTATTATATCTCTAAATAAAATTTTATAAATTACCCATTTTTTATTTCTTATCATCTCTCCCTCTCCCTCCAGAGTATTATTTTTCACTGTAAAGTAAAACCATTTCACTTGAAATAATAATTGTTTCAAAAAATCAAGTTAAATTACTTTTAAATTTGTTATATTAAAAATAAGATCTTTCAGTCTTAAAATGAAAGAATTAAAAAATCAATTTATTAATTATGAAGAATGTCCAGAATGTGGGGGAGATATAGTCCTTAATAGCTTTGAACAAATTTGCAATGAGTGTGGGTTGGTAATTAATAGGTTTTTTAGAGAGTCCTCTTACATTTTTGATAATAATATAAAAAAACTCAATAATTTAAGCAAACAATACGTAGCTTTAGGAGAACGAACAGATTTTATAGGGGGTTTAGGGTCATTTATAGATTATGAAAATTCTAAATATTTAAAGGATAAATCAGGTAAACTTTTACCTCCAAATGAACAAAAATTATATAGAAGATTAAAAAAAAATTATTCTCAATTTTTAAGGATTAAAAACCATGAAACTGAATATAGAGTTTTTAATATTTTAAACAAAATTTCGCTATATCTAAATTTTAATAAAAATATTCGTAATAGTGCTGCTTATTATTACAAAAAAATCTTAAAGCAAGAAGAAAAAGTTATTAATAATATTTCTTTAATAGCTTTTTGTGTTTTTTATGCTGCAAGAAAAGAAAACCAAAACGCTCCAATTACTATTAACGAAATATCGGAAGCTTTTCAAAATTTTGGACATAGAGTCAACCCAAGATTAATTCTGAGGGATGGTTTAAAATATAAAAAACATTTGAATACCGACTCTGCACCTCATAAGAGCGAAGATTATCTTATTAGGTTAATAGATGAAGTGATTAATCACAATGATTTAGAGAATAGAATGGTTAAAAAGGGAGTTTTATGGTTTAAGAAAGAATATCAAAGTAATTTAACGATAAAATGTCGCGAAATATTGAAACAGTTATCCTATTGGACACGTGGGGGTAGAAATCCATTTATTTTAACTGGGGCGGTAATATATTTAGCAGATAAATTAATAGCTAAAGAAAAGAAACAGAAATCAATTTTAACACAAAAAATGATATCAGAAGCCACCAAAATTGCTGAATATTCTATTCGAGACCATTATGTAAATTTATTGAAACCTCAATTTATTAAATGATCCATATATCTTATTCTTCATTTCGCAACGATTAAATTTCTAAAAGAGATACGTACATTATGAAAAAAGTATTAAAAATTTTGAAATTAAAATGGTTTAATCAATATATTTTTCATCTTTTCAAATGAAATGATTATAAATTTAATTCAAATTAACTTTAGATTATTCGATAAATAACAATTATATTTTTTAGGATTCTTTTTATAAATAGTAGATAAAATAATTAACTACAAAGATAGATTTATTTCCAGGCAAAATATAGTCGTATAATATCATAAAGATCAAATTGCATTAAATTTTTTAAATAATTAGATTTTATTACAATTAGAAGATTTAAAAATATGAATAAAAATATAATAATTTTATGCTTCTGTAGTGTAGTCCGGTCAATCTTATCTTTCTTTTTGAAAAAGTGGATTAGGACCAGGCATATGAGGCTCTCATCCTCACGACCCGGGTTCGAATCCCGGCAGAAGCAATTTAAATATTTAGTATTAAAGTATCCTCTATTCTAATTTAATGTAAGTAGCGAATCACAGAAATAGATCAATAATCATTGAGATTTAAAGTGGTTTTCATTACAGGTAAATCGAAAAATAATATTAGAGATTAGATATCTAAATTAGAAAATTTATTCAAAATATCATAAAAATCCAATAATAGTTTTACATATCTTTCAATCATATCAATTTGAGTTTCTTTTTTTAATTTTTTAGAAAATAAATCGATTTTTTCTATAATTACTTGTTTTAAAAAAATTACAGCATCATTATGTTCTCGAACTGCATTTTTTTCTTTAATAATATTCTTGTCAATATTTGCTTTAGTTTTTGAATTTATTTGATGAGATTTACTTTCTATGATTAAAACTTCTCTATTGCAAGTGGGACAATAAGTTTCCCCATTTCTTCTTTGAAATATTGGATTATTACAAATTGGACATGCCATATTTAACATTTTATGCCCAGATCTAAGAAGATCTGCCATTTTTGAAATGTTATTTGGAATTTTTATCACTAATAATTTTTAATTAATTTTTTAGATTTAGAAAATAATTTTGATCGAACGAATTATTCTTTATTTCTGAACCTTAACAATTTTACAATATATCCAGAGATTCTGTTTCTTAAATGCTTGGAATCTATTTCAAGATATTTATCTAATAATTTTTTATTTTCTTCAAAATCGGTAGTAAATACATTCGGATATTTGTTTATCAATTCCTTTGAAACATTTTTTATTAAAATTGTTCTAACTTTTCCCATATACACACTTAAGTATTATTTTTCTTTTTTTAATATAAAATATTCGTTAAAATAAATTTTTTTCTAAATGTTTGTCTTTTTATATCTCTAATTAGATTTAAATTTGTGAAGAAAATAAAATTATTAATAATTTTAATATTAATTCCTATTGGCCTTTTTATGATGACTAATTTTGCTAAAGCCTCTAATTGTAGTCTAAATCTTTTGAAAACTGATAAAGATATTTACTATATTAATGAAAATATTAGAATTAATGCCTCTTGGGATTTAAATTATAATAGTGATATTGAATATGCATATGTACAAATTCAAATTTTTGATATTTTCGATATTATCCTTTGGAATTCCTCAAAATATGATAAGACTGGTACTTATGAAGATAATTGGACAATTATTATTGAGAACTTGAATTTGGAGTTTTCAAATTATTCTAATTTAATATTTATAAAATTATTTTATTATTATTTTCAAGAGGATATTGGAATTCCTCAAGGGGAATTTTTAGAAACGATAGAAATTACAATTATTAAAAGAGAAGCATCATGTGAATTAATTGGATTTAGAGATCATATGAGAATAGGTGAAAATCTTTCATTCAATGTAAGGTTTTTTGATTCCTCATCAGATAATAGCTCAAATTTAATTAATCAAGAAATTTTATTCAAAATAATTTCAAATAATTCGTTATTATATCAGAAAAATTTTACTGCAAACCAAACAGGGATGATTGAAATTTTTATCTCATCAATAAGCCATTTAAGATTTGGGCGTAATATACTAATTTTTAAAATATTAAATACCAAAATTTATAATAATACAGAGTTTATGTATGAAATTTTACTAGAGAAGAAGTTATTGTTCATAGATGTTATTGAATTTAAAGAGATTTTAAACCGCAAGGAGAATCTAGAGATAAAACTATTGTTTTATTATTTTTCTAATAATACCATTGAGCCTCTTAATGATACCAATATAATTATGAAAATTTTTTGCAACAACAACTTAACCTTCATGAATGAATATAAAACGGATAAAAATGGAATCCTGTCTATAAATGTCACTCAAGAATCTTTTAATTCTGAAAAAAAAAGTGAGGATTTGATAATTAAAATAATTTTCAATGGAAATTATTTTTTTGAAAATAAAAGCGTGTCTTTAAACTTAAAAATAAATAGTAGTGTTAATTCAAAAAGGGGGATTTATTCTCAATTAAGTGTTTATTCCCTTTCAATAATATTAGTCATTATATCTATAATTATATCTCTAATTTTTAAAAATATTAAGAAGAATAGAGAAAATATTTTAACAGAAATTACTTTTAGGTATTGAAATTAAATTATTATATAGTTTTTAGAGGTTAATCTTAAAATAATGAAAGTTACAATTTAACTTTTTGATTGTCGGAATCGACAAAAAACACTAAATCTTCATATTGCCATTTTTTGATAATAAGAACTTTTCTGAAGAGACAGATGATTCACGAGAAATAATTAAGTGGAACTCTCAACAAATAAATAATTAAAATTTTATTATGAAAAATTATTACTCTGTATTTTATTATAAGCAACAGTTTTCTTAAATTTATATAATTTTTATTGATTGTATTTTATGATAATGGATTATTTTGAAGAATTATTGAAAAAACCTTCAATCTTTAAGGATGAAAGTAAACTAGATATTAATTTTATACCAGATGAATTACCACATAGGGAAAAAGAGTTATCTTTATTATCTCAACTTTTTTTAACGTTAATTACTAATCCAAATTCAATATCAAGAAAAATCTTAATAACAGGGAAAACAGGGATAGGAAAAACAGTAACGGTAAAATTATTTGGAGATATTTTAAAAAAAGCATCAAGAAAAAGGAATATTTCTATTAAATATGTTCATATTAATTGTAGAAAAGAAAGAAGCGGTTATAAAGTCTTAATAAAGATCATTCGTTCAATCCATAAACACTTTCCACAAAGAGGATATTCACCACAGGATTTATTAGAAATCGTTATTGAGTACTTAAATAAATACGATTTACATCTTTTAATTGTATTAGATGAATTAAGTTATCTTATAAATAAAGGCGAAGATTTAATTTATTCTTTAACTCGGATAAATGATGATTCTATGAATTCTCAACAAAGATTATCTATTATTGGAATAGTAAGAGATATCTCATGCTTAAATAATCTAGATTCCAGTACATTGAGCACACTGCAAAGGAATATCATAAATTTTGATGAATATTCCAGGGAGCAAATTTTTAACATTATAAAATTCAGAGCAGATTTAAGTTTAAACCAAAATGCTCTTTCAGACGATTTGATCGAGATGATATCAGAGATTCTTTTTAAGAATGGTGATATTAGATATGGATTAAATATTTTATGGAGAGCTGCTAAAATCGCAGAAAGCCAAAGTCTAAAATATATTAATGCCGAATGTATTAGAGCAGGAAACCAAAATCTAGTACCTTACTCAACCCAAGATATTTTAAAATATATGGCTTCACCAAAATTAATTTTTTTATTGGCAATAATTAAAAGTTTAAAAGTGAGTGAGAAGACCCAGATCTCTTTTTTGGATATTTCAAAAATATATAATATAGTTTGTGAAAATACAAGATTAAAGCCGCGTTCATATTCACAATTATGGAATTACCTTCAAGAATTTCATAGAGAGAATCTCATTTTAATAAAAGTAAAGAGTGAGAATATAAAAGGGAGAAAGACATTTATTAAAATTCCTAATATTGAATTATCGAAATTTGAAAAGATTATTTTAAATATATTAAGTCATAGAGGCTTGAAAATTTGATAGTTAATAAATCAAAAGAAAAGTATCTTATTGAGGAGCTTTTAGGTTCAAAAGCTAGAGTCAAGATTTTAAAAGTATTAGCCATACATAAAGAATTGACTATATCCTTAATTATTAATAAGACCAAATTAAATTATAATAATGTTTTAAAACATCTTACTTATCTTAAAGCAGTAAATTTAATTGATGAAAAAAAATTTGGACGAATCAAAATATTTAGATACAAAATTGAAAATATTAAGGCTAGAAGTTTAAAAAAATTAATAGAAATTTGGGAAGGAAATTTCTGATCCTATGAATTTCTTAATATTGATTTTTAATTTTTGGTTTATAAGTGTAATACTATTTTTTTGTGTTTATCTTGATTTGAAATCCAGAAAAATTCCTAATAGTTTGTTTAAATATCTCTTTATTATTTGTATAATTTTAAATTTTATTGAATTTATTTTTTGTTTTGAAGATATTATAAGAGTTATTGTTTTGAAATTTCTTTTTCTATTTATCATTCTTTCTTTATCATTTTTATTATTCTTTTTACACATTATTGGAGGAGCCGATGGGAAACTTTTTATGTTAATCTTTTTTGTACATCCTGTCAAATTTTTAACTTTTTATTTCATAACTTCTTTCCTTTTATTATTCTCCTTATTGATTCTTTTAATTTTTATGATAAACTTCGCAAACAATATTAATTTTAGAAATAATGATTCATTTGAAATTTTTTTTAATACTAATTACAAATTCTCAAGTTTTAAGAGAAGTTTTATTAAAACATTCTTTAAATTTTTGAATTTTTCAGAATTAGAGTATTATAATGAAGATAAACATCTTGTTAAATCTCTCATCTTAATTTACAATAGTGCAAGAAGAAGAATACAAATTCTAGTTCAGTATAGACCTCCTCTTATTTTTATCAGCTTAATATCTTATTTTCCTGTTTTATTTATACTGGTTTATTTTTAAAATTACTATAATAAGATTAAAAAAAATCTCGTAATTTGATTTATATTTAATTTATAGAATTTAAAATTTAGTGCTTTAAGAAATAAAATTTTATATTTGAGAATTTTTATTAAATTAATGAAGCTTAATTATTTTATAATGTGAAAAATAAGAGATGGAGATTGAAAAAACAAGAGAAACTTCTTGGAAAATTCAGTTAAAAAACAAGGATCAAAACATAGAAATAACTTCAGTAGAAATTAGTGGCGAAGTTAGGATTATTAGGCTTGCTCTTCTAAATAAAGATAAATCAATAAGAGTTGAAATGAAGAAAGAAGAGTTTTTTAATTTACTCTCTTTAATATCTGCCTTTAAAGATGTTGTAATTGGAGAAGATTCATTTGTTATGGGAGAGGATTTAAATTTAATTGAGAGTGGAACACAACAAGCTCATGATCTTGCCACGGAAAACGAAGATATCTATCTAATTAATTCTGAAACTTTGGAGAAAAATCTTGAGAAAGAGGATACAGAAGAGTTAAACCCTGAAGAATGGGATCCTTGGTAAATATCTTACTCATTGGATTCTTTCAATCTTATATTCACAATAATCTAAATTCAAATTTTCAAGACAACATTCATTTTCAGAAACGATTACCCTATATAGAGCAAATTCTCCAAAACCAGTTAATAAACCTGTTATAAAATAACAAAAGTATTTTGATTTATTTTCTAACTCTGATGATATATTATGATAAAGACGTATAATGATCAAATCTTCAGAAACAAGTTTAGCACTCAATCGCCCCCACCCATGATTACTTAAAATGTTACAAAAATGATTTACTAAATCTTCTAAAGATTTTGGTTTTAGATTTTCATCCCAATTTTGTATAAATGTCCAACCTGTTTTTTTACCAAGCCAAACTAATAAAGATTTTACACCCTCACCATAAATTGATGAAAGAATGTCAATTATTTGTGGAGGAAAAAAAACAAAACGATCATTAAATAATTCGTATTTGCCCTTATTATATTTTAAACCTTTCAATTTCAAAGTTCTCATAATAATTATCAGCTTTTTCTCTTATTTAATATTTTCTAACTTAATCTAATGAATATTAAGATTCAATATTTCTAGTGATTATATAAATCTAAGATCTTTAAATAATTCTATATAGAATTAATAAAGAAGATGTTAGAATTCAATTTAACATTATTTGAGATTTTACTATTCTTAAGTATTTTTTTTTTAATGTTTATATATTCTGTGATATCAGCTGATTTATTAATTACGTTATTATCTTTTCTATTATATTTAATTCTTCTAATTCCATTATACTCTTTACTAGAAAAGCTAGAGAATTTAACATATATAAGCAACTTAAATAATATCTTTTTTGTCAGGTTTGTTTTCTTTTGTTCGACATTAATTAATATTTTTATTGGAATATGCTTATTTGTAGAGTTAGTATATCTCTTTTTTTTTGCTTAGCATAAACAACTTTAAGTTTTCTCTATATAAAATTCAATACATTCAATAATGAGATTAAAAAAGTTAAAATGAATATTATGTTCGCAACAATCACAATAAAAAACCTCTTATTGTGATTAATAATTTTTAAAAAGTAATAAGAAGTAATTGAAATTATTGATAGTAATGAGAGGAATATAATGATTATATCTTTGAAATATACTATATTAAAAAGAATATTTAATGAAAAATTATTACTTAATTGAATATTTTTATTTAACAAAACAAAAAGAGGGAACATGCCCCCTATAACCCCGGTGACGAGTGGTAGGAGAAATAGGAAAAAAAACACTTTAAATTTTTCTCCTTTTATTATTATTTCTAATTTTGTTTCAAGTTTTTGATGTTTTGATAAAACAGCCAAGATGTCAAATATTTTTTCAGAAGAAAAAAAAGCATTTTGTTCAACAAATTTTTCAATAGCCTCTAAAATTATTTTGAAACGTATTGAATTCAATTCAAATTTTAAATTATTTATCATTTCTCGGAATGAACAAGAAATATTTAGAAGCAATGAAATTTGATTCTTTAAAGGGACTTCTATCAAATCATAGAGTTTTCTATTTTGGGAATAAGATTTAAGAAAAGCATATTCAGGTGATATATTCCTTCTTAAATTATTAGCAAAGCTTTTTAAAAATAGAAGAAATTCATGAATTTTTTTTTTTTCTATTTTTGAATATTCCCCTATCAAACCTATTAAGAAATTATTTTGTTTTATAAACTTTTTAAATAATGAATTTAATATGAATAAGAAGAGAGGTATGGAAAGGATTGTAAAAATTAGATTAATCAGTTGGAATGATAAAAGAAAACATAATCCTATTGGAAAAAACAATCCTATAAAAAAGATTATACTTAATTTTGATTCGATATCTCTTAAATATATCTTAAAGTTTCTTTCTAATGTATTGTCTTTAAAATCCACAAATCCAGATTCATTATTAAAATTGGAGGTTAATAAATCTTTTAAATATCTATTAAAATCTTCAGAAGGTGTTAGAATGTTCATAAGCACTTTTTCTGGGAGCTCACCTTCATGAGTTCTTCTTAAAATTTCTTTAAAATTATCTGAAATTGGAAGATTATAATTTTTTATTAATTTTATGAAATTTATGCAATAATCAGAATTTTTCTTTAATGATTTTTGAATCAGTGAAAAGTCTATTTTAATTAGATAGAGCATTGCATTAATTATTGATTCATTTTTTTGTATTTCATTCAAGAGATAAACGCTAAACTTATAAGATAAAATTAAAGAGAAAAGAAATGAATAAAAGAAAATGATTAAAATATGAAAAAATGAGAAGATAGCAGAGAAAATAACGAAAAAACTAAGTGAGATTAAAAATATTATAAAACTAGCTTTATAAATATCATCTTCACTAATATCATAATAATTATTATAAATACTTTTATACCTATCATTTAATTCCTTAAATTTTAATTTGGGAATATGAAATTTATGAAATCTCCTACAAAAATAAAGATAACTCTCCATGAAATTCATATTAGAAATACCTTAATAATAATCAATTAATTGGACTTTTATTAGATGCAATACGAAAGAAACATTCAAGAGGTATGTTTTAGGGAGAATATCATGAAAAACATTGTAGATAAAACTTTCATTGTAGAATATAATTATATATTGCGGTTCATCTCTAATAATAAAATCATATTTAGCATATTGATTATATAAAGTTATATTCAGATTGGATGGATATTCGATGGATTTAAGAAAATCTTCTTCTGGGTTATCAATAACATGAAGAATGGCTTGATCCATCTCATTGATAAAGGATATATAATTTTCTATGTCATTTTTTTCATTATTATTAAATTTGGATATTGCTTCTAAAAATGGACTAATTAGAGAAAAGAAAATTAATAAAGTTAAAATTCCATAACCTATAATTAATCCCTTTTCTAATAAGTTTGTCATGTAATTTAATTTAAATTTAAAAATTTAAACCTCGATTCTTTTTCCAGTTATTCCAAAAATTCTCAAGTATGTCATATGATTGAAAAGAATTATAAGAGATTCTATGGAAGAAGTTGATTAATTTATAATTATCAACCTTATTAATTTTGGAGATAAATGTGAAAATATCATTATATATTTTGATTATAAATGAGAAATTTTCTCTATTTAAATCTTCATATCTTCTCAATTCATTAATTATTTTGGTTTCGAAAAGAGGATTTAATAAATTCCATTTTTTTGATTCCGGATTATATTGGAATATATTGTTGTATAGCTTTTCTATCTTTAGGTTATCGCCAATTTCAGAAATCGCGATGATTTTTCTTTGATTGCCATCTTTTTTCATTAAAATAATAAGATCTAAATCATTTAAACATGATTTATTAATTTTAAAATGATGTACAAATCGGTTAATTAAAGAATCTATATTATTAGAATGGATTGTTTGAAAACCCCTTAATCCAGCAGCAAGACAATGAAACATCGCCTCTGCCTCTTCTTTAGTCAATATTTCACCTAAGTATATCATATCTGGTGTTCGGTGTAAGAGTGTTTTTATCTGACTACTTTTGGAATAATTCTCTTTTAATAAAGAATCATAAGAATCAACTTTATATTTTAACTGATGTTTCCCGAAATTAAATTGATTTAAAGATTCCACTATATTTTCAACATAGATCTTTCTAAATTCTTTAGGAGTTAATAAATCTAATGCATTAATCAATGTTGTTTTTCCAGTATCAGTTTCACCGGTAACAGTTATGTTTCTTCTTCGCAAAATATTAAAATATAAGAAAGTAGCCATTAATGGGTTTAGAGTTCCATTTTTTAATAAATCTTGAATATTAAGAATATTTTTATTCAATTTTCTTATGTCTAACGCAAAGTTATTCAATTGAATAGGTTCAATATCTAACGCAAATCTACAATAGAAAAATTTGTTTTTTAAAACAAGTTTTATACTAGGTTTCATAAAATCCAGTCTTTGACCACTATAGAGTCTTAATAATGTTTTTATCCTTTCTATCTCTCTTATATTAAATTTTATATTTGTTCGACATCGCCCATATTTTTGATGATTAATATAAATTTCATCGTGAGGAGAATCTAAGAATATTTCTTCAATAAGATCATCTATTAATAAAGGAAAGATTTTTTCTAAATTTAATCGTTTTAGAGCTGAAATAAAGGCAATCTTATTATTATCAATTTTAGAAAATCGATACTTTTCATTAAGAATTTTTAAAGATTCTCGTTTATATATATTTATTAAATTTTCTAAGGGGATAATTTGATCAAAGTTGACAATATTTAAGCTATTTGATATATCTTGAATAATTTTTTTAATATAATCCTCTTCTGATCTTGAATGGTAATTATAATGGACTAAATATTTATTTTCAGCCTCAAATGAAATATTAGAAATGTAAACCTGATAAAGATTATTTTTTCCAATCATATAAGTTTTAATTACTTCCTCCTGTTTTAACAGAGTGGGGAGCCTAAATTCTTGATCTTTTGCATGTAGTTGGAAGGATTTAGAAAATAAATTCTTATAAAAATTGAAACTGCCTTGAGATTTATCGCTTTCATATTTAAACTTATTGAGCAATTTAATAATTTTTAAGTGATTTAAGATTTCAGCAATAGATTTTTCTAAGCTTTTTAAATAATTAACACAATTTAAGCAAAAATTATTAAAAATTTTATTTTCTCCTAAAAAAGAAATTCTTTTCAAGTGGGTATTATATACTAGAACTGGGTCATAGAACTCGAAATCATGTATTTTAACTAATGAAAAATAATCTGGAAAATTTTTACATTTAAATTCTTGATAAATACATCTCTTTTTCCTAACATTTTCAATTTTTTGATTTATTCTTTTAATCTTATTTAATTTTTTGAAATAATCCAGAATTAAATCATATTGTTCAGGTTCAATTAAGATTTCATTTTTCGAAATTAAAATACGATTAAACTTGTTATTTTTGTTGATAAAGATATTAAGTAATAAACAGTAAATACATGTTTTATTCTTATAGAACTTTTTTTCTTTTTCAGAACATTTTTTACAATCAATAATTAAGAAATTCTCTTTTTTACCTGCTAAATTTTCTTTTTTTTGAAAAATGACTCTTTTTTTTAGATTTATTACCATTTAAAATTCTTTTAAAATGAAAAAATTTAAATAACACTATTTTAGTTATTCGCAGAAGTTTCTTGATTAGTTCTTAAATGAAAAAATTTATTTATTTTAAAAAATTCATATCCAAAAGTTAAGTGATTATTTATGGGTCATCGTAAAAAGCACGCCCCCAGACATGGGTCATTAGCATACCTTCCTAGAAAAAGGGCTTTACAAATAAAGGGTAGAGTAAGACATTGGTTAGATAATTCAGAAAATATTAATTTTCTTGGATTTGCTGGTTTCAAAGCAGGAATGACTCATATAACATATATTCAAGATCAAAGAAATAGTCCTTACTATGGAAAGGAATTAATGAAACCTGTAACAGTTATAGAGGTTCCACCTCTAATCCTAATAGGGATTAGAATATATAATAAAGATGAATATGGAAAATATATTAGTGGTGAAATATTCACTAATGATTTTAATAATTTCTTAACGCGAAAAATTAATATCCCAAACACTGAAGGATATAATTTGAAGAAGATCAAAAAAGAGATATTAGCAAACTTAAATGAAACTAGTGATATCAGAGGTATCTTTCAAACGCAACCTTATAAAACCTCTTTACCGAGGAAGAAACCAGATATTATTGAAATCAAAGTAAACTCACTAAAAAAACCAGAAGAGGAGTTTAATTTCGCTTTACAAAATCTAGGTAAAGAAATTAGAGCTCGAGAAGTTTTGGAAGAAGGAGAATTGATTGATGTAATTGGTGTAACTAAAGGAAAAGGTTTCCAGGGTCCTGTAAAGAGATTTGGAGTTAAAATCTTAACAAGAAAAAATAGTAAAATAAGAAGAGCTGTAGCTTGTATCGGTCCTTGGCACCCAAGTAGAGTACTTTATACTGTACCTCGTGCTGGACAATTAGGATTTCATCAGAGGACTGAATATCATAAAAGAATTATGCTGATAGGTGAAAATGAGGAGGAAATTAATCCAAAGGGAGGGTTTATCCGATATGGAAAGATACAAGGAGATTATTTATTAATGTTAGGATCCATTCCTGGATCAAAGAAAAGGTTAATCAGAATAAGAAAAACAATCAGACCATTAAGATCATTCATTCTTCAACCTCCAGAAATTACTTTTATTAGCCGTGAAAGTCACCAAAGGAAGTAAAATCTAAATATAATGTGATTTTATGGACAAAATTAATATATATAATTTAGATGGAAAAAAAAAAGGACTGGTTGATAAACCACAAATATTTAATATTAAACCAAGAAAAGATCTTATTCAAAAAGCAATAGAAATCTCTCAAAGTAGAAAAAAACAAATTCAAGGAAGAAATAAAAAAGCAGGATTAAAAAATACTGCAGAAAGTTGGGGGACTGGCCATGGGCTATCTAGAGCTCCAAGAATAAAAGGATCTGGGTTTACTACTGCTAGACATGTAGGAAGAGTTCCATTTGCTGTAGGTGGGAGACGTACACATCCGATTAAAACCGAGAAAAATCTTAAAAAAAAGATAAACAAAAAGACAAATAAATTATCTATAATGTCTGCTATTTCTGCTTCTGGATATAAATCATGGGTTAAAGAAAGAGGTCATGTAATAGATAATGTTCCTGAAATTCCATTGGTTATTGATGACAAAATACAATCAATTAAAAAAACAGCCAAAGCTTACTCAATTTTATGCAGTTTGGGATTAGAAGAAGAACTGGTTAAGAATAAAAATAGTAAAAAGATTCGAGCAGGAAAAGGAAAAAGAAGAGGACGCAAGTACAAAAAGAAAAGAGGAATATTACTCGTCATTAAGGATGATTTTGGAATAATTAAAGCTTCAAAAAATATTCCCGGGATAGAGATAATAAAAATTGAAAACATATCAATCGATGATCTGGCACCCGGAGGTTCATCAGGACGATTGTTATTATGGACTCAATCTGCTTTTTCTGAGTTGAATCACTATGAGGTGCCAATTTAATATGGAGAGATTTTATAAAATTATTAAAAGACCTTTAATTACAGAAAAAACATTTGATTTAATTGAAAAAGAAAATAAGTTAGTTTTTATTGTTGACCGATTATCAAATAAAAACCAGATAAAAAAAGCTTTTGAAAAAATTCATAATGTGAGGGTAATTAAAGTTAATACAATGATCACTACTCAAGGAGAAAAAAAAGCGTTTATTAAACTTCATCCTGATAACTCTGCTCAAGATATTGCAATTGACTTAGGAATTTTCTAGATAAGAACTATTTTTAAGTGTTTTAAAATTAAAGGTTGAGAATTCATCGTGATGCATTATCTTAATTTTCTTTAATAGTTTAATCTCTTTAATTTCTAATAATTTATCATATTCTTTCTCATTTAATATTAAAATGTAGATAAAGTATTTAGAATGATAGTGTTCAATTATTTTCCTTATTAAATTAGAATCCAACAGAGTTAATACTAAAAATATACACCATTGTTCGATAAATATTAAATGTTTACTTAATCTTTTAAATTCAATTTGATTATTTAATAAATTCAGTTCAAATTTGCTATTAAATGACATAAGCTCTGAAAGGGTATTTTGATCTTCAGACAAAAATAGATCTTTTAAATCTTCTAATAAGTAAAAATTATCAGAGATTCCCAATCTCCATAAAAACTTGAAAAGATCTTTTATATTTATTTTTAACTTTTCCAATAAGGCTATATTAAAAAAAAGATTTACATTTTTTTCAATGCTATTTAAATCTTCATATAATTTACTCTCTTCTACAAAATAGGACAGAATTTTTATATTATCACTAAAATCTACTTTAATATGAAAAATCAAAAAACCGCTTCGATTATAATTATTAATTATATTTAGAAAACAATAGATAAAAGAAGTTTTCTCGTCAATTCTTTCCAAATTTATTCTATAGAAATCCAACCTTCTAGGATTCTTATTATCCTTAATTAGAATCGTGTCTGAATTTTTCGATATATGTATATTAGATTCAAAACCATTTAGAAGTATAGCTAAAAATTCTTTTTCTAAATCGTTATTTCTTAAAAATTTAATTAAAATCCCATCTTTATTTAATGTTTCATAAACAATATTAAACGATTTTGTAATCCTATCTTTTTCAATATCCTCAAAATTTATTACCACTATCTTTTTATTATTATCTCTAGTATTCAATTGTATTGAGAAATATTTTATATACTTCTCAATTAGAAATTTACTCAAAATTGAAATTAATGGATAAAACTTTTTCACTTCAATGAAAGTAAACGCTATAAATTTTTTAGGATTGATTAAATTTTTATAAAAAATTAAATGTTCATCAACTAAATATGATAATAATCCATATTTACCTTTTTTACCCATCTCGTAAATTATTTTAGCATAAATTATATAAACATAGACATTTTGTTAAAATCAATATCAATTTTACTATAAATTAAATTATAATCTATTTATGGTTATAAAATTGCTAGAATCTATTAAAGCATTTTTAACTAGTTTAAATCCAGATATCATAGTTCAAGCACCATCCAGAATTAATTTAATTAATCCATTAGATGCTGTAGAGGGAGATTTCTGGATGCCTTCTGTAGCAATTAATGGAGAAAACGATCCTTTATCTGCTTTTCTTTATATCAAGAAAATTAACAATGAAAGTAGAGTGAAGTTGTTTAATATAAGAAAAAAACATCAAAATTATGATTTTGAGATAATAAAAGAAGAAATCCTTCCTAAGAATAGGAATGATATTAAAAAAAAGAGCTCTGGAGAACTTAAATTAATATATGCAAGTATTAATAAATTTCTTGAAATGAATTCATGTTTTAACTATAAGTTTTTAAATTCCAATATTGAAATTGGTTTTTTTACAACTATACCTAAACAAAGTGGATTGGGAGGGAGTACAGCAATAATAATAGCAATAATCTATGGTCTCGCTAAATATTTCAATTTATATAATAATTTAACAAAGTTAAGAGAGAATGAATTTCCTATCAATAAAGATACGATTGCTGAAATGGCCACAAAAATAGAAGATGAAGATTTGCAGATCACAGCTGGTTATTCTGATAGATATGTAATAAGCAGGGGAGGTTTATGTTTTTGTTCCTATTATGGTAAGTTAAATCATAAAAAACTTTCAATGGAACCTTTAGCAGTGTATGATAGAATCGATAAGGTATATAAGATAAATGATTTGCCCATAATTGTTTGCTTCTCTGGTGTATTTCACAAAAGCGGCGATGTACATGCAAGATTAAGGAAACTTTATCTAAAAAAAGATCCTAGAACCATAAATGGATATTTTAAATTAGCGGAAATATCTTGGAAATCGCGATTTGCTATAATGAAACAAGATTGGAAATTATTAGGCAAATATTTCAAAGAAAATACTGAAATAATGAATCAAATAATGAAAAATGCGGGTTTTGAATATGGGATTGGATTAGCAAATAATATTTTAATAAGAGTTATTGAAGAAAACCCAGAAGTGTATGCTGCTAAATTAACTGGAGCAGGAGGTGGTGGCTCAGTTTTTGCCTTAGTTAATCCTGATAAAAAGCAAGAAATTTTAAACTATTGGGAAAAAAAAGTATATGAAATCATTGAAAATAATGATATTTTTTCTTCTGTTTTTCCAAATTTCCCATCTAATATTAGATTTAAGCTTAAAAATGCGAAGTTCTATAAAATCATAATTGATAGAGATGGTGTGAAAAGATTATAATCTATTAAAAATAAATTATATTTAGATAAATACTGCAGAGTTATTATGAGCAAATTCGATAGATACCAAAAAAAAGCTGAAGAATATGTTTATCCACATAAACATTGTAAAAAATGTGGTCAAATGATAAATGAGGGTATTTCCTATTGTCCTGAATGTTATCAAGAGATGAAGAATAAGAAAAGGAAGAAAAGATTTTGGAGGAAAAAAACCCCTAAA
>JAEOTZ010000033.1 GCA_016839585.1 Promethearchaeota archaeon
AAGTCGAATATAATTCTTTGTCTTTCTTCACCTTCTCTTTGATAAACCTCCTCTCGCTTTTCAATAATAGTTCCAATAATATGAACATTCTTTATTTTCCCAAAAATAGTGTATAGTAAGACATCATTCTCAGAAAATTGACCTTCTAAGACATGCTTAATCATACACTTAATTGCTGGAAATTTACTTTGATAAAAACTCATTCAAATCTATTTCTTATGATTCATAAATTCTAAATAAATATTATTATATGAACAAATTATTTTAGCTATATTTGTTAAGCTGTAAATAATTATTATTATTTTCAAATCCTTAATTAAAACTGTGTGTTTTAATAATTTTTGATTTCGTTAATAAATAAGAAAAAGTAGTAGCGGGGGTTCGATTTTCAATCTGCTGGAAATCAGCACCTTACTTTTGAACGAACGATCTCAGGGTCTCTCCATGGTAAATATTTACCACATATGAGCCCTGCGGCATAAACCAGGCTAGCCCACCCCGCTTTTAATACCTTGAGGATGGTAAGGACTATAAGATTCATGATTAATCTATATATTACAATATTAAAATTATAATTTAATTTTTTTCTATTTTTATAGTGGATTTTAAAAAGAAATAATAATCAATAACTTTAACTTTTAATATAAATTAGATAGAAGAAGTTGAAAAATGAGTATAAAACTATATGACATTCTTAGATTTTTTCTTTAATCCTTGGTTTATAATTTCTCTCATCTTTTGGATACTAGTAGCTCTGCTAGCATATCTATTAAGAAATAAAAAAGAGGCAGCGTATCTCTTTTTCCCATTATTAGCTATGTTTAAAACTAAAAGGTTAAATAACTTTATAAAAAGAATTTCTAAAAAAGCACCAAAATTTTGGAAAATTTTCTGGACAATTGGGATTTTTATATCATTTGGATTTACAATTTTTGCATTTTACTTCTTCTTTACAAATTTTATTAATTTAATCACAAATCCAAGAATTGAACAAGCAGTAGTTCCCTTAATTCCTGGAGTTAACGTTGATCTACCTTTACTTTTTTATCTGATTCTCCCCCTTTTGTTTATATTAACCACTCATGAATTTGCTCACGGTATTGCTGCTGGCGCTGAAGGCGTAGACATAAAATCTACAGGTGTTTTAGGAGCAGGCTTCTTTTTTGTAATTGGATTTGGCGCTTTCGTCGAAGTTGATGAAAGAGAATTAAACTCTATTAAATTCCATAGAAATACGCGGTTAAGAATAGCAGCAGCAGGTACATATATTAATGCTATAACTGCAGGTATTGCTTTCATATTATTATTAAGTTTTCCCTTAATGATATCACCTTGGTATCGCCAAGTTGCTCAGATAAACACAGTATTAAAGCAGGAAGAAGGAGGCTTCAATTTTGGAAATGTTACTAAAGGGGATGTCATACTAGCAATTAAAATGAAAGAGGCACCTGACGAGGATTATGTTACACTTGACAATTATAAAAAAAGAACGCTAAGTAATATTTTAAATAACAAAACTAGTTTAAAATGTTCGATTGGTGATAATCTAACATTAAAAATTTACCATCCTTCAAATGATAAATATTTTGAAAAGAATATTACCCTTGGTCCTCGATATAATATAGGAATTAGGTATGAATATATTTCTAATGATGAATTAGAAATAACCAAGGTTTATACTGATGCTGAAGGGGGAAATAATTATGGTAATATAACAGTAGGAATAATTATAAATAGAATTGATGGAATACCTATAAATGTTACAAATGGAGATACATTAGAAAAACGTTTAACAGATTTCAATTTGAATATTATAAATCTATCTTCAAATTCAGAATCATGGATATTGGATGTTGATGTTATTGGTGTTCTCATAGGGATTTTTACGAATACTTTTTGGATGCATAAAAATGGAGTTGCTAAATTTTTTACAAGTTTTTTTCCTGAATTCTTATTAAGAGAAATAGCTTGGCTTTTTATTATAGCATTTAGTATAACCCTCTTTAATAATTTGCCTTTACCTATATTTGATGGAGATAGAATGGTAAAAGAATTACTCAATTGGGGGATTGGGGAAGATTATAAATTAATAAAAAAAAAGAAAGATAAATATCAGTTTTCACCGGATGCAAATGAATATGATTTATCAGAATATCGTGTAGAAAATGTAAATTCTGTAAAAATTTCAATTCAAGATCCTGCAAAAATAAAAGAATCCAGTGAAATTGTATTATCAGAAGATAATTATAATCTAATAGATAAATTTGGAGATGGTTTTAAAGAAACATTGATATTAGATTTACCTGAACAAAGTAAATTGGATAAAAATTCGATTGTTGAGATCTCTTATGAATATTGGTACGATCGAAAAAGACCATTAAAAAGAACTATTATTAATATTCTAAGATTATTTACATTAATTATAGTGGCGGGGAACTTTATCTTATCAATTGTGAAATTGGGAGCACTAACTTTTTGGATTTAGTTATTATTTGTTATCACTTACAAAATTGAACTATAATTGGTTTTAATGAATTATAAAATATTCTTAGAAAAGGGAAAATGTTCTCATTGTAAAAATGTAGTTGTCATTAAACGAAGTTATTCTGGAGAAACTCTCTGTTCTGAATGTTTTGAAAAGAATATTGAAAAAAATATTTACAAAACTATTTCTAAATATAAAATGCTGCATCCTCATGATAAAATTATCGTTGCTTTGTCTGGTGGGAAAGATTCAATTTCCCTCCTCTATAATTTAATAAAAATTCAGGAAAGAACATATAATCCTGAACCAATTATAGCATTAATGGTTGATGAAGGGATAAAAGGTTATAGAAAAAATAGCATTGAAAAAGCTAAGGATTTTTGTAAGATATATGATATAGAACATAAAATTATATCATTTAAGGAAAAGATAGGATATAAATTAGATGAGATCATAAGTATCAAGAAGAAATCTATTGATTATAGATATGCTTGTAATTATTGTGCAACGTTTAGAAGAAGATTGTTAAATGATAGTGCAAAAGATTTAGGAGGTACTGTTTTAGCATTAGGTCATAATCTTACTGATGTAGCAGAAACATTTTTAATGAATATTTTATATAAACGCTTTCATATAATAGCAAATCAGTATCTCTTTAAAGAACAGAATAGTAGAATTGAAAATTATTTTATAAGGAAAATAACACCCTTGATGAGAATTCCAGAGGATGAGATCTTTTTATATGCAAACATAAAAAAATTCGATTATTATCCTTCACACTGCCCGTATAGAGAAAAAGATCCTATAATAAGAAAGAGGGTATTAGATTTTATTCAGAAATGTAAACAATATAGTCCAGAGATAGAATTCAATCTATTCAATGGATTTTTAGAACTATCAAAATCATTATATTATCAGAATGAGAAAAAGAATTATAATTCTTGTCAATTATGTGGATATCCATGTGGAAATACTAAAATTTGCACATATTGTAATTATTTAAAAGATTTTACTTAACGCGTATTATTAATTAAATATTTTCCTAATTCTTTCAATTTTGAATATTTTCTTATTTCTTCTTTAAAAAGAGGTATTTCAATCAAGTTTTTACCTAATTTTTCATTAAAAATTTCTCTTATTTTAATTAGGTTTCTTTGTTGCATCTCTCGTCGGGCTCTACAAAAATTACATAAATCAGATGGATCTTGATATAATTGATTTACGACTATATTTGAAACGGGGATATTGTTTTTAATAAGTTCATTTAATAATCTACCTGTTTCTGTTATTGCCATCTCTTCAGGGATCATAATAATTACAAATGAATTTTTCAAAGGATTAGTGAGATCATCTCTTGCATTAAGGATGGAATTATTCAATCTTTCTAAAATCTTTAAAGAATTATCATCTTTTTTTTCCTCTCGAGTAATAATTCTTTTTATTGCGCCAAACATATTTCCAAATTTAATTCTCATTTTAATAAGTTTTCCTATCCATCCCGATAAAGTTTCTGGAAGACTTAAAAATCTAAGTGTATGACCTGTTGGAGCAGTATCAAAAATTATTAAATCATAATTATGTTCCGTTTCTACGAATTCTAACAGTTTTAATAAAGCTAAAGCCTCATCTATACCAGGAGGATTCATTGAAGTTAATTCTTGCAAATCTTCCATTAAAGGCATTCCTCCCATAATATCAGGCATACCCATTTCTTCTATTGGATTTATATTTGTTAATCCACGAAATTCTGAAATATTAGCTTTAGGATTAATTTCTAATGCCGTTAAATTATCAATACCAGGTATTTGTTTTGGTTCACCTGGAGGTAAATCTACTCCTAGGCTATCACCCAATGAATGAGCTGGATCTGTACTAATAATTAAAGTATTCCGACAATGTTCAGCAGCCCAAATTGCTGAACTTGAAGCACATGTTGTTTTTCCAACACCACCTTTGCCTCCAAACATTACTATATTTAAATTCAATAAAATTTCTTTTAAATCCATAAATTATACTCCATTTTACCAATTTTACTATAAATTTTTAATAACCATTCTAATAGAGTCAATTAATTTTAAGATAACACCTAATATTTGGCTAATATGTAAGTTTAAATCGGAGGATTGCAACTATCCCTCCAAATGTACTATATAGCATTTCTCCTTCTTCCGTCTCAGAGGAAATTATTATTACTTCAGTCCCCATAGTCTCTGCGATAGCTCCAAGGTCTTCAATTAATGTAGTTTTTTCTGAAATATCAAATGTGTTCGAACTGCATTCTGGACAGATTTCATCTTGAATTGATGATTCAATCATTATTAATTCTTGTTCTCTAGCAGTTCTCGATTCTTTATATCCACAATTAGAACATTCTAAATTTAATTTATACACATCCAATTTTTCAGAAAAAATTATTGTATTAATAGCACCAATATTTAATGCTTTTTGGACTTCTTCAAGTCCATATGCAGCTAGTCCAGTATCGTTTGAAATTTCTTTTAAAAATTGCTGCATAATTTGTTTTTCTCGGATATATTTTACGTTTTCAATTTTATCCTTTATCTTTTCAATTAATGCTCGAATACCTTCAGCACCTCCGTATCCAAGATCAACTATATCCATTATTTTTTCACGCAGTCTATAATCCAAGCTCTCATCGTTTACAAATTTTTCTTTAGAGGGACCAGGTCCTCCAATAAAGATTCCCTGCAAATCTTCCATAGATAAAAATAAATCACTAATTTCCTTTGAGATTCTACGATAGAACTGTTTTTCTTGTTCCTCAATGTCTCTTTCAAATCTCCTCTGTGATTGCCCACCAGCTCGATGTTTACCATGAATTCCTGAAGTGAATTCTCTCACAACCTCTACATGTTCACCCCTAATATAGCCTACGGCAGATTTAGATCTTCCAATAACAATTAAACCATATGATTCTTTTGGTTTAAGTACTTCTTCTAGTGGCCATAACAAAAATTCATTCGCACAATGATATCTGAATGTTGTAACTTTTTCCGGAGGGGTGATAATTGTTAATTCATTTTTTTCAGTCCCAGGTGTATCATTTTGCGGAATTGCTCCTGAAAACATAATTAACCCATTTTCTGGAATATCTCTTATATTTTTCAGTTTACCTAAAAGACTATTTATACTATCTAATACATTTTTTCTAGTTAACTTTGATTTAATATTTTGGCTTTCACTGATTTCATTCTTAAGATAATTTGTTATATCAGAAACCTTACGATCATGCGGAATGTACAATGAAATTAATTCTGTGTGGAATCCCTTTTTACCTTTAAGGTCATCTAAAACTTTTTTCGTGTGATAAATTTGCAAATCGTTGCTTTTCTTTTCTACCATAGAGCTCATAATCATCAACAAAATTATAAAAGATACAAAAGATTAATAGTTTTCCTTTATTTTAAACTATATAAAGACCTATACTTATTTATGAATCATGAATTCTAATGAGAACCAAGATCATAAGGTTCCAAAGGATCATCCACGTTATCAGAGTTTGAATTATAGACGTAAAATTATTGAAGGAATGAGAAATTTAATTACTGCTGAAGCTGGTTTAATAGCACATGGTAGGGGAGAAAGTTTTGATTATATACTAGGTGAGAAAACAAATAGTATAGCCAAGAACGCTATTAAAGCGGCAGTTGCCCTTTTATTACTAGCTAAAAAACCAGTAATATCTGTTAATGGAAATACTGCTGCTTTATGCCCCAAATACCTTATAGAATTATCTAATGCTGTTAATGCACCTATTGAAATAAATTTATTTTATAGAAAAGAAGGTAGAATTGGGGCAATTAAAAAAGTATTGGAAAATGCTGGTGCATCTAATCTTTTAGGTATAGATGAAGAAAAAATGGTTGAAATCAAAGAACTTTCAAGTAATAGGAGAATAGTTGACCCAAATGGTATTTACTTGGCAGATGTAGTATTAATACCATTAGAAGATTATGCCCATTTTGGAATATAATGGTAAAAAGCCCGAAATTAGCCCAAAAAGTTATGTGTCACCACTGGATATTAAATTAGCAGACACCATAAATTCAACCCAATTTAGATTGATTATTAAATATGAAAATATTTCTCGTTGATATCTTTAACAAAATATACTTTTCTTTTATCTTTAACGGATTCAATTAATTTTGATATCTCATTATTTAAATATTTACTATATGTTGTTTTGTCATAATAATAAAAATTCATCTCAATAACTTCATAAAATTCATCAGAAGTAAATTCTTGATTTATTTTAAAAAAATTTGTAAGGCAATATCTCACTATATTTGATATCGAACCAAAATTTTGTATAACCTTCCTAATAATTTTTTCAATAATTGTTTCAATAATTTCTGATATAATTTCTACTGATTTTTTATTATCAATAAAATTCGATATTAATTCATATTTTAATAAATAAATAACTCGATTTTTCATTACTTTATATGAACTTCTTTCTATTTCGTCAATAAATGCTTTTTTTAGGGAATTTGAAGAATTCATAAATATGAATCTTTATTTTTTGTCGGTAATATATTAATAGGAAAATATATTCTTAAACCTATCTATTCATAAAAATGAATATTATTAATTAAATCAATAAATATATTTAAATATTTAAGCAGTTATTTCATTATTAGGAAAAATTATATAATTATTAGAGTCATATTATTTAAAAAGTAAGTGAGTATAAAAATTAAAATAATATAATATCTTTTTATTAACTTAAATTCAAGAGTTGATTAAAATCTTAAATATGGAACAATTTAAAAAAGAAGATTTACCTGAAATCTTTAAAATCGGTTACCTTTCTAATGATGCATCATACGTATTAAACAAAATTTTAAAAACAGATAAACACAACATTGAGACAAAAGATATTAATTCTCTCAAAGATGTATTTACACTTTTTAAGAATGTAGAAAAAGGTAAAGAAAGGATTAAATCATTTAAATATAGTGGAAAAGATTCAATCAAGATCTCAATATATTGGCAATTAATAAAACTAATTTTGTCATCTTCTAATCAATCTTTTGAACAAATTCAAAAAGAGATTATTGAAATTCAAAAAGAAATAAAGAATTTAATAGATTATTTGGAAAATAATCTAGATTTAGATGAAGTAGGTAAAGAAGAAAAGATTTTAAAAGTTAGAGATTTTTTATCTATCTTAAGCAAAAACTACCAAAATATAAAATTTAATCGTTAATATTAAATACTTCATTTAAAAAGGCTTTATTCACCAAAAAATGGAATCTGTAAATGTTACATTTGATGTGACTTCTCAACTAGTCAATAATTTTAAACAAGTTTTATTAAAACTGAAAAACGAGAGATATGCATCTATTGGAATTATTCGGGAAATTTTCAAGGTGATAGAAGACATAATTGATGCTTCTGAACAAAAAATATCAGATCTGAAAGAGGAACTCAAGGAAACAAGTTCAATTGAAGAACAAAAAGAAATTATGAATAAGAATTATTATTTAAGTGATGCCTTGAATTATATATTTCCTTTATTACGAGATATCACGTTTTCTACAATAAATTTTATTGATTTTGATGATTATGCTATAATTAATTTTATTCGAGAGAGAATAAGTTCCATCTCCTTTTTTAAAGACAAAGAAATAGTGTGTCTAATTTCTGCAAGTCTTGGTGAATTGAATTTTGAAATGTCATCAAGATTATTTCATAAAAATGTAGAGGAATATTTCAATAAGTTGGATGTTAAATTTCCAGATTTTTCTTTACATATAAAATATCCACTGATTTTTAAAGATAATTTTTTAATTAAAACCGCATTCTTTCATGAATTCTCTCATTTAATAGATATTCTATTAAAAATCACAGAAAATTATGTTATTGATTTTAAGAATTATGAAGACAAGATTGAACCTGTCTTAGAAGATTTCATAAATTTACCAATATACCACGGGCTTCCCGAAACTCTCTTAAAAGATCTTTTTTACGTTCAATTAAATAAAATTCTGATAAATTGGACAAGGGAATTGATAACTGATATCATATCTGTAATATTACTAGGACCAGCAAGCAGAAGCCTTTTATTATTTTGGAGTTTAACATCGGGACATGGTAGTTTTAACTTTTCACATCCTCCATTTTATTTAAGATGTCAATATCTCTCAAAATTACTTGATATTGATGGTTATGAAAATTTAGAAGAAGAAAATAAAGCATTTGAATTATCAGAAAAAATATATGAAGTACCTACAGAGAAAATATTTAATCTAGTTATAAAAATTTTAGAGAGTGAAATGGAAAACATAATTTCAACATCTAAAGAAAGCTTTAAACTAGAAAATAAGGATATTTTAGATTTTTTGGGAAAAAATAATCCCGAAAAAAAGGTTTTATTAGAACTTGTAAGAAATGATATTCCCATTGGTGTATATTTACCTGTTCATAAGTATAAAAAAAATAAAAAAACGTTATTAAAATATGAAAAAAATCCCATTTTCAAGATTTTAAACGTATTTTGGGAGTATTACTTTGAAATTTTATTCAATACCAAGAAACCAATTAATGAAAAAATTGGATTATTTAGGAGAATTGAAGAAAGAGCTAAAAAGAGTATAGATATGTTAAGAGGTTATCAAATTTATGACAAATTCAACGAATAATAATAACTCAAAAGGGTGTCTCTTAACTTCTGAAATAATAAGACTAATGAATAATGATAAATTGAATAAAAGAATAATTATAGCCCCTTATTTACATGAAGAGCAAATTGGAAGAGATAGTGTTGATATTCGCTTATCTGGAGATCTTTACGTTCCGTCAAAAATTAAAGCAAGCTATCTGAATCCTTTGGAACCAGAAAAATTTACTAAAAAATCTGAAAAAATAAGAAAACATTTAAAATTAGATTTTGGGGAATCTTTCACAATTCATCCAGGAGAGTTTATAATAGCAGAGTCTTTTGAATATATATGCCTTCCTAATAATGTAACAGCTAATTTACAAGGTAGGAGCTCTTGGGGTCGGTTGGGTTTAGTTGTGCATGCTACTGCGGGGATTGTACATCCTAGTTTTCACGGAATTCTTACATTCGAATTATCAAATCTTGGTCCTATTCCAATTAAACTATACCCTTTAATGCGAATAGCTCAGTTAGTGTTTTATTATGGAACTGGAGAAGGTTATGAAGAACTGAAAAAATCTCAATTCGATTCTTCAATCATCTCCAAAATTCCTGATCCAAATTATGATTTTGATTATAAAGTATTAGCAGAAATAAGAAAGTATAGAAAAGAGCAATTAAGAAAAGATAAATAATATCTACCCCCTGAATTCTAAATAATTAGATTAAAATCAAAATTCCTTTGATTTTATATAATTTTATAATGGTCTAAGAATTTTGATGGTTAAAAAATATCTTTTCTTTTATTTAAATTAATGAAATCCTTTATGTTAATTACTTCATTTAACTTACTTTATTTTAATTTTAGTAAAAATATTTTTATGGGAAAAAACAAAAATCAGAAAAACTTCTGAAAATAGTGATCATTTTGATGGCCTGTCTTTTCCTTTCATAATAAATTTACTTTTTATTTCACAATATGAGATGTCATGTGATAAATCAAATGATTGATAATAATGCTTGTTCTTAGCAAATTTTAAAAGAAAAACATTAGATCATCTATATAAAATATCTAAATTTTCCTAATAAAAGCAGGTAAACCTGCCAACGCCCTGGATTTTTTCAGTCTTGATTTGATCGTTTTATATAAGAAATTTTTTTATAACTCATTTTCTAATAAGTTCTTCTTCTCTTCATCATTAAATACGTCAATAAAACCTCCTAACTCCTGCCGAGACAGCATGTTCTCATCATCGACAACGCCAAAAAACTCTTTATCAAAATCTAAATTACATTTAGGACAATGGATAAAATCATCAAAATCTATGATTTTTTCATTTTTACATCGAGGACAGTAATATTTCTTTTTCTTATTCGCCTTAGTCATTTTTTTATAGTTTTTATACATTTATGAGCCTATTATTTCTCTATCACATTTCTAATTTTGAAATCCTATTAGAATTGAAATTTGGATTTATTAATGTCCTAATTTTGATTATTGAATAAAATTCTATTTTTTATGTATTTATAGATTTTGTCCTAGTACATGTCCTAATGCATTAATCTTAAATTAAAAAAAATCAGTTTTAAAAGTATGGCAAAAATTAATATTATCCCTGAAAAAATCCCTAATCAATTCATAGAAAGAAACCAATATGAAGATATCATCCTTTATGCTTTATCCCTTTATGGTCCACTGAAACGTGAGGAATTTATAAATAATAAAGATAAGGGCATAATCAACAGAATGAACAAAAACACATTTCATAAATGGGCAAAAAAATTAAAAAATAAGAATTATATAAATGTCTCTCGTGAAGGGAAGTATAGTATTTACATAATCACTAATTTAGGAGTAAAAGAGTTAGTAAAACGATTGAAATCATATAATCTAGATATAAAAACTATTCTAAATTTAGAGCGGAAATCAATATCTAAAATAGTCAATTTGAATATTCAGTTTTTTAGAAATTTCGAAATAGAAAATGAAGATATTATGATTGAGTTTCTCAAACTTAAAAATGAAATAACAAGGGATAGATTAAAAAACTTTTCTGAAGAAAAATTTAATAGAGCAATCTTATACCTAACCCTAAACCACCCTAAATTTTATGATTCTTATGGGCTCGTGAATATTTCAATTGATGATTTTATTAATAAATATGGTAGTGATATTTTATCAAAAGATGAATTAAAATGGTTTCTTCACAGGATTAGTATGAAAAAAATTACAGAGATCTCATTCTACAAATTAAAGCTAGTAGAGAGGGGAATAAATTTATATTTTAGGTCAAGTGAGGTATTTGGTAACATTTTTGAAAAGTCTATTCAGTCAATACTTAGAGAGCATTATTACTTACAACATATACACAAAAATAAATTCCAAGAACTCATTATTAATGAAGTATGTGAAGAAATTACAACTGATCTTATTAATAAATATAAATTTTTTCATAAAGACCTTGAACCCGCTTTATATGATACAATAAAATATTATTTATTAACACTCTTAAAAGATCTTAAAAGAAAAGCGTTAATAAAGAGTTTTGACTTATATGAAATTCCCACTCTAATTTTAACATCTAAAATTTTCGATTTTGAAAGGTTGGATTATTTACAAAAAAGAACTTTATTCCATATTGAGGAAGCATATAATGCTAAATTACCCATTGACTATCGGGATAATATTAAGTATGCCAATAAATTCATTAAAAAAGCTTTAGATTTTAATAGAAATAATTTGTATAATTATGCCTTAAAAGCACAAATTTTACATCTTACAGGGGATTATAATGGAGCATTAGAAACAATACATAAAGCTATTGAATTAGATCCTCAGGAAGCGAATTATTATTCAGATTACGCATTTTTTTTAAACTGGCAAAATAAATACGAGGAAGCCTTAAATGCAATAAATAAAGCTATTGAATTAGAACCATATAATGCAGAACACTATTCAGATTTGTCAAGCATTTTCTGGTCTTTAAATCAACATGAACAAGCTTTAGAGGCTATAAATTTAGCTATAAAAAAAAACGTTCATAATATTAAGTATTATATAAAAAAGGCAAATTGTATAGCCTATGATTTACATAGTTATAAAAATGCATTGATGGTGTTAGAAAATGCATTCCATCTTAAACCTAAAAAATTAGAGCTTCTTGAAATTTATAAAACCAAAGCAGGAATTTTGCTTAGTATGAAGGACCATGAAGCTGCACTCAAAATAATTAGAAAAACAAGACGTCTATATCCCAATAAAGAGATTTACCCAAATATACATTAAAACCGTATTATTATCTGCCATTCAAAGCAATATTGGCAAAAGTTCAAAATTTTTCTTTATACATTTCCTTTAAGCAGTCTTCATACTTTTATGCTGCATAGTCCGACGCACTGGAAATATTAAAAAAAAAGTGTATTGTTATAATGATCATTATTAGTGCGGATGTATTTATGATGAAATGAGAGATTAGCATTATCTACACCAATAAATAACTAAAGTATAAATTGAGAAGATTATTTCAAAAATTTAAATTAAATCCAAATGGAATATACTATTTATTTTGTCGTTTCTGCTAATTTTAATAATATTTTGTAGTATTTTCGTAAAGTAGGTTCAGTTACTTTTATTGCAATTGATATTTCTCTCTGAGATCTATGTTCTCCTTCTAATAGGCAAGCAGTGTAGATAGCTGCTCCTGCTATTCCAATAGGAGATTTACCAATAAGAAATCCATTTTTCTCCGCTAATTTCAATAATTCAGATGCTCGATTTTGAACTTTTCCCGAAATATTTAACTCTGCACAAAATCTAGCAACATAAATTATTGGTGAAGGCACTCCAATTTTTATGTCTAATTCTTTTGAGAGCAATCTAGAATATTTAGAGATTTTATTTTTTTGGATTGGTAATAGATCATTAAAATCATCAAAAGTCTTAGGAATATTATAAGATTTCCAAGAGATATAAATTGCTGCTAATAATAATGCTTCAATAGATCTTCCTGCAGTTAATTTTTTATTAACAGCTTTCCTAAGGATATAAGCTGTCAATATTTTAGAATCTTTTGACATTTTTAACTGTGAAGCTAATCGATCTAATTGACTCATAGCATAAGCAAAATTTTTTTCTGCAGATTTAATCCTTCGAGTTCTTGTGTGCCATTTCCGTAAACGATGAAAATCTGACATAGTTTGAGGGTTGATAGACTTCCCAAAAGCATCTCTATTTTTCCGATCTATTGTAGTACTTAATCCTTTATCATATAAAGTAAAGTTTATTGGGGGACCTACTCTAATTTTATGTTTTGCTTCTTCAGAGGTAAATGCTCGCCATTCGGGACCAAGATCTATAATTCGCTGCCATAATACCAATCCGCATACATTACAGACAATCTCACCCCGAATATTATCTGAAATTAGAACATTATTCCCACATTCTGGACATGTTTCTATTTTTCTCTTTACCATTCTTTTATATTCAATGACTTTTGCATGAATTTTTTTAAATATTTAACTTTCAAATAAAAATTTAAGAGTTTCATTTATCAGAGGACTAATTATATCAAAAAGATCAAATTTCGTATTTTGCTGATTTCTGCTCGTATTATCGTCTCCTTGCCAGAGTTTAATTTCACTCTCTATTATAATGGGCATTCTTTTTAAACCTCTTTTTAAATCTTTTATAGATTATATATATCTGAATTATGAAGATTTGTTAATATCATAAATTTGTAAAAATTAAGATTTAAAAAGCCAATTAAAAATATGGAATTTCTGAGAAGAGAAATGCTTCTCTACTATAATTTTATCTTTTTTAATTTTTTTCCAAGGAAAATAAATATGTTAATATATAATCATTTTCGTGATTTAAAATGAAGTCACGACAAATTCTTTCATTGATTATTTTCTTTAGCATTTTAGGAAGTCTATGCATTTGGTTTTTGTATTATCTTAATTTTAGGATTATAATTAAAACCATGACAACTATTGAAGGGAGTTTTGTAGTATTATCGGTTATATTAACTAGGATGATTATTTTACTAGTAATGGTAATCATAATGTTCTATAAATGGCAGAAATTAGAAACACAATATCTTGACGACATGAAATTCTTATTTGGATTATTTTTCTTGGGATTAGTATTTGGAAAAGCTATAGACCTTCTTTATAACCTTACATGGTTTGACTTAAACACAGTTACTTTACTCAATATAGTAAAGGTTAGGTTTATTTTAGTCTTTTTTTATTTATCACCATTATTCTACGGACTTCTGGAAATTCTACTCGTTTGGATGGCAGGTCGAAAAGAAGAGAAAAAGAAAAATACAAAATTAAACAAGGATAGTTACCGAAAGAAACTAAGATCCACATTAACATTATATATAATTGCAATAGAGTTTTTTATAATTATTATTGCTCCAAATTCCACCATAATAGGCATTCTTTTGCCATGTATGGTAATTCCAACTTTATTTTTATGCGTTTTACTCTTTTATTTAGCCCATAGACTTCAAAAACTCTCAGAAATCAAGCCTCTTGTTGTAATGATTGGATTCCTTACATATTTAATATCAAATATAACTAGACCTTCACTGCAAAACATTTTAGGAGAAACACCTTTATACATTCTAATCAGTGAAATCTTTGATCTAATCAACTTTTTTGTAATCTTTGCTGGACTTCTTTAAAAGTAAATTTTATAGATATATTTTTCATTTTTTTTATTATTTAATATCCAATAAACCAAGAACAAAATATTTAACTTATTGTCTAGATAAGAAGCGTTGATAAACAAATCGAAATATTCTAAAATATATTTACGTCTTTAGATTATTTAAAGAAAAAGCTTTATCCTGAGTAATATTTCACAGAACTGTAAAATTTATAAAATAGAAAAATCAACTATTATATTGGAACAAGGATAAAATTTTAACAAAGGCTCCTATCATCACCCTGGATTTTTGTCTTTTGTTAGTGTAAAAATTTACACTATGATTTCGCCCTCCTCTCCCTATTATATTTTTGACCTTATACTTAGGTCCTGATGACAGGAGCCATCTTTTTACTCAAAGGAAAAAAATAAAAAATCGAATTTCATGATATTATTGAATTTTCAATTACTTAATCAAAGACTTAATTGTTATTTTAAACTGATTTTTGTCTAATAGATTAATTATACTTCTCACTTTCTTTATTTAAATTACAATTAAAGTCAAAGTAAAGTTCATAAAGATCTTCGTAGTTTAAATGAAAAAATTTCAAACTAAATTATTATTGGCACCCTAGAAGAGAAAAAGAATAGGATTCAACTTAATATTTTCATTAACTCTTGATTTAGCAATTTTATAATATTTTTAATGAATTGACTAATATTGATAAAAATTGATTTAAAAGTATTTCTAAGATACAAAACAGGGGATATTTTTAATTTTGTCAGCTCTAGCATCTCATATTTTTCTTCAATTTTAAAAAAATTATTAGGAAAAACTTGTAGCTCAAGAGAATTGTATTTAACTACATAATCAACTTCATAAGAACCCCTTGAAATATAATTTTTATCAACATAATTTAAGAAATTATGATTGCATATTACCCCTTTCTCTATTGAAACGCTTATTAATCCGCTACGAGCTTTTAATGTCAAAATCTCAGATAATTCTAAATATTTTTGGGTTTTACATACAGGGCATACTAATAGGATTTCCTTAGGGTCAAAACTCTTATTTTTATGAATTGAAATCATAGTATATATTTAATTTCTTATTTAAGTTTTTAACAGAAAGAGGGTGGTGATTTGTTAATACATTTGTTAATTATTCAAAACATTATAATTATCCTAATGCCCAAGTTTACTTTTTTTTCCTAAATTAAAAAGATTCCATACCCGAAAAGTAAATATAGTAAAATAATTAAGAGATATTAGCAACTGGGATGTATCTATTACAAATCTATTTGGGTATGAATTTTCAAAGACTAATGAAGCAAGTAAAACTTGATTCACAATTCCCCGGTAACCGGCCACCTATTCCCCTAGATAGGTAAAAATCATTTTCATTAAAAATTAGGGGGCTTTAAATCCACACCTTACATAAAAATTAAAATATTTTCTTTGAACATGCCGACACAATCCTCAGATTTCAACACCCAATTATGAGGATGAGCTAGGTGACGATTTATTGGGTTGGTGAAAATCTTAAAGAAAGTTTTGTCGATATTTCATTATAATCAATGTATTAGCAGATCTGGTATAATTTTTCTGCAAAACCTATCATTTAAATACATCTAATGTGCACAATATTATAAGAATAAAAATTTCAGTCTAATAATTTTTCAAATAATAATTAAAATAATAAATTGATGTCTTTTTTCGGTTATTTCTATGAATTTAAAGCATGAAATCTTAGAAAATCTTCCCAATCCAAGATATATTGATAATCAGTCCATTCAATATGATTTGAATTAATTATTTTTTTTGACTAGTTTTTCCAAAATATTGAATTTAAAGCAGAGAAATTTTGAATTTAAAGCATCCAATCCAAGATATATTGTCTCTTTTTTTAATTGTATCTTAAAGTAACTGAATAAATAATTGCTAATTTTAAGTGGCTACAAAACTTAGTAATAAGGTTTAAAAAATGATGAATAAGACATAAATGAAGATATTGATAGAATCAAAGTTATCTATATGCCTTAAATAACTCTATTTATTTCTAGTAGTTTTTTTACTAAACAAATTGTCTATTTTTCTTTTTATTAAATGAATTTATTTACTCTAATTAGATATATTTTTCTTTGAATACAAATGATTTGCATTTTATTTATTAAATATGTAATAGATACTGATAAAAAATTTAATAATGTTTTTCAATTTATGTTTTATGACAAAAATATAATAAAATATTAAAAAGTTTTGAATAAATTTCACTATAAATCAAATTACAATGTTTTTACTTTATATAAGAAATGCAGGTTCACGAGATTCGCAGGATAACAAATAAAATTAAAAGAAAATCGGAAATAGAGGCATTTATAGAATCAGAATTATTTATAAAAGAATTTCCGTTAGATTTAAAAGAGATTATATTAAAACAGATTAATGAATCTTTCGAAAAATTAAAAAAATCTTTATTTCAAGCACTAAAAATTATTCTATTAAAGTATTCAAATCAAGATTTGATATCAAAAACAGCAGAATTCTTTCAAAAACCAATAAGTCAGAAACCTAAGCCTAAAAAAATATTTTTAACTGAGAAAGAAATTGATGATTTTGAACAATTAAAATCTGATTTAAATGATTTTTTTTTAACAATAAAAGATTCATATGCACTTAAAGATCATCTAATTATCGGTTGGAATGAATTCTGTGTTAATCAAGGAATAACTCGTGAGATTCCTTTAAATCCAAAAATCATAAATATTTTTAAACTAAATGAAATTCCAGAAGAAGAATTCGATTCCCCAACTTACAACATTTTAGATCCAATTTATAATTTTTTTAATATTCTTGATAAAGAGGATATTGCGAGTTTATTAATTGGAAATTCAGTTTGGAAATTATCAATTGATTATTTTAATAAAATAACTCGTTATAAGGTTATGCCTCATAATGGAGCATTAATAATACTAACTTACTATGAAGGAATATTAGTAGTTATGAAAACATTGAGAATCTGTAAAAACATTCAAGATGTTAATACTTTAGCAAAAACATATTATAATATTTCACAATATGAAGAATGTATTAATTTTATAATAGAACCTTGGAGGGAGATATTTTAATGTATAGATTTGATAATGTGCCACTTTCAATAACCTACCCATCTATAAGCCAAATAAAAGAATTTAAACCTTTTACACTAAAATATTCTCCAATTCTACAAATGGAGGAAATTGCCGAAAATTCTTGTTTAAGAACACCTTATCTAAGAATCTTAAAAGGTTATGACACTTATATCCCAAAAAATAATATTATAATTCCTTGGGATTCAAGAGAAAATATTTATCATATGTATTCACATGATAGTAAAGTATTCGAAGAGATAATTCTTTGGATGATAAAATATTGTAATATTGAATTAGGGATAGAAGAAGAGGAATTTGAAAAAGAAATATGGGAAAACCGGATAAGAAATGAGATCAATGAAAAACATCATGCTATTTCTGATATAGTAATCGAGACATTTAAAAAATTTATACATTTTGAAGGCGGATTTGAAAAAATTAAAAATAACAAATTATTATTTAATACTTTTGCATTTTCACCTAATATTCCTGTCCCAAGAGATATCAATAATGTTCCTTATACTTTAAGGGAATATGTCAATGAAAAATTAATAAAACATCCAGAAATTAATTTTAAAAATATTCACCATTCTAAATATTTTATAGATCCAAGAGCAGATCTTTTTCCTGCATGTGGAAGAGTTCCACTAATAGATTTAACAACAAAAAACATCATTTCCTTTAAATATTTATCCTTAAATTGGTTTAAGGATTATAATAGTGAAGTTGATATTGATTCTGCTTTTAAATTAGCTTATATATTTCCTGATTTATTTCATTTATGGTTATGGAGATATGCTGTACAAAATTTACCAGATAATTTATCAGTAAATTTCAAATTAACTTATATGGACAAACAAATATTTAAAGCAAATAATTTTCCAGAAATTGAGAATTTTTCAGAATTTTTAAATTATTCTATAAATGTTATAACTCCCGATGGGATATTTAATGATACATTAATAAAGGATTTAGATATTAATATCTCAAAACTTCTAACAGAGAAGTTAATTGTTACTACATTAACAAATAGTAATAAACCATATCGAGCAAGAAAAATAGATGATATTTGTCCTTTTCATGATTTTAAAGAATATAATTTATGTTGCCATCAATATTTCGGTTATAGACAATGTGTGATGAAGGATGTTATCAAATTTCCTCCAAGTAGATTTGAAAGAAATGTTGCTTTGTTTCAAAAATTTCTTAGAAATGAATATAATCATTTATCAAAATATTACTACTGGTTGTATCTTACTATGAAAGCTGACGATATAGATCAATGTATTGAGCAAATCGATATGTATATTGGGCAGATCTATCGAAATATTGATTTGAAATTAATATATCATGATAAATCACATGAATTTTTTGTACAAGACGCTCCTATTGATGCAGAACACGTTACAATAATACCATGGTCTCCTTTTATTTATTCAGAAGATTGGAATCTTAAAGGTATAATAAGAAAAATTAATGAGAATGAATATCAATTTGAAAACACAAACAGCTCTTTCATAAGAAATATAAATCTGCTATTATCTTATTTTCCACAGAATACTCCTTTAAATGTTATTCTAATGAAATCATTAGACGAAAAACCTTTACATCTGATTCAAAAAGAAAAAAGAGCTTTATGGAATATTGTGAAACATTGGCATGATAAAACTGAAGATGAAACAGATGATCAATTTGAAATAAGAAAAATGCAAGATAAATTAGAAAATAAATCTAAAAGAGCGGGAGTTGCTATATTTGGAGATAATGAGGTAAAATATTTAGAATAAAAGGTTTAATTATGTTAGATAAATATGGTAAAACAGATTTTCAGAGAAAGGTATCTGAAATAATAAAACAGAGACTTAATACAAGCTTCTTTAATAATTACCAAGAAAAAGCAATAAAAATAATTTGGGGGCTTTCAAAGGAACAAAGAAACCAAAAATCTCAAAAAAATAAAGAAAAAGATACTAGAAAGTATGAACAAAAAACCCTATTTCCATTAAATCAAAAAGCTGAACCCGAACCAAATTTTGGTGTAATCCCAGAAAATCTTAAATTTGATCAAAATGTAATTATAAATTCACACCAATATTATTCATCTGCGGTTATAATTGGTCCACCTGGAACTGGAAAAACAATTGTTATTGTTAACGGAAGTTTATTATTTATTTCTGCTCCAGTATATCGCAGATCAATGCCAATAGTTTATATTGGAACACCTACTAATGAATCAGCAAATCGTATATTGCAGGCATTTCATGAATTTTTTGAAAATAATGATATAGAGGATGGACATAAATATGTTAAGAGAGTCTTTCCCAAAAAAGCGAAAAACTTTTTTATATTACCATTAAAGGATTATATACTTGAAAATCCTCGTCCTCCAAATTATCTTCTAAAAGAATATCAATCGATGATCTCAATGGCTTGGATCTTTATAGGAACTGTATTCCAACTTCAATTATTATCCAAAAAATATTTCATTAATCCCCAAGTAATCCTTTATGATGAAGCCTCACAATTAACACCACCTGAGATGTATTTACCCTTTTTTTATGAGAATAATCTTTCACCTAATATCAGAGGCTCTTGTCTAGTAGGAGATAATTGTCAATTATCACCTATTACATCATTTACAGAATTAAGTACTAATGCTATAGATTTCGCAATTAGGAAGCTTCATTTTGGACAACAAAATGTTCCTATCAAAAGACAAATTATGCTTAGAAAGCAATATAGAATGCATCCAGCAATACGAGATTTATCAATGAAATTCGCTCCAGGGCGCCATATTATAAGAGATGGAGATAATACAAAACAAAGGTCACATCTATTACAAAATTTTAAAGAATATAATGGTAATTTTTCGAAAAAAATATATAATATCTTAAATCCTCAAAAGACAGTCGTAATTATTGATACTTCCAATATAGATGATGCGATTAATCAAAGAGTCGGAAGTTCTCGATATAATATTGGAGAAGTAAATATTGTTAGGGGTCTATTTAAACTAATTCAACACACTTATAATTTTGATGAATCTAATGAAGAATTTTTAAAATTAATTACACCATATAAGAATCAAGCTACACGATTAAAATTGATCTATGAAAAAGCAGGCACAGCAGATAGTTTCCAAGGTCAAGAAGCAGATATTGTGCTAATTAGCTTAACATTAACTGATTGTGTTCCATCACCTCACATAAGAGATAACCACCGACTGCATGTTATGTTTTCAAGAGCAAGAAAAAAAATGATAATTATTGGGAGAAAAAGCACTTTTGAATCACCCGAAACAAATGCCCCCCATATTCGAGATATATTTTATTATAAATATAGTCCTTCAAATCGAAATACTGATTTAGGATATAAACCGGAATACATTATTTCTCTAAAAAATGATTTTTATGATTTTTTATCAAAAATTTAAAAAAAAGGAGGTAATATTATGCCCTCATATAAATTATATAGAATTAAACCTGATTTTAATATTAAAACTTACATTTCAAATAATTGGATAGAGGATGCTGTTTTACCTAAAGGATTATCGGAAAACATAAAGAGAAAATTTAATCAAATTAAAAAAAATATTCAAAAATCATCAGTTTCTCAGGATGATTCCTTAAAATTAGGATATAAAGCAAAATTAAACTGTGAACATAAGTTAGTTTTTGGTAGTCAAGAAATTTGGATTCCAAAATCTATTGAAATAATAAAAAATGAAGATTTGCTTCTCATTCAAAAATTATCCTCTAATATAAACATGGTAATTGAAAGATCATTAGATATTAATATTGTTCCAATATCTTTTCCTGAAAAGGATTTACTAGGTTTATGGAGAAAATTGAAAAAAAGTGTTGAAAATGATGGAAAACATATTTCTTTACATAGACTAATTATTGAAAAAACTTTTTTGGAATCTGATGAAATAAATGAATTGAATATCAGTACTAGCGATGTTTCACAATTGGGATATTTTAAAGATTTAACTTCCAATGCAAAAAAAATTAAAGTTATAACTATACGAATTAAAGGATTAGCAGAATCAAAGAAAGTTTTTACTGTTAGAATTGCACGTAATCAGATGCAAATCTATGGAACTCATCCAACATCGACAATAATTAAATTTTTAGAATACTTTCAAAAATAATAATTAGTGATTTAAAGATTTCTGTTAATAAAAAGAAAAATATTAAATTAATTTATTTTTCTCAAGATAATTCAATTATTGTAAAAAGTTGGAATCTAGAGAACCATTTCAAATATGGAATTCCTGGTCGAAATATTAATTCTTGTCTAATTTGTGGGCGGAAATCGCAAGATCAAGATTTATCTCCCTGTAAATTCCATCAAAATGTAGAGAATATAGATTTTAAATTGATTTTCGGAGGTTATTTCCAAACAAATGTAAATTTTAGTCCTCTAAATCCGTTAACTAGACGATTTTTAGAAATGGAAAATTATAGTACAGACTTATTAATCAGGGAATTTATTGAAATTTTAAAGATACGTTATAAGAAAGAAAAAGGTAATGAAGAATATTTTTGGGGATCATGGGTTCCAACAACAAATACAATAATGATAAAGATTGCAAAATTACTATTACAAGAAATAGAATTATCAATTATAAATCCGGAGATTTATTGTAATTTCTCCCCGCAAATAAAGATATATAATCAAGATAGAAAATCAATGGTAATTAAAAAATATCAACCTAAAAAAATAAATAACGAATTAAAATATTTAATAGAAAATAAGAATGGCATAATAATTGATGACTTATATCATCATGGTTATACTATGGCAAGAATAATGGAATTATTATCTTCTTATAAAGTTAAGAAAATACTAGGAATCGTTATTGTGAGGACGACGGGTAAAAAAGGAATAAAAATAAAATACTTCCCTAAATAAATTCTAGAAAGTACTAGAAAAGAAAAAGCAAAAATTTCTTCATTGTAGATGTAATATTAATTTAAATTATTCTTCAATTATATATATGATTGTAATTTATTGATACAATGAGTATTTATTTTTATTCTTCATATTAGATTTTGTGAATTTAAACAATTATTACATAGCACATCGCATTTTTGAATATAAGGATTATTTCTCCCAACATGAAAAAACTCAACTTTCTTAAACTTTTCACATAATTCATGGATTTCATCACGTAAAACCAATAAATGCGAGAGATTTTCCCTATATAATCCATTTATTTGTCGCACAACAAGCTGACTATCAGAAAAAATCTTAATATATCCATTAGTATATTTTATAGCATCTTTTAAGGCATTCAAAATAGCTAAATACTCTGCTGTGTTATTTGTAGCTTTTCCAATAAAGAAGCTGTTTTAGTGGATTTGAATACCTTCTTTTACAAAAATGAATCCATATGAGGCAAGACCAGGTTTTCCCCGAGAGGCTCCATCTGTATAAATTGACAAGGTATTTTCCCGTTCTACATTATTTTTTCTCATATAATTTACCTTTATTTCTCAATGATTTGTATACACCCTATTCTATTCCTTAAATCAATATTAGCATTATTTTATCTTTTTTTCATTATTTCAGTAAGTTTACGATATGATAATGGACAGAAATTACTATTATCCACACTCACATCAAGTTGCATCCCTATTTGAGGTTTTTTTCCATGAGAATGTCCATGAAGACAATAAGAATTATAATTATAATTGTCAATATTAATAGGATAATGGCAAAGAGTTATCATTTGTCCATTTATTTTAATGACTTTTAAGCATGATACGGTAGCACAAAATTTATATGCTATTTCTATAACTTCAAGAGAATCATGATTTCCAATTATGAAATGAATTTTAATATCCTTAAATTTTTCAAAAAATTCTAAAGCTACCTCTGTTTCGAATGTCAAATCTCCAAGATAATACAGAATATCACCAGTTTTAACACTCTTTTCCAAATTATAAATTATTTGTGAATTCATTTCTTCCACATTTTTAAATGGTCGATTACAATATTTGATAATATTTTTATGTGAAAGATGGTAATCTGCAGTAAACCAAATCATTGAGATTCTCGCTTTAATAATTATACATTCTTTAATTTTAAATTAGATGATTAAATGTGAATTATAATCTCGAATACCGTCATAAGTTATTGTGAAAACCGCATTATCATTAGGTAAATGTGGTGCTTCTACAATTTTAGCAATCCGAGTCGCTCCTCTTCCTTTTAATAATTCAATTTGAATAGATGAGTTATAAAACACAATACTCCCCCCAGCAGGTTTGTTTTTCTTGAGATTAGGATCATAGGTTACTTGATTTGTAATTACTATTGCTAACTCATTGAAAGATTTAAATAATTTCAATAAGTCAAGCATATGGGTATCTAACCTTTGTTGCCTTTTTAAAAAAATAGATTCTCCAATGTATTCACTACGGAAGTGACCTATTAAGGAATCTATTATTAATAATTTAATATTCTTCTTCTTAATTATTTTGGACGCTTCTCTTACAAGATGTATTTGATGTTCACTGGAATAAGCTCGACCTACAATGATCTTTTTTAACACATGACAATAATCCATATTTAAAGCATCTGCCATCCAAATAATTCTTTCAGGACGGAAGTTATTGTCAGTATCTAAATATAATGCACATCCTTCCATGCCTCCCTCGTCATATGGGCGTTGTGCATTTACGCAAAGTTGGTGAGCAAATTGAGTTTTGCCAGTTCTATATTCTCCAAATATTTGAACTAATTGCCCAGGTTGAATCCCTCCGCCCAATAATTTATCTAATTTTAAACACCCTGTTGAAATTCCTAAACATTTCTTTAGATTACTCCGATTTTTTTTTTCACAATGGTCTTTCAAAAATTCTTGTGCTTTTTTTATCAATTTAACTCCGATATCAAAACTAATGCCTGTTTTTTTAATAACCAATATTGGCGTTATAGCCAATAATTTAACTGTATCAATCTGAGATTTTTGTAACTTATTTTTAATTGATTTTTTGATTTTTAATTCTTCTAATTTGAAATCTTCTTGATAATTTGATACAGAATTTAGCACTTGGAGTTCATGAGAGCTTAAAATATACATATTAGACATATTTTACGACCACTTTATTTATTAAAATAACTAAATATTTAATTAATCAAACAAAAACCCGCGTTAAACATCTAACAAGACTAGATTTCTTTCATTTCTTCATTAATTTCCTAATGTTAAGCTCATTGTTGCAGCTCATCATCAGATCACTCGACAAGTTGTTTCATAGCGATTCGATAATCCACGAGTTATTGTTCTGTTCTGTGGAAAACCGAGAAACTTCAGACCTCTTGTGGCGGAACACCACAATACCCTATTCTTTATATAATAAAGAAAGGATAGCCGGGTATGTTTGTTATATATCCATTTTTACACCTAATTGTGATTATGTGACTGAAATGTTATTTTGTGATTTTATCTTTAAATAAATATTTAAACTTCAATGATTTTAATTCGAGGAATTCTTTGTAAAAATGAAGGTATTTTTCTTTGTTGACACCAATTGCATAACTGCACCGACCTTGGACATTCATCAATTTATTTAGTAGAATGTCTGATAATTCTTTCTCACAGTCTACATTTCTTAATTCATGGAGAGCAGCTCGAAGTTTTTTTACCCATTTTCGAGGAAGTGTTAAATGTGATTCATGGGCAATAATTCCAGTAATCTTCTGTCTTTTTCTTGAAATGAACTCTTTTTGGTAGTTTATATAGAATCCTGATTCTTTAATCAACTCTCTTACTTTAAATCTTAATTCAGTTGGAACAATTTTCCTTGTTTTACTTGAAAAAGTAATATCATCAGCATACCTAGAGTATTCAAAATTATATTTACGAGCTAATTTATATAAAGCGTAATCCAATTCGGTTGAAATTAAATTAGAAATATATGGAGAGCTCGGAGCTCCTTGGGGAAGAATGCTCTCAGTATTTTTTAGTAATTTTAACTTCCCATTGGAATGTTTACGTGGCAAATATGTAGTTAAATTGGTCAATAAAAACGATATAACTTCTGAATATCCAAATTTCGATTTATACATTTTAAATACATCGGTAAATTTAATCGTTGGAAAAAAGTTTTTTAAATCCAAGATGTAGATAACTTTAAAACCGTAATGTTGTTCTGCATTTTTTATATTAGATTTTGTTGGGATAAAACCCATAGCAAATCGAGAAGATTTTACATTTAAAAGAATACCTTCATAAATTTTTTTTTGAATCTTTTTTAACTCGTCAACTGGAGTGATAATATATCGTTTTCCACCTGCCTTTTTTTTTATTGGAAATATCTTATATGAAGATTCAGCAGGAACAATTTCTTCTTTTACACTCCCATATCTTATTAAAGTTGAAAATTTTATATCCAGAAATTCTGCTAAATCAAAAGGTCTGATAAATATAGGTAATTTATGTGTGTTCAGAAATGTAAAATTCGGAACAATATCATTCATATATCTCCCAAATTGAGATAAATAATGCTCTGAAAAATGAAATCCACACCTTACCAAATAGTTTTGATGATATTGCGTTATGGTGGTCAAGATAATCAAAATCTAATATCTATTTTCTAATTACTCCTTTCCTTCAACTATAGGTTTTTTTTAAATATTAAGAAATAGAAATGCATTTTATGTCCTGTAGATTGACCGAGATTTCTCTCATTCACATAGATATTTATCTTCCCATTTTCCAGCTTCAAGATAATGTACTCCTCGATAATATATTCCTTACCAGCCATTTCAATCACATCTCACATCCTATCCTTTTTTTACCTTCTAAATTCTTTTAAAAAATTATTTCCTTCAATTTTGACAATTTTTATTTTTATATTCGGGAAAAGAATGACTTCTTTTTCATTTAATCCAATCGTTAATTCACAATTTTTTAGTAAAGTTAAAGCCCAATTAACATCTTTTTTAAAGACTAAACCCGTTATTTCATAATCTTCATCACAAACTTCTTCATATGGAGGAAATGAAGAATCCCTACTCCAAGCCCAAAATTCTGGAAAGCCCCCTTGACTCAAGGCAAACAACTCTTCTTTACAATTATTAAGAAAATTATTCACATTTGTTAAATCCCAAAAACTATAGATTTTAAAAGGATCTGGGAATGATTGGAAATATTTAATTAAGTAATTAAATTGGTTTGTTATTTTCTCTTCAAGCATTTTCATGGCTTCCATTTTAGATATTTTTACGGTATATACAATATTCTCTATATGTGTTTTAAGCTGATCAGGATAAAAACATCTCCATTCTTTTAAAAATAACCTTAAATCTCTTTTCATATTCCCTACTTGCTGTATATTTACTTTTAAAAAATTAAAATCTCTATTATTTATCATAATTGGAAAAACCTCGTTGCTTCAAGTTGATTATTTATCTATTTTCCTCTATTTCAGTTATTCTCAATTGTTTAGATACCTTATGATAGATTTCAATCGCAATTAATTCTCTCGCTACTTGTATTTCAGCAGATTTGAATTGTTTTGAAGTAATAATTCCTTCCCATTCACTTTCTGCAAAATCATCATAATTTATTCCATATTCTTCCAAGAGGTGTTCAAAGATGTAATCTTGAACATTCGAGAGGATTATATATTTAGGATATTTAATGTAATACTTCCCATCTAACTTTTTCTTCTTAATAAATTTATTAATAGAATTCGGCTGCTGATGTTTGATACAGTAAAGATATTTTTTTTCAACTTTGAATTCCTTTTGACTAAATGGCTTTAACACCCAAATCCAAATACTTTCAGCTCTTAATATTTCTCTTAATGATGAAATTTCTTTCTCAGTGATTTTTATATCAAATTTACTTTCTAATTTATATATATAATCATCCTCATCTTCACCAGTCTTTTTGGCAATCTTTTCCAATGCCAATAATATATCTTCAACATTATACTCATTCATTTTTCTCGACCCTCAGTTTGTTCAAACTCAACATAATAAATTACTTCAGAATTTTTACCACACTCATTACAAGTGGCAGGGATGTGTAGAAAACCTGAAATAAATTTTAAGGAATTATAATCGTGATCCAAGCAAGATTCCTCCTTACAGTATGGACACACATCTGGCATTGACACCCTTGGGTGCTCTTCTTCATTACTCGTCATTTATTTTCCCAGTTGTTTTGATTTTTATTATCTTTTTATCATTTAAAGCAAATTTTTAGCCTGAATCGGGAGAAGGGAGAATTTATATCTCCCTAACTTCCCTTGTGCTATCACCGCCTTATCCAGGTTAGACAATACCATTTTATCAATCACTCTATTCATTTTTCTGTATTTGAGATTACTACAAATCTTAAAATTCAATCAAATGATTTTTTATTACATTAATAACCATCTTCTCAATTTGCTTCTTATTGAGCTTAAAATTTTTACTATATATGAGAAATTCAAGTTGATTATCTTTAAATCCCCACAATATCTCATCAAAATATTTTGGAAATAACTTTTTTAATGATTTATATACTTTTATCGAAATAGTATCCCCTAAACGTAATTTTCTATTATCTTTATCATGAGTGAGATTAAAACGTAAGACTTCTTCATAGCTCTTCACTATATGGATTTTATCTTTATAGATTTCTCTCCTTTTATTTTTCTTTAACACGTTATTATATTTTGACATCTTATTACTCCTTTCTTATCTTAAATCGAAAATTGGAAGTTTACTTAAAGGGTAAAGAATATCTCACCAAAAGACAAAAATCCAGGGCGTTAAGACCATTTCTTAGACTAAGAATAATGCCTCTCCGAAAGTTGAAATGGTTCTTAACCAAATGTATAGGGTTAACGTAGAATTTTGAGATCTTCCCTACTTTCCTTGCCAACTTCTCAACCTTATGAAAAATATTAAAACCTCCTTTCCTTATTGTTTTTAATTCTTTTTTATTAGATATGAGCAAATATTTTATTGATTTCTTTTTTAAAACCCTTGAAATTTGGTCAATTCAATGAAATTTGATTTCCTATGAGTTTCTCGAAACTTTTCAAGAACATCTTTTAATAGTGGTTTGACTTTTTTCCTCACATATTTTTCGATATCTCTTTTGGTATTGCTTGTAATGGTATAGGCAAAGATATGGTGATCCTCAGTAGAGTTGTTAATTTTAATTTTTTCTTTAGAGAAAATAATAAGATATTTTTTTGTAGGTAAGTATTCGATCTCTTGAGAAAAAGCTCTCTTGAAAAAAATGTCTATAGCAGAAATTACTGCAAATATTTGAGTTTGATTTATCAAATAAATTTCCCTCTTTTTAAATGTGGAATTAACAATAAGCTTTCCATCAACAACAATTCCGGCTTCAAATATCATAATAGCTATTTATTCTCTTGTTTTATCTTTCTTTTTATCTTTTTTCAAGGTTTTATAATATTCTTTAATCTTCTTCGGATCTTTCGAATTTAACATCGCTTCAGTAAAGCCATTCATTTCTTCAATGGCTAATATATTCTCATCTGAGATTATTTCAAGAAACTCCTTATAAAAATGGAGTTTGCAGTCTAGACATTCAATTATTTCTCCATAATCCTTGACATTTTTCTTTCCACAACGAGGACATTTTAGCTCATCTTCATTTCCTTCAGTATTGTTATTAGTTTTAAAGATATTTCACCTATTTTCATACGTTATTAATTTTCTTAATTTATTCATTCTTCAAATTGTGGGTTGTTTCCTTTTTATTGCTCAAAATATCAAAATTTATTACTCTTTGTTTAAGGTCATACAATAAACTTTCAATTGTGGCTGCTTTGGATTTACCTCCTTCTGTAAAAGTATCTTTATTGGTTAGCAAGAAATCTGTATATAAATCTATTATTTTTTCTAACTTCTTTAAAAAAACTTCTTTGTAAATTCCCATTATATAACCTCTTTTAATTGTAATTCTATAATTATTCTGTTAAACATCATGTTAACTTATTCTTTTATTTTCTCTATTGAAATGCACAAGAAAATCAAAATCTTGCATAAGTTCATTTAATTCTTTTACCTTGCCTTTCTTTAAAGCACATTTAAAATGAAATGTTATAAACAGGATCTTTTCTTTATCAGTATATAAATGGAAATGGTCAGGATAAGAAGGTCTTTCTATTATTTTTTTACAGATTTGACATTTGGTTGAATTTATATAATTTTTTCTGTCTAATACTAATTTTAATGCTTTTCTTCTTAACAACTTCTTAAACTCATTCCATACTCCTTCTTGTTTCTGAGGGGTGCTTTTTTCTTTGTTGTTTCTAATTATATAAATACACCTCTCGAAGCTAATAATATTTTAATATTTTGCTCAAACGTCATTAAGGGAATGCCCGGAATTCCTATTATTGATTTATTTCCTTTTAAATCTTTGTTTTCTGCTTCTACAATAATGAGATTTTTATTTTTATATTCTTGAAGGTAATTCCATAATTTTGAATATGATAAAGGTTTCACTCCTATATTTTTACATGTAGTTTCATATAGTTTTAAAGTTTCATTAAGCAGGATAAGGGACTTTTTACTTTTTTGCAGAGGATTCACAATGCTAAATAAGAATACTAACTTCTGAAGATCCATTTCAGCCAAAATATTTTGAGTTTGGATGGGAAATAACTCTTGATTTGCTAGCTCAACACATTCTTCTGTGATTATTAAGAGGTTTTTGCTCTCAGCAATCTTCCCTGCTTTCCATAATAGGTTTAAACCATATCTAATATCACCTTTTATAAAAGTTGTATCAGATACCAATTTAATTAGATCATCTGAAACTACTTTTTTTTTCAAGCTAATTCCTGCTCTGTATTTTATTATATCAAAAATCTGGTCTCTTGAATATTTAGCGAATCTAATGATATTTTTTTGGAGAGTACTTAATGTTCCAGAGTCCAAATCGTTTATACAAGATAAATCTTTAGCAATTCCAATAATAGAGAATTGGTGGGGGGTGTTATATGAATCATCATTTAATCGGATTAAAGAGTAAATCAAATCTGTATCACTTTTAATAAGATAATCTAATTCATCTAATACAAGCAATAGATATACCTTCTTGATTTTAATGAATTCCTCTACGATTCCTAAGAGATCTGAAGGGGAATACCCTCTTCTAGGAACTTTTTTATATATTGTCTTAGCAATCCTTAATAAAATATTATAGCTTGTTTTTTCACGACGACAATTAACAAATATGCAGTTAAGCGAAATCCATCTCTTCTCAGCAGCTCCTTTAAGATATTTTCCAAACAGCTTTACTGTCGTAGTCTTCCCTATTCCTGAGTCTCCTGTTACTAGAATATATTTTGATATTGAATTCTGAAGGGATAAAATAGGTAAGAAAAGCTGTGCTAATAATGATAATTCTCTTTCTCGATGAGGTAATTCATTTGGAAGAAAATTATTTTCTAATTTACTCTCATCAGCAAAAATTGATTGGTATCTTACCTTATCTAATAATTTGTTAAATGATTCTTGCATTAACAACCTTCCTTATGATTAAAAAAATGCATAAATTTTATCTGATGTGAATTAATTTCTGCTGAGAATATACCAATTTCTTTTAACAAAAGTTTAATTTGGATTTCTAATCCTCTGTTAAATGCAATTTCAGTTTTACTGAAAATTCCTAGTATTTTTTTTATTAATTTACAATCCTTACCCATTTCTAATCATATACCTAAATCATAAGAGATTTTAATAACTTACAGCGAATTTTTCAGATATAACTTCATTTAAATCATTAATAACCCCTGATATTATTGTTAGGGGGGAATTAATACCCCCCTTAACCCCGTCAAGACTGTTTTCAATAAAAAATCCTTATTTGTAAATATCTTCCTATAGACATAACCGACAAAAATACTATCACTAAATTAATATTGGTTATCATTATTTATAAATATATTACTTTTTTCTCGTATTTTATAGATAAATATCAGACATTGAATGATATATCCTATTTATAAATTATTTTCATAATCTTATTTGTAAATATATTTAAAGATTCACTATTTTTTATGATTTATTGGTATTAATCTTATTATAAGTTGTAGTATTTTACTTATTAATTTAATCTTGTATATATTTGTTTTATATCAGAAATAGTTGAATTTTGAATTATTAATTACATAATAATAAAACTAAGTAGATAAATAACTGGAATTCTAAGAAATTATAGGAGTTATTAATTGTCTATTGTAAAAACTATTAAATATAAATGCTTATATCTATATACTTCATATTTTAAATTAAATTATAATATTAATTACTGAATTATAGATGATTAGGAATGAGAGATGTTGTAGAGCTTAAACAATATTCTGAAGAGAAATCTATACAATTCTTAATCCCTCCCTCCATTCAGGAAGGTTTAGATATCGAATTTGGTGATCAATTACAGATGCAAATTGAAGGAATATATAAGGAAGGAATGGAAAAGATTACTGTTAATTTCCCAACATCTGGGACTGTTATTAGAATAGGAGGGACATCAAAGGGAATAACAGTTCGAAAAGATATTGTAAAACGTTTTAAATTAAAATCAGGATATAGCCTGCAAATAGATTTTAAGAAAGAGATTACAACATAATGATTTGGTAATATAGATTGTGTCTTTCCGATTTATTTCAATTATTTTTTTTAAAAAGTTGATGTATTTCGTGAAAAACATCTAATAAATCCTAAATTAGATTAATATTCTGAATTATATACAAAACCATCTTCCCCCGTTTCTAAACGATACTCAAGTGGTATATAGGGATATATCTCCTATACTGTATACCCAAGCAGTAGTTGATTCTGATTCAATTGATATGGATAACTTAAATGAATATGATAGCACAATAAACGCCATCTAGAAATGGATGGAAAATTTTAACGAGATGATGGCACAGTCTAGATAAATGGTATTATCATATATGTCTTACCAAAAATTTATGGAGTTTCTCTAGTAAATAGTCTTTACATTGAGGATTCGACCATTCCTTCCCTTTAAAAAGATCTTCCTCTTTTGCCTTCCGTTGTAGTCCTAATTTGGCAATAACATAATAAGCATGACGGCGAAAATCGGGAAAAATGTTCTCAGAACAGATCTCGTCGAGAGCTAACTGAACCAATAAATTCCTAGCCTGCTCAATTTCTTTACCCATGTACTATTAGGAGAAAGAAAAAGTGAATAAAAAGGAGATATCTCTATTAAATTATTATAATGTCTGTCTTTTTAAAAGAGAATATAAAGGAAGGATCTTCCAATTAATGAAATTCTTCTAACATTTAACTGTATTCCTTAATATTCCTAGTTTCTAAGTTAAAAAAAAAATGAAAAAAATTAGAAAAAAAAGTGAGTATATTATAATTTCTTTTTGAACTTCTTTACAAAATAAGCCACGTCACCAGGTGGGGTAACTATTATTTCAGAAGGAAGGTTTGTTTCAAGTTCAAGAAGCCCATCTCGTACCTCTATTGGTCCAACATCAACAGCATAGACCTCTTCCTCGTTTTTACATTTTTTTAAGTTGCCCGATTTTCCCTTGCAATAAAAAGCATAGATCCCTTTATTAGTTTCAAATGTTTCAACAAAATCCTTAGGTAATTCTTGTTCTAAGGCTTGTCTTTTTTCTTGATTTGGCTCAGCAGCAGCAAGTTCTTTATTTTTATTATAAGTTGCTAGGATATTAGCTTTAATATCTTTCAAAAAGTTTTTATCAATGGGATTTTTCACCATTGTTGTAAAACCGTGAGTACCTTCTACTTTTACTCCAAAACTATTAAGCTGATGTTTAGAAATAAGATCATTAATTCTAGACTCTGCTTGAGGTTTCTTAAAAGTAATAGTTGCCGTTACGTTCTCAAGGTCTTCTGGGAGGCTATTCAAACGTTCATGAGCCCTATTTACGTAAACTTCAAGCTCCTCTTTGGAATTGACTTCAGGAATAGAAAAAACACCTACTTTATCGAATCCAGAGCTAGATATTCTGACTCTCTTAGCTGCTATGATCTCATTTTGAAGTTTGCGACGTGAAAAACGTTTCTTTTCTATATCAGGTACCATTTCTTCAATAATTTCTTTTTTTAAAAGTCCTCTTTTTGTTAACATTGTTTTCTTCATTTTGATTTCATCTTTCTCATCTTTCATGTTTCTCATCTCCTTAAGATTTAATAGTATTCGCAGTCATTCTACACCATTCAAACTTGGAACCAAACCAACAATAAAAAGGACCTCCACACCATTCGATTTCAGTTGAAAGTGTAAAACTCACGTTCTTTTGTTTACGATAAAATTTTAGGCATACATAATACCATTTATTAGCTTGAAGCTCAGAAATTGGTCCCCCCAATTCAGCTTCCTCATTATCGCCAGTTAATAGACATAAAATTCGTAACCAGATATCTGCTTCCTCATTATCCACACCAGCAGCACAAGAACTTACTGAGGGTAAATTTGTTGAAAATTCATAAAAACAATATAAATATAGGAAACCCGGTCTAACAAAATCCCAAACATCTATATGCGAAGGGCTTCTTCGCACTTCATATATATATGATCCACCTTTTGCCTTGAAAGCATTTATACTGTCTGTATACCATAAAAAACTTTGAGTTACGTAAACGAAATTTCCACTAAAAGTTACTATAGGGGTTGTCCATACATCTGGAGACCAATTTTTTTCTTTACAACTTCCCATTTCTAATCCCTCCTATTATATTTTTAATTTTTTATTTTCATTTTTTGTAACTATATTAAATTTAAAGTGTTGGCTAAACAGGTTTCTCCTTTTTCATTTTGTTTACTTCAATAGATTTTTTACTTTTTCAGGTTTACTTCTTCTCTCATTCCTTTATTTCTACTTTTTACATTTTTGAGAAAAATTTCGCCAACAATGTAAAAAATTATCTCGTCATATTTAAATCTTTAGTTAATAGATGAAAATAAACATGATGTTGAAAATTCACCATCCGCCAATGAGTTTTGAATCTATAAAGCGTTCTGAGGCACAGAGAAGTGAATTATTTGATATTGAACATCTTGCTTTTCTTAAAGGGAAAGACCCTCCTTTGTACAAGACTTGAAATCATGACTTTTACCGATCATCGAGGATAACATTACAATTTTATTCTTGAGATATTAGTCACTTTTTATTTTTTCTTATATATTCTTTAAATTGAAATAATATTGACTGATGAATCTTTACTTAAGACCACTAACAAGACTATAAACAATAAATGAGGATCATAAGCTTTATCAAATCTAGGATTTTAAATAACTAATTTTTAAATCTACTTTATAAGGAAAAATATAACTTTTATAAAACTGATGTATTTCGTGAATCTGACCTTAATATTTTTATTCTTAATGGTATGTGTCTATTTTGATCTAAAAGATCGTATTATTCCTAATAAATTTCTAAAATTGTATCTTTTAATTACCTTTATTTTAATCCCATTTGACGTTTATTATTATTTAGATATCATATTATGGTATATTTTCATTAAAATTTTAGTATTGATATTTATTTTTATCCTGGTTTTGACGTTATTTACTCTCAAATTGCTTGGAGGAGGAGACGGGAAAGTTTTGATCCTTTTGTTTCATTCATTTCCTTTTATGTATATTTTTTATTTCTTACAATATTTTTTCCTGATATTTAGTTTATTTTTAATAATTGCTAAGATAACCATTTATATTCCAAAAGCTAAGATAAAAAATAATGAAAAAAGTGACATCCTAACTAAAGCAATGAATTCTATACTATATGATGATATTAAAATTAGACCAAAAAGTAAAGATTTTAGTTTATTGAGAAAAAGACATATCTTCCCATTACTCATACCTATCTTTTTCTCCTATATAACATTGACCATATGGATATTATTTATTCTCTGATTTTAAATAGTTTTTTTTATAATGATATTTAATATGTTTGATATTTTCTTTGATTATTTAGGTCAGTTATTAGATTTTCTATTTATCTGGTCGAATATAGGTTTATCTATAATGTTTTTTTTATTGGCTAACCATTTAATTAACGCATCTCAGAACTTCGAGCTTAAACAAGATAATTTAAAATTACGTATAAAAAAAATAGATATTAAATGTAAATATGGTGTTTTAGTTCTTGGTTTATTATCTGTTTTTTCATTGTTTTATATTTTTCAATCAATGCTTTCATTTTTCTTCAATATTTTTCCATACTCACCCTTCTTTGAAATCATGTCTAGATTCGGATTACTTTATCAAGAACTTTATGGATATAAAGAGTATCAACTCATAATTTTGGGAACGGCCGCAGTTTCGCTTCTTTCTTTAATTTTATCTATAATAGGGCTTTATAGTGCTATCTTCAAGAAATTAATACAAGGAGAGAAAACAAAAGGGTTCTTGTATTTTATAGGCTTCTTTGCATTAGCTTTTTTTTTTGGTTTACCCTTAATGCTAAGTTACATTAGTCCTACCTTGTAATCCTGATATATTAAGTTCTCTATTCCTTCCAACTTTTATTCTGGTTCTTAAATAGATCGGTTATTAATTTTTGAAACGCGTCATCAGAGTTCCCTTCATCTAGGGGATCTAAAAGTTCCTTATGTTTGTCTTTTGTAAAATTTCGCTCATCATTAGATCCTTTTTCCGAACTTGCTGAAAATCTTGTATTTTTATTCTCTTTCCAATCCAATAAAGGTGTAAAATCACTTATATCTTCTTGGTTAATTGAAGATTGGGATGGATCACTAATATTTTGATTAGAAGGGACTATAAGAATGATTATTGCAAATATAGTAGAAAAGAACAATACATTAAAAAATAATAATTTTTCAATTACAATATTCAACGATTGCTTAAAAATAAAGAAGAAATCAGGCGTAGTAAAATAAAAATAAAACGCACCTGTAATCGAAATAAGCACTGGAATTTTTACGTTTCGCAAATTATAACCAATCCTCCAAATCAGGTAAAATAGAACTGGAATCATCGCAAGGATAATAAAAAGTAATAATCCACTAGATCTAAAAAAAAATATGTCCGTCATCTAATCTTTTGTTGAAATAGGTATTAAAAAACCTCACTAAATTACATATTTATTTGTTAATAACTTTAAGCTCCTAATCCTAGTTTTAAAAATAGTTCTCTTTAAAATATCCCTTCAAAAAAGATTATATATGGCATTATATTTGAGTGTAAAAACAATAGAAGGAAAAAAAGGAATTTTTGTCTTTAAGAAAGAGGAAAAATAAGATTAGAAAATTTCTTCAAGGTTTTAATTAAAAAATTGTTTCATAAATCTTTCTACTTTTGATAGATCAATAAGATCTCTATATCTCTTAATTCTCTATTAAGCTAGCTATAGTTTTAAGGAATATTTCACCTGATTTTTGTATTTTTACATATTTTTTTCTATTTATAGGATTATTTTCTATTAGACTATGTTTTTCTAATTCAGATAGATAATAGTTTAATTTAATTTTATTACTTCTCTCTTCAATTTCTTCATTCTTTAATCCTAAAAGATCTTCAATAGTAAAACCTTTTGGATAATCATTTTTATATTTATTCATAATTTCTAATACGGTAATTTCATATTTAGGATATTTTGATAATTTATAATAAGGTATTTCAATTACTTCAAAAGGACCATCTGTCCACCCATGATTTTTATACTTCTTTATTATTTCATCTGCTTGATTTACACTTTCTTTTTCAATATTCTCTCGATTTTTTAATAAAGATACAATCTCTTGAAAAATATCTACAAAATCAACCATCAAATAATGGGTGGGTTTTACATAAAATAGTAAAATTCTTTCTGGATATTTTCCTGCAAGATAAAATGATGAAAAAGATAATATTTTTGAAGAAGTTGATGTATTGATATAGAAGAAAGTATTTTTAGATTCCTCTATTTCTTTTAAAATTATTTCTTGTAGTAAATTAGTGCATTTAGATAGATTTGTTACATCTATCCCAAATTCCTTATATTTCCACAATCCTCGTATTTTATTTAGAAATAGTTCCTTGAATCTTTCAGATTCAGCACCTATTTTATCTTCAACATTTTCTTCATCTTTTTTGCTATAAATCACATAAATCATATCAGGATTATATTCAGGAATCCCAACTATAGCTCGCTCTAGCTCTAGACCAATAGGGATTATCATTACTTTCCTTTCTTCATTAATCATTTTAGTGACCCTCCCAATTTTGTCGTCACAATGTTTATATAATCTATATCACTTATATATTATATAGATCTTTTTTTTTTGATCTATAAGAAAAAATATTTATATTATTATCAAAATTAAGGATCTATTTTAAAAGCAATAATATTAAAATAATACAATTTAAAGTGAAAAATTTGAAAAAAACCTATACAAACACAAAAAAAAGTCGAAATGAAATACCTAAATCACCAGGCGTATATAACCTCAAGAACCGGCAAGGACAAACAGTTTATACTGGAATGACGAAAAACCTTAATCGAAGGATTAATGAGCATCATTATGATAAATCAAAACACTTTGCTCGTGTAGCAATTACCCCAACAAAAACAAAAGCCCAAGCGAATAAAATTGAGGATAGTAGATTATCAAATAAAAAACCAGCTCATAATAAAAAGAAAAAATAATTTACAATGAGGACTTCTTATAATTAATGAGCTAAATATGTTTTTAGGGACTTTAATAATAGGAGTATTAATTGGATTAGTAAATCATATCTAAACAAAACATTTCATTAGAAAGAATTATAGATATCTTTTGCTCAATTTTTATTGGTACACTACTATATTTCTTAGGATCATTAATCGAAGTCTACGGTTATTTGTTTGGTGTAATTTTCTTTCTATTAATTAATGAAAAATTGCCTCATTTTGATAGTAAACAAAAAAAAGTGGTTAAGAAATGAATAATTTTGAAATTGATACATGAAAAACATCAGAAATATGGGGGTGTGAATTATTAGAAATGAAACATTTAGGTGGGGGCAGGAAAACCTGATTGCATAGATGAAAAGAATCCAAAAAGGATAGGAGAAGTAAAAGATTATAGAAGAAGTATTAATGCATATGATCTGAAAAGGGAACTTCACAAACCATGAATGAAAGAGGTTAATGAAATAAATATTTTAGTTATGGGATCTTGTACTTCTAAAGCAAAAGAAAATGCTACGTAGATTTCAAGTTTAAAATTGCGTTGCAGCCTTCGGAATTTTCAGAAATTTTCACATTAAATTTTATTTGAATATCAATATACCAAAGTGTAAATTTAAAAATTAATATTGTCTTTAAGTTTATAAAAAGATAAAAATATAAGTTATTAACAATAGCGAGGTTTTAAATTAAGATGAATGATAATGAAAAAAAAATTGAAATAACTTTCGTCATACAAGGGAAAGAATTTATCGTTGGGGTTAATATTAACCAAAGCATAAAAGCGGGGGTTCATAAAGCACTAGAACAGGCGGGTCAATCGGGGTCCCATAAAGATTGGGAATTAAGAACAGAAAGTGGAGATCTAATCAACATGGATTCAAGTTGGAAAGATAGTAATATTACAAGTAACACTAAACTTTTCCTATCTAAGGGTGCTGGTAGGGGAGGTTTTACTAATTCAAAGGATTAGAATCAATTTACCTCCAAATTTTCAACAAGGACAGATCCCATTAATTATACAAGGACATTCAAATATTGATAGACGAAGGCATTTTAGAATAAATGCGGATCATTTACTTCTAGATCAAAATGTCTCCAAGACCTATTTTAATAAAGTGATAGATGAATTAGAGAAAAAAGGTGGGCTCTATAAAAATATTTGGAAAATCAAAGATATTTTTTATCCTAACATTTTTATTGATATTTTATCAACCAAAGGGAAAACCTTACTTATATTATCATTAAATTTTAGGAATTATAATTATTTTCCCCCTCAGGTAGGATTTCTTACACCAGATGGAAAATTAATAAAAAAATTAAATCCTGATGCAATAATTCCCGATGATCAAGGAATATATCATCTAATTAAACATAACCAGGGCGTATGGGCATGTACGCCCGGAACTTATGAATATCATGATTTTTATTTTGATTTAGATCGGTGGGAATTAGAAAGGTATGGCTCGACGTGCAATATTATAGAACTTGTTAATCGCATTATTGGCATGATTGATCGATCAAATGAAAAGATTCTTTTATAGTGCTTATGAATAAAATTAAATTAATTCTTCTCCCAATTAATGTCCTTGACGCGACACTTAGAAAATTTAAAGAATATGGTAAAAAAAGTTTAGAAGCATTTGCAATCTGGGTAGGCAAAGAAAAGAATACAAACTTTATTATAAAGGATGTCTGGATCCCTACACAATATAATACAATCCTTTCTTATTATGTTCCAGATATTGATGTTCATAAAATCAACGTTGAGTTGAATAAAAAAAATTATTCTGCTATTGCACAATTGCATACCCATCCTGAAAATGCGTTCCATAGCTGTATTGATGATAATTATTCCATTCTAACACTTCCAGGATCATTTAGTATAGTAGTTCCTGATTTCGGAAATATTTCGATTAGAGATAGTTTGAATAAGATGGTAGTATATCGATTAATTAATAAAGAATGGGTATTACAATCAAAAATTAAGGTGAATAAACTATTCAAAATAATAGAATAAAGAATAATAAACCACAATCGCTCCTTAGAAATTTAGATAACTTTTCCACAATTACAAATGAGAAAGATTTGAAGATTTACCAAGAGAAAATTCAGAATTTAAAAATAGAAGTCATTTTACAAGATAACGATTCAGATATAAAAATAATTGAAAATAATATCCTTATTTGTAATATTGTCCTTAATTTGTTAGACCGTTTTTTAACTAATATCCGGTATACCAGTAATCCAGAATATTTAAAAAAATATTTCCCAGACAGTTTTTTACAGAATATCCAGTCTAAAAATTTTGATAGTGAACCTACCTTATCAATAATTATAGGAAATAAAAGGGAAGCAGTTCAGAATCCACTATATCTCTCTTCAAACGGTTGGAGCATATATCTTTCGCGAAAAAAGCCTTGTTCTTGGAAAATATTTGCGAAAAATCCGTTGTCAGCAATTTATATAGCAGCACTTGGCGTTGGCGAGGTTTTTAAATTATTAGTTGAAGATTATGTATCTGTTGAGATTATAAATGATTTCATTTATGATTTTATCACACATGGAAAGACAAATCAACCAGTTACTAACCCTTTGCTACCTTCGTATCTTGATATAAATTTAATACTAGTAGGATGTGGTGCTATTGGTCAAGCAATCGCTTTTGCACTAGATCAATTTGAGTTAAGAGGAAAAATTACACTAATCGATCCCGATATTATAGATGAATCAAATAAACAGCGTTATCTTCTTGCTTTTAATGAAAATATTGGAAGGAGTAAAACTCAATTTTTATCTAGATATTTGATGGATAATAAAAATAATCTCCTAACTGTTTTAGAATTTATACAACCTTATGAAATTTCGATTACGATATATGAATCTCTATTTAAAATGGAAAATGTATTTATTTCTGTTGATAATAAACGAACTCGAGTGAATTTACAAGCAGCGTTGCCAAGAAGAATATGGAATATTTGGACAGATACAGCTCAAGGAATCTTAAGATATGGAATTGGTAAACATGATTTTGCTAATGAAAATCAGTGCTTAGCTTGTGCTTATTATCCTGAAGGTGATATTCCAAATCAAATGGAGCTGAATGCTGCAATATTGGGAATAAGTCAAGAAGAAATAAACGAGAGACTACAAAGAAATGATTTAATTACTAAAAGTGATTTAGAACATCTAATGAATAACTATACTATTCCCCCAGATCAAATAACTAGAGTTAAAAGTTTAGAAGGGCAGCCTTTTTCTAATATTTTTCATGGAGAATGTGGAATATACAATGTTAGATTATTGGAAAAACATGAACCAACACCAGCTACTCATATTTCAGTTTTGGCTGGCGTATATTCAGTAATTCAATTTATACTAACCAAAATGGGAATTGAAAATGGTCATTTAGTAGAATCTGTCGCTGAATTTAATGCTTTCGCATATCCAAATGAAGATTGTCTTATTAAAAAAAAAAGACACCCAAAATGCGTCTGTAACGATCCTATATATCAAGTAGTTTATAAAAATAAATGGGGATTATAGTTTATTCTAGTTCGGTATTGCTCTCGGATTTAGATGACACTACTTATAAGCTAAAAATTGTATAAATTAAGAAATTAAGTCATTTAATCTTCTTATTCATTAATGATTAATTTTTAATATAAGATTATGCATTAATTTGTTTAGATTGTTTTTCTTTACAAAATCTTCTTTTTATTTACACTTGTATAAGCTATTTATCTAATTTTATTTATATATCTATAAAGTAATAGTGTCTGTCATCTAATCTTTTCTTAACGTAGGTATTAAAAAACCTCACGAAATTGCATTATTAATTGTCAATAAATTGGAGTTCCTAATCCTAATCTTTAAAAATAGTTCTCTTTAAAATATCCCTTCAAAAAATAATATATATGCCAAGCATTAAAAAATCTTTAAAAAAAGTAAAAAGTAAGTATAAAAATTTTAAAACAAACGAATCGGGGGGGGATATGATAAACCAAATATTAATGTTAGCTATTGCTTTGGTAATTATCGGACTTTTATTAGTTTTTGCTATAGCACAGTTTGAAAAAGTGAAAGAAGGCTTTATTGATTTATTTTCAGCAGCAGATAATTCTGGAGGAGATAATTTAAACATCCTCTCGCAAATTAAAACACAAAGCTTGACTTTAATTAATGATATATGTAATACTGGTGCGGGTCTCCCAATAGACAAAAATATTATATGTTTAAAAGGAATCCTATCACCATTTTTCTGTATAGATTCCTTCAACTTTATCAAATCAATTCATAAAATACTCATTTTTACCTTTTGAATTAATTTTGGAGAATAAATCATATTTAAGTAAAAATTACAATGTCAACTGAACTTGAAGATTATGATTTAAAGAAATATATATCTTTCTGCAAATATTTTCAAAGATTTAGTTCACCTGTACTTCGCTTCAAACACATTCCAGAAGAATACAAAAACCAATATAAGATCAAATATCATATCGATGAAGAAGATGTATGCAAGGCAACTTTTTTCATTTTTATCAGTTTTCTTATTCCAATATTTTTTTTATTCATCTGCTTCATAAACTTTGGAGTCTTGTTTTTTAACCTTCTCTATTCGCTAATATTTGCTTTAATATTCGCTGTTTTGGTTGCATATAACTTCAATATAACTATCTATAAGCAAATTAAAAAAGATGAGAAAATAGTAAACACGTTGTTATCATTAATTAAAATTAATTTTTCATTAATGAAAACGATTAAAGATCAAAAATCTGATTTATGTCTTTCGTTTATTAGACTAATTATGGATTACAAACTACCCATCTCTGATGTGTTTAAATATATTTATAGGCAAATTCATTTAGGGAATGTTCCCGAAGAAGAATTATTAATGATCGAAACGCCTTCAAAAGATTTTAACTCTTATGTATCTGAACTTATGATAAAAAATTTTGGTCATGATTATGATATTAATTACTATGATGAGAATTCTACAGAAAAAAATTTCCGAATATTATTAAAATCTATACAAACAAAAATAGGGATTATCTTTTTTACAGGGCTTTTCTTTCCATTAGTTTTATCCTCATTTATCCTATTTCAACAGATAAAAGTATTATTCGCTCTTTTTATAGCTCCTTTTTTATTGTTTTTAATGTATTGGATGTTCAAAAAAATGGTACGAATTAATATCGGATTGATTGGAGTGTTAGATGAGTATTCTGGAGTAAAAGAGAAAAAGTTTAATGAATTCTTGTTGTTTCTCGAGGTTTTAGCATTAACTTTAAAAAATAATTATAGCCCGGAAATCGCTTTCATTAAAGCATATTCTAAAAGTAAAACTCATTTGCTTTTATTGAATGATCTTTTTTACGAGCAAATTTCCTCTCTTATCAGCCTTCAATATACATTTGAAGATTTAATAAATCATTTGAAGCTAGCCTTAGATTCACCACGATACAAAATTTTATTGGATGTAATTTACGACATGTTAAAAAAGAGTGCATATTATTCTTCAAAAAAAATTACCGATATACTTAATATTATTGACCGTCATAGAAGACTTGAAGAAAAATTTAGATTAATCGTATCAGGAAAGAAGTTTCTTGTGAAAGTTTTCGTGTTCTTATTTCCAGGAATCTTAGGCGCAATAGGGGGGATGTTACCATTAGTAATAGCGATAGTAAAAAATATGAATTATGCTGAAAATATGCAAGAGATAAGCTCTTTCTATGACCTTGTTGATATGTTAGAGGCAATAATAATTTTCTCTATTCTACTAATCTGTACTCTTATAACGTGTTATTATTTTTTAAAGATTGTGCGCCATAAGAGAATTTATGTGATTCTCCTAATATCGGTCTTCATATTCATCTTGGCATTTTCACAAAGTTTCATGTTTACTGCTACTTTTTTTTAAATCCCCCTCATTCAAAGACGCCATAATCCAAATCTAGGAAATCTTCAATGCTTAATATGGTAAGATTGTCAATTTTAGTAATATTGTTATAACTTACTAATTTTGAATAATCGGGATTATTTATAACCAATACATAGATATGATATTTATTGATATGGTCTTTTATGATTTCTGAAAGTGTGTCTAAATTTAAGTTAGAAAAGATAGAAAATAACCAATTTTGGTTAATTAACACTTGAAAATCTTTCACTATTTCATATTCAATGTTATTCTCGGATAGTTTTTTTTCTAATAGGGTCAATATTTCATTTATTGTTGAGGGAATATTTCGAGGATCTAAGATAAAGCGATCTTTTATTCTCGTTAAGTTATGGCTCATTGGTATGCGCCATAAACACTGCCAAATAAGATTTATTTTAGGTTTTTGTAAATCCAAGAGTTCTCTTTTAAAAAATTCTCTTGAAATCTTGATAAGATCAATCATAGAGTCTTCTTCTTTCAGTATTACAACAAGATACGCCGATCCTCTTAAATCTCCTATTTCATCTATTGTATTATACACGAATAAATAACCTTTTATTTCCCGTTCTTCTAAATATTTTATTAAATGTTGAAAAAAATAGATTTCATCTGTAAGTAAATCAAGTCTGATATTATAAAAGATATAGTTTAAGGTAGTTTTATCATTAGTAATGGATAATCCTTTTCTGGCATTAGAAATTGAAATTTTCATTTCATTTAATGTGGAACTGCCCCCGTTACATAAAATGTTTAAAAATTCCATTTCTAATAGATTATTTTCCAATAACGAATATTGAATTTCTGTTTTGCTTAAGAGTTCGCATAACTTGAAATAATCTTGGACTATGTCTTTTTTTTCTTCACTTGCAAATTGTAATATAATATAGGTCCCGGAATTCACCCCTATTTGGATTGTATAAGAGTCTAAGCATGATCTTTTTATGAACTTATTTAAGAGCTGAATCAGATTTGAAACATCTCGTATTTGTAGAATTCCAAAGGCTACTAATTTTTTGATTTGATTCAAGCTATTATAAATAATTAGGTCTTTCTCAATAAAATACGATAAAGGCTTGTATTTCCCTTTTTTTTTGGAACTGGTTTTCAATGATATTCTACATTTTAATTAATTCCTTGTTAAATTATTATAATTCGATTATTTAAAGTCAAGAAAAATCTCTATGTTTTTATTAATATTTATAAAATTTCAAATAAAAAGCTAAAAAAATATGTTTTTTTCGAATTCCATCTATTTTCTTTTTATTGTGTCATTAATCATAATGATTTCTGCTGCAATTTATTATTACACAAGGCAAAAATACGAATTTATCAATGTTATTGGATTTTATCTATGTTCGATTACCATCCTTATATCCCTATTTATACTATTTGAATATATTGTGATCAAAGAAGAAGATCTGTTTATTTCTACTGTATTCACGCTGGAAATGATTCTGATTCTTGTGTTATTCACGTGGATTTATTATATTATATATAAACGATCAGAAGGTAAGACTTTTTATATTTATACCACGATTATGTTAATTTTTGCTCATATTCTTATCTCGGGATTATATTTATCTTTTATATCAGGGACTATAGTTATAGTTTTTGTAGGTATACTAATTCTTATATCCATTTTAAAGATTAATGAATATCGAAAACAGTTATATTTAATGTTTATCGCGGGGTGGTATTTTTATATTTTACATGTGGCATTTAACGAGTTAGTCTTTGGATTATATGCACTCTTGGGTATATGTGTTATTGTAAGTTTAGGTTATAGACCGATCACAGGAAGGCTGATAACTCTATATCATGCCATGCGTACCATTACTACTTCCTTTTTGTGGGAAAAAGGATTAAGTTTAAAGAGGAAAGGAAAGAAACGAACATTATTTTGGATGACTAAAGTTAAAATCACTCAAATAGGCAGAGAAGATAAACTTGAAAAGAAAAAACTTCAGACTTGGCTACAGGATTTTTTCCGACATAAGAAGTCAAACCGCGTTCAAATCATGCTTAATAAAGATCGATTTGAGATATCTTTCTTAATTAAAACTCGTACTAGAATCGAAGGTATAAGAAAGGGAAATCAATTATTAACTAATTTGAAATCAGCTTATACGGGATTAGACGGAAAATTAGAACATATTGAAGTAGATAACCGATTTCTGTATAATAAAGAAAGGTGGTGGTTAATTAAGTTTCCTAAAGCACCCTATAGTAAGCGTATTGATTTGATCAACAGATTAACTACTCTTTTTGGAGAAGATAGAAATAAGACAACACTCCTAATTATCTGGAAAAAAGCTTTTCCTAAAAAAATATTGGAACAGAGAGCTAAAATAATTGCCTTAAAATATAAAGATTCAATTGAAAAAAATACGTATCTCAAAATGTGGAGGGATGAGCTTTTTCACGTAAAGATATATATAAACTATGAAGTTTCAGGAAAAGATTTAGGTTTAAGAAGTCCAGAATTTTACGCTATGCAAGGTAGAATAAAAAGCCTAGAAGTTGCTGTTAGAAATGAGAAAAAAACTGCTAAAATCAGAAGGGTTTTATGCGGAGCTAGAGCAGATTTCTTACGTGGAAATTTATACAATGGGAGATATTTAACGCCAATCTCGTTTGATTTTACTTTTAATGATAAAATGCCCTTCAATGTGCCAGTTGGGTTAAAAAAACAAGTGATAAATTGGCCCCGACATGTGAAAAACAATTCTAATTTTGCCATAGGTAAGTGGAGGGATGAATATGGTCGATTAAGAGAAAATCTTTTGTATATAAAAGTGGATGATTTTGTCCAAGGGGCAAATCTTATTGGAGGAATGGGTACAGGAAAGAGTTTTTTGATGGGATACATTAATAAATCTATTTCTCAAGTCAGACCAGATGTAGGAATCTTAATAATTAATTTTAAAAGAGAACTCGATGAAAATATATACTTCGCTGAAAAATTTTACAAATTCGGTAAAAATTTCAACTTACCCTATATTATTCCTCTTGATAAAGATAAAATGGAAAAGCAAATTGTTCAAGTAAGTAAGGGAGTAATGGGATCCATTGGATTTGAAGAAGAAGGGGTCTATGCTTGTAAAGCAGTACTCCAAAATTATATAATCAAGAATGAAGGCCCACCAGATTCAATAGTGGAATTATTGAAAATGGTAAGAGATTATTTTTATGAAGAAGGACACGATTATGATGATAGATATAGAGCAAAAATTACTTCAGCGCTTAATACAAGGATTAATACTCAGCTATCAAATCGGGTATTAGTGAATACATTAAACCCTTTCAAGAAAGTTGGAAATTGGTATGAGGATTGGATAGATGGTAAAGTCGTGCAAATAGATTTAACCTCTTGCAATGAATGGGAACAAAGATTAATCTCAATTCTCATTTTACAGACAATAAGGACTCTTACGCCAGATACGGGTGTTAAGGGATTAAGACACCTTATAGAAATTGATGAAGCCCATAGAATTCTTAAAAGGTTAACCTCACCTGGAAAACACAAGAGTGATGATTACATAGCCTGTGAACAAATCATAAAAATTTTTGAAATAATGTTTTCAGAATTTCGAGATCGTGGAATATCATTTCTTATTGCTGATCAACGAGCAGATATTTTAGATGATAGTGCAATCTCCTTACCTTCTTTAAAGTTTTTGTTGCACCAAAGTTTGACCAGTGTGGAGCGCTTTACAAAGGATCCACAGAATATTGAAACTATTATACGTTTACCTAATCGATATTGCGTATTAGATCGTGGAGTAACAGGAGAATTTTTTTCATTTAAAACAGCAGACTACTTTCCAGAAAAGACACACAGCAGTGAAACAACTAAGGTTTCAAAGGTACTATGCCCAAAATGTAAAAATATTATTGACATTACAAACCAAGCCTGCCCTCATTGCAAATATCGTTTAATCTTGAATACATAAGGTTCTTCTTATTTTTCTGTTTAGTTTTTATTAGTTGTGTCAAATTTTTTAGTAACTTATAGTATAGTACAAAACTTTAAATGTGTGATTAAAAAATATGGGTAAGAACATAAATAAAACACCAAGCAGAATAAGTAAAAGTACAACTACCATTAATAAGAAAAATAAGGATTTTGGGAAAATAGCAACTAAAAAAATTATCGAAAAAAAAAGAAATAAAGGGACAAAGCCTACTGAGAAAAAAAGTAGAGGTCCAATTAAAAGAATAAGAATATCTCAAAAAGAATATTCAGATAAAAGTAAGACCGTGATTCGGAAATGGGAAAAAGCTTCTCAATGCTTACAATCTGAAAATATACCGAAAGCGACTCAGAATCGTAAAAAATCCCTTCAAGATACACAAGCAAAGAATGATAAGACTACAACACAGAATTGGGAAAACGCGTCTCAAAATATGTTAATAGATAACCTTCTCAATAAACTCAACAAGAATAAGCAGGTAGGCGGAAAAAAAGAGGAAAAAGAAAAAAAGGAAAGAGATTCAAATAAAAGCTTAAAGGAGAAGCAAAAAAAGTGGTTTGATGATTTAAAACAATCAATGAAAAATTCTATGAAAAGTTTTAATGATGCCCAAAAAAAAGCACTTGATAATTTAGAAAAAACGATATTAGATAAAATGTCATCTAAAGAAAAAGAGGATGAATTTTTAAAAGAAATCTTATTGATTTTACTTGCTCAGAATGCCTTTTCAAAAGATTTACAAAATTTAGGGCAAGTGAATGTTAGTACTGTCGAACGTGAATCTTACTTATGAAATATTTTTTTCCTAAAAAATAAATTCAATGGAAGAACTTCAAATGTGAAATTATAGGAGTTTTTATTCTTTTCCCTTAAAATAATAGTATGGAAACGCTTGAGAAAGTATTATTAATGGCGGTAGGTGTTATCATTCTCTCTTCATTCTTATTTTGGTTAATACCAAATTTCATGAAAATCAATGAATATAAAGAGGATAATGATACTCCCATATGGGATCAGACCCCTACAGATCAAATTATAGAATATGGAGAATATTTCTCTTATGATGTAAACGCATCTGATTTTTTTGGGATAGATCATTATTGGATCAATGATACTTCTAACTTTTATATCAACAATGAAGGTCTAATCAGAAGTATAACCATCCTTAATGTAGGGGAATATTGGCTAGAAATCAGAGCTTATGATCCTTCTGATAATTTTATCTCTGCTGAAATTAAAATCACAGTTAATAATTGAATAACGCCTTTAAGAATTATTGAAAATGATTCACCTAAACAATATTAAAGTGAGTATTCAAAGAAAAGAAAATCTTGAAGGAAAAAAAGAAAAAGTGCTTAATATTGAATGTAGCACGTGTCCAGAATATTCTAAACAATTTTTGAAAAATGAGAAATGTTATTATTGCCTTTTCAATTGTGTAAAAAATAACAAGAATAAAGGATTTGAAAAAATATATATTCAAGCTTTAGACGCCTTAACAGATCAAAAAACAACGAAATTAATTCTTGAATGTTTTAAAAACATGGAAAAAGCTGAAAAATATTATTCTAAACTATTGAAATTAAGAGAAACCTGTGTTTATAGGGACAAGTTTGGGTGTAGAATCTTTGGAGATTTTGAATCTTTCTTTGCTTTAAATGAACAAGATCTTATAGATCCAATATCATTATATTTCAAGACACAACAAATTATAAAACAAGTTGAAAGTTTTAGTTCTCCAGATCCGGTCTGCTCTGATTGCATTGAAAAAAGTATAGAAATTGTAAATCAATTATTATTAATTTTAGATTCAGGGTTAATAAGAAAATATAAAACAGTCCAGCAGAAGAGTTCCTTATTTGAGGACCCCTTTTACTTTTATGAGTTTCTGATAACAAAATCTCACTCAATAAATAAAAGCTATGATAAATCAGTTCTTTCTAAAACAACAATTGGTGAAATGAAAAAGGAAGGATTACTGCAATCATACCAAATTGGTAAGGGTTTGTTTCAAATTCAAGTATTCGGAATAGCAAACAAGACAGAAAAAATATATTATTATCATTTAATTCATGATTCTGAATCAGAAAAATCCTATTTTGAGAAATTGATTGAAAATATCCTTTCTTATATGCAAGTTTTAAGATTTGATGACATAGTTTCGTTGGAAAATTTAATTGAGTTGTATGAGAAAGAAGCCTTACGAATTATTGAACTCAATTATAAAATGGCTGACAATAGGAAAAAAAGAGTGGCATTTTACGCCGCCATTACATTTCTTCAATTAAACAAACTTTTCCCGCTTTTAATTGACAATTATATAGAAGAAATATTTTTAGATTCCCCGGAGAGTAAGATTTACATCGATCATCAAAAACATGGACGCTGTCGTACCAATTTAACTTTATCTGGCAAGGACATAAAGCGAATAATTACATTATTACGGTTGTATAGTCAACAGAGATTGGATTATTCAAATCCGACTCTAAAATATGTCATTAAAAACAAATATTTTTACTGTAGATTTGCCATTGATGTTAAACCTATTAATGTCAATGATTTTTCCTTAGATATTAGGAAATTGAATAAAAACATATTAACAATTCAAGATTTAATGAAAACAAATACTCTTAATCCTCTAATGACCGCGTTTCTTTACTTCTGTATGATAAGAAGAGTAAACATAACAGTAACAGGAGAGACTGATACTGGCAAGACTACATTAATTAACGCATTTGACATGATTTCCCCTGAATACTTCCGAAAAATTTATGTAGAAAATGTCACCGAATCATTAGAGCAATTAATTTTTAATAAACATCAGCTCAAATATCAAGCAGACTCCTTAGATACAAATAATAAGGAGGGATATACAAAAAGCGACCACATAAAAACATTACTTCATCGCACACCTGATATTATTTATTTAGGTGAGATTCTAACAAAAGAAGAAGCAGAAGCTATGTTTCACTGTTTGGCTGCCGGATTAAAAGGTTTTCAAACTATTCACTCTCAAAACATTGATTCTTTAATAAATAGGCTGATTCATACATTCAAAATTAATTTTGCTCAATTAGATGATTTGGATCTATTAATCTTAATGACTCGGGATTTTTATAAAAGAAGGATTGTATCTATTTCAGAAATTGATTTAACAAATTATCATGCCGGTGATTACTATAGGGAGATCTTTCTTTATGAACCTGAATCAGAGAAGTGGAATTTACTCAAAAAGCTTTATGAGACTAAGCTAATTACTAAATTAAAGAAGTTTGAGAAATTAAAAGAAGATTCTTTTAACAATTTTATGACTTTTTACGAAGAAATCTTTCGGTATCTCTTAAATTGTGAAAAGATTAGGAATGACGAATTAGTTAACTTGTTCAATGAATTGGCACATTTTTCTATTATATCTCATTTAGAGGCTCGAAATTTTTGGGAAAAGTGGAAAAAAGAGCATGAATATTGAAAGTAAGAGGAGGGAAAATTTAAGTTGAATTATCTAGCCATATTATTATTCCCTATTTGTTTTTTATTCCTGTTAATTATTGTCTTATTCATATATGTTTTGCTATCTGGAAATTCATTAGTTTCAATTCTTTGTTTTATGGTATATATAATCCTCTTACTAACCTTTTATTATTTCCTGGAAAAATTAAGGCAATTTATTGTGGATACCGGTCTGAAATTTCTGGTTTTTTTTAACTTTATTTATTATTTAGCAACAGTCGTAAATTTCTTTATTGGAGTCATTCTTTTCATTATGGTTTTGTATCATTTAATTTTAAATCCTTAAAATAGTCAGGCAATATTATCTTAATTATAATGGAAGACCATCAAAATGAATAAAATTATACTCATTTTATTTCAAATAATCATATCAACAATGTTTTGTTGGATTATTTGTGGCATTAGTCCGAATGCCTTTATCCCATCAACCGAAATGGCATTTGGGAATACTTTTTTCATGATATTATATGCCCCATTTACATCAGCATTGAGTAAAATACCTTTGGAGGTTATGAACAAACCTCTAGAAATTCTTTTTCCTGCATATTTTTCATGTTTTAACCTCTTTTTTTATTTAAATTCCTTTTCTATTGGTGTCCAAGATATTTGACACACTTACAATAAAAATTATTTTTTTAGTAAAAATCCCTTCTTTCTCTCCATTCTTCTTTCTCTTTTGCTTTTCTTTCTTTCTCTTCTTTTCTGAAAGAAATACTATGTGCTGTACTATGCCAAATTCGGAATAATAAATAATCGAATATAATTCCAATTATAAAACCTAAAAATATTATCAAAGCAATATTCATTTTAACATCTCCCGTTTTATTTATTTAAGGTCTATAATATATAGCATCGTAGTAAGTAAATCTGTTTGGTCCGCAATGATTATTACACAGAAAAATAAACCAATTATCCAAACATGGTGCAGTAAAATTATAATAAAATCCATAATATCGTGGATATGTTATGATATTATATACTTCTTCTAATATTGGATCATTCTCATGATCAAAATAAGGATCTTCTACTGCTCTACTAAAGTCTTCAAACATATCACTTGAAACCACATATAGAAATGGATGTTCAAATTGATCGGTATCACTAAAATGATTTAAATATACCCAGTTTACTTCCATAGTATAATTTAAAACATAATAATCTTCACTAAAAGTAAGAGTAATCCTATAACTTTCCCAATTTTTCATATATGGATCGTATGGTGGTGGTTCTGGTGTTTGCTGATTTTTATCTACAGGTTTTATTAAGATAATTGAATATAATGTCGATGTTACTATTAAGGACACTACTATTACAATAATTAAAAAAATAAATTTCTTTTTCAATTTTTTAACCTCTTTTTTATTTAAATTCATTTCTATTGGTGCTCTCGAAATGAGGCACACTTACAAATAAAATAAAAAAAAATTAATTATTAAGTTTCTTCTGTTTTTTTCATATATTTTTTTATCCACTTATTTTGGAATTCGATAGTAGCTTCTTCCAATTTTTTCAACGATTTCAGATCTCTATCTGATGGTATATTTTTACTATATGCAATTCCCATAGCAATTGCCTTATCCTCTAATTTAGGATAGAGAGTAAGTGCAATTTTCGTTGTTAACATTTTTTCTTCAAGTTTAAGCTTCTTCCAATTAAAATAAATACTCATTAATATTACAATGGCACTACTTACTATTGATACTATAGCAATCAAATCACTCATCTTCTTTTCTCACTCCTTCATTAATTTCATTTTAATTGGTGCTCTGGAAGTCAGACACACTTACAAAAAAAATAAATTGATTAATTATTTCTTAAATTCCTGTTTAAAAAGATATTCTTGATCTGAAATATCAATATTAAATCTGTTACCAAGCCATTTAATTATTTATTTTATTGTTTTAAATATTTCATATTGCTCATTTGTATATCCCTCTTTACCTTTACATTCTAATTCATTATGATATTCATCCTGTAAAGCAATAACCATCTCTTCTGCTATAATTTCTTAAAAAAATCAAATCTATGTAAAAAATATTTACTACAAAGAAATAATCGAAATAACTTTATTGTTCCTTCTTGATAAATCCAAAGAATAATATCTTTTATCAAATTACCAATTTGTCGTAGTTTATATAGATTTTCTTCAATAATATAATAAAAAAATCCTTTGACAAAATCAGATTGTAGGTAGGATTAATATGGCAAAAAGCGAAATGATAGAAATAATCCAGGGATCAAAGGAGTTTTTATCTCCTTTACAATATAATATACTTAAAACCTTACGATCCCTTGGGCCCTTAACACGTAAGGATTTAGTAAAAGAACTGAAAAACCCAAGAACCACAATTTATGACAACCTTATAAAGCTTCAGAAACGTAAAAGAATTGAAAAATACTCACGCAATAATGGGAGAATAGGAAGACCCAGCGTTTTTTGGAAGATGAGAGATTAAATAATATTTGAAAGAAATCTTCGAGTGTGTCTGAAAAATGCATGAAATCGACTTGACACAATTTAATCCTGAATTGCTTTATGATAAAATAGTAGAAGTAGTTTCAAAAAATTTAGGTTGGGTAAACTTTCAAAAAGCAGTTTTCGAGTATGTTGAAGAACGGGATTATTGTCTATTAGAATTGGAAGAAATATTCGGAATTAAAGGATCTGAGATAAAGAATTTCGAAGGAGATGCAAAAGTTTTGTATGAAGCATTAAAACAGGCGTTTCCTGATGTTAGACTCTCAGAAGACCAAGAAAAAGAATTGAAAAAAGTTTTTTTAGAAATTTTAATGCTTGATTTGGATGAAATCCTTTACTTAATTAAAATTTCTGATGATCAATTATCCAGATTTAAAGAGATCAGGAAGTATGAAAAATTTAAATACAGACATATAGATTATTATCAACAATCCATTAAATTAAAAAGGATTGATGACAAACTTAATGAAATTTTTTTTTATCAATATAAAACAAGTGTAGATAATGAAATTAAGCAAAAATGAGTGAAGAAACAATTATAAAAGCAATTTTAATTTGTTATAGAAATTGTTTCAAAATCACTATATTTTTTCAAGACTAATCTCAGAATATCTTCAAAACATTCTAAAATCCCTTCCCCAGTTATTGCTATTGTATAACGTGAATTTATGTTTTTAAAATCAAGAATCTTAATCTCTTTTAAGAATTGTATGGAATCTAATTTCTCTGGTAAATCTTGTTTATTAAAAGCAAGAATAATTGGAAGATCTTCAATAGTTTCATTAAAATAAGAAATTAATTCCGCCCGTTAAAATAACTCCAAGAACGAGAAAAGGTAAAATATACTCTTTAGATTTATTAGAAACTGATTATAAACTTGGTATATGTGTTACAAGATGGAGACCTAGAAATGCTCTTGAAAATGATCCAGCACGCATTTATGCAAATGAAAAGTTAAGAGAATTTGTTAAAAATTCTAAAAAACACTAACTAAAAATTTCTAATAAACACTAATTCTACCAAAACTAGCGATAAAGAGGGTTGTATCGTTTTTTCCCCGAGTAATTAGGATATAATGAGGGACAGCAGAGAGACAGGACAAGAATATGGGGAAAGAGATATTTTTCTTTTGTATTTATTAATATTATTTAATTTTCTTTTAATTTAATATCATGGATAGTTATTCTTTCTGTTTTTATATCAAAAATTACCGCTTTCATGAATACATAATTATATTTCATTAGATTATTCAGTGCATAATCTATAATGCTTTTTAAGTTCATATTATCTATGATGTAATTGTCTTGTTCAAATTTAGTATTCATTAAAGAAAATAAGTATAAATTATCATTTTTAAAATCATATGCACTTATAGTAGAATTACTATTTTTATGATGCCATTCTACTGGTTTAAATTTTTTTAAAGATTTTAGAAAGTCAAAATATTTTTCTTCAAATATTCGAAATTTGTAAAGATCATATTCCTCTTGAACTTTTCTTATGATATTACTAATTGCAGGTTTTTTTAAATTATTATATGCTTTAGTAATTTCATCTAATGAGTTAATCTTACTTTTTGAGAAAATCTGTAGATCTCTCTTGACATTTTTCCATTTGACATTTAATTCTAAGAGATGATAGATATCATCATCATATATTCTAATTAGTGGTCTAAATGTCTTGGCAGCTTGCTTCTCATCATAAATATAATTATCTATATTATTCCTTAAAGTTGCTAATTGATATGTTATTAAATACCCATCACTTAAAATCTCATAACATTCTTCGATAAGAATTTTATCACATAAAACACACCTTTCCCATCCCTCGATCTCGTAAAGATCTAAATTCTCTTCCTTGACTTGTGTGCGTAGTGAAAGAATTTCTCTTTTACATCGGTCTAATAATCTTTTATTACCCTCAAATGAATTATATTTCCAGAAAATGTGTGATAATTCATGATTATATTTGGTCATACCCCAATAACCTGGAAATCCATTAAAAATATCATCAGGAATATCCGACAATTCTTTTGCATTTTCCAATTCTTCTTCTTGATGAATCTTCTTAATTTCATCATGAAATTCTTTTAATTTTTTATAGATCTCCTTAAATCTTTCTTTATATTGTTCATCTTTTAAAAATGATTCATTATCCATGATTTTTTTTATAAATTCTTTTGAATAACTAATTGATCTGGTTCCAATCTTATAATCAATTCGAGATTCATTTTCCTCACTAGGCACATGATTTCTAATAACCTCTCTATCGTCATCAATTTTAATAATGTAATTAATCCTTTTGACAACTTCCTCATCAATATAATTTTCTTCTATATATTTATCTCTATTTTTTGCATTTCTTTCTATTTTGATTAAAGATTTTATATTACTCTTATCAAATTGTCTATTGATTCTTTCAAAAAGTTGAAGTCTCTCATCATAAAGCAAATCATATTCTGAAAGTTGTTGCATACATTCTTTTCTTTTACTCTCTGTCCATTCAATAGAATTTCCATAGATAATTCTTTCAGGTATTTCAAAATAATACTTTAAGTACCAATCGTCTGGTTTTCTATGAGGATTTATCATATTATGATTATTCATAATTATAATAATTCATATGATGTATATAAATCTTTCACATGAAATGTTTAAATCATTTATCACATTTGGTATAAAAATGTCTAGAAAAGTCGATACTTTTTATATTGATCATATAAGGTTATGTTTAAATTTGGGGGATATTCTATATCCACAAGATATAGTTCCTCTGGATTATCAATATTATATAGAATCTCCACATCTATCTCATCAATTACTCTCGTATAGTTATTTAGTCCTCCGTCATCGTTATATTGGAATAGCATATCCAGGAATGGAGCAAGAAAAGAGAGAAACATTAATAAAACCACAATACCGAATCCAAAAAGTAATGCTTTTTCAAATAGTTCTGCCATAAAATCTAATTTAAAATAAAAATTTAAAATCCACATATTTTAGAGAAGCATTAAGATCTTTATAAAGAAAAAATTTTACTTTGTTGTTGGGTTATTAAAAATTTCCACTGTCATTAACCTTTTATTGATTTTTAATCAAAAATTTTTATGCTTAAGGTCAAGCAAAAAATAAATTTCAATAAGGTTCAATTTTATTAATGATAGGAAATAACAATTTTCTGGGAAGGCATAATTTTGCAGAGAAGAGTCTATTGGGAATTGCTTTTCGTTCACATAATTTTGATAATATACCTCCAATAATAGGTATTATACTCGCAGACCAATATGGAAATGTCCTAATGGTTAATGAATATGATTCTAATGATAAATATGTTTATGGTCCAATAAAATCATATTTGACTAAAAATGATGAAAATTTTCTAGAAATTGATCTAATTTCCGGGTATTTTAGTGCCTTTAAGACCTTTGCAGGAAATGTTAATATTCAAAATCTTTCACACCTTGAAATTCACGGTTCCAATATTAAGATTCAGATTTATTTTTTGCTTGGTACTTATATGATTATTGTTTTTCTTAATTCTTTTACAGATTTGAATTCAAAACAGAAGTCATACATTTTAGAATACTTTCAAAAGATTCTGAAGGAGTATGAAAATGATTTTAATAATTTTAATGCACCAAAATCTAGAAAAATTCTTGGGATATTAGAATCCAATGGAAAAAGATGGCTCAAAAACTTAAACACTATTTATATCAATAGTTTTAAAGAAATTTATTTGAAATACCATGAAGTTATTGGTGAATTTGATAATGAAATAGAGCCAATAATTCAAAATGTATTATGCGAATATTTTAAAAATGTAACAGAAGACCTGACTTATGATTTGACAAAAGAAATAAAAAATCAAATTCAAGACAAGCTATTCGATATTCTTCCACGTCTATTTAAAAATTTATAGAAAAACCTATTTTTATTTATTTCAAAGAAAAATTTTGTGGTTAATTAAATATAATTTTATTTCTTCTTTGAATTTATGATATTTATCAGGAGTTAAATTAACCTTTAAATCCAAAAGAATTTCAGGGAGTTCAATAAAAAAACCTATTAATATATCTTTGTAATAATCATCACCGTAAAAATTTTTTGAATGAATTTGTCTAGAGTGAATTCTATGATATGACTCCTCTTTTTTACCATTTTTAGTATCATAGGTTAATGATGCTGGTGAACCAAATTTTTTCTCGGGATTCTTAAGATTTGAGATATTTTTATTTTTTTTCAGATTAAATTTTAAAATTTCTCTGAGAGTTTGGTTTTTAATTATTTTTCCTTGTTTTGTTATTGAAATAACTTGAGGTCGTTTATGCGATTTCATTATTTAATTTAAACTTTTTAATTTCTTTAAGGCAAGGGATACTTGGCTTTTACTCCTATTTAAATATGAGGTAAGTTCTTCAAAACTTGTATTTCCATTATTATGGTTTAAAAATAACAGAATTTTTAGACTCATCATAGAGATTGTCTTATTGCTGTTATCTTGCAGCTTAACTTCTTGGATAACACTCAAAACATTGTCCCACCTTATCATTACAAAATCGATTTGAAATTAAATCTAAATTATTTCCTTTTTGTTAACAATTTATAAACTAAATCTATTTAAATAAAAAATTCAAGTTAACATGTTGTTAACAGAGATTAATTTGTTTATATGTTATAGACTAACAAGTTTACAAATTGTAAACTAATCTAAAAATAAAAAAATGGAATAGAATCTAATTTCGCTTTTTTATTTAAATATGACCAATAGATTAGACCTTTAATCATAGTAATTTCTTAAAACAAATATGATAAGGTGATGAAATGTCCTCTAATATATTTATACATACTCAAAGTCCTAAAGAATGCAGTTTGTGTTTTATGGAAATTCGAGATAATCAAAAATTCTACTCAGCAAAAGGTTGTGTAGGTTGTGCTTGCTATGAATGTTCTATGGAACTACCTGAAGATGAATTAGAAAAATTGATTTTTTTATTTGAATTTTGTCAAGCTAATATTACTGGTGATAAAGATAGTAAAGAAATTCTTAGAGATATTCTATTAAGGGTGAGAAGAGAAATATTTAATTTAAAAGCTCGTGAAATAAATATAAATTACTGGTATCGATTAATTGAAGATAAAGTATGTCTAATAGGACTTAATTTTAAAGAATCATTTAAGTTAAACCTAATCAATCGATATCATAGTGATTGAACAACTTAGTAGATTAAAAATATTGGATTTTAGATTTTGAAGAGAAAAAGAAAGAAAAACTTAAAGAATCTGAAGAAATCTTTAATATCATTGATAATGCTGAAAGAATGGCAAAAGAATACGAAAAAGAAAGAAAAAAGGGTAGAATCCTTCATCTTGATTGTCCTTATGAAAAAATAATAGAAATTTACAAAAAAGCTGAAAAAAAATTAGAAAATATTGGTTGGAAAGAAGAGTCAAGTAAATTGTTTGATTCAATTGAATATTATAACGACAAGCTTAAAAAAGATAAAAGATTAAGAGAAATTGAAGCGAAAAAATAATGGAGGGAAGTGACTTAAATAAGGCTAAAAGTATGTTTCAAGTGTCATGAATATGTGCCTGTTCTTGAAAATAATTTTATCAATAAAAAACAATTGGAAAAGTTTGATTCATTACATTCCAGCCATCCTGTTCAGATTGTAAATAAAGAAGAGTTAGTTGATATAAAGGAATGGAAAAATCCTTTTATATAAATTATTTTATAAAAGAACTTAGAATTTCTATGGTTTCCTACCTTTATTCAACCGAAAAATGTAAAAGCTTTTTGGAAAAGTAAGTTTTCAGAGAATTAGAGAATTTCTATTCCTATAAGGATTTCTATCAGATTTTCTGTAGAAAATCCCTTTGTAAAAAAGATTTAATACTCTATAAAATATAATATAAAATATTTAAAATGATCCAATTTGGTATAAAATATGTCTAAAGAGAAGAAGATCTTTACCTTAGAAAATGTAAGACTAGCTTCAATGGGACCAGATACTATTGTTTATATCCCAAGAGCTTTAGTTAAGCATAAAGTTCTTGATCCTGAAAAGAAATATAACGTGCATTTTGAAGAGATTCTTGAGGAAAAACAGGAAAAGGAAAATTAATCTCCTTCTCGATAGGAACAAGTATTATAAATATCAAACATTATTTTATTATCTTTTAGAAGTTTAATAATATCTGGGTGATAATCTAATACTATTTTCTTTTTTTTAGTTATTTTTATTGTCTGTGGTATATATAATTTATTATGAGATTCTTTTAGTGGAATATAACTAGATAGATATGCTGTTTTATTGTTATACTTAATATGACAAATGTAATTCTCGACATTGACTATTTTCTTATCTTTTCTAACTCCTCTGAATTGCAATGATACTGTTTTTTTATCATTTTCAACCTTAAAATATTCTACTAAATGTGATAGATCTTCGGGATGAACTATTTTATAAAATTCTCTTTTCTTCCATTGAGAAACTTCTTCTTCAGTATATCCAAATATTTCACCAAATCTCTTATTAAAATATTTTAAATGGCCTCTTTGAATAATTGCAATTCCCATTGTAGATTTATCAGCAAAATGAAGAAATGTGTCATCCCTTAATTTAGTAGTAAATTCCTCATTAATTTCTATTCTTGACATATTCTTTATCCCTAACCAATTTTAATTTTTCCTTAGTTTGCTAATTTTTGGCAGTATAAATAAAATACTTTTCATATTTATGTTTTTTTAATGATAATTTGTGGTAAAAATTCATTTAAAGAATTTAAAAGATTTAAAGAAAAAATTAAAAAAAGAAGATTTAAATTTATTTAATTTAATTATATTATTGCTATATAGGGAAGTCTATAGGGGATTTTATAAGAATACATTTTAATTTAATTAATTCATACATTAAAAATAGAAGGTGGGAGAAATTAGCAATGATTTAGTCTTCAAAATATGTCTTTTTGGAGATAAAAATGTTGGAAAAACGTCATTAATCCAAAAAAGTATTCAAAAAATGTTCAATAAGGAAACAAAACCACCTACATGTATAGATTTTGCGATTAAAAAGTTAACAATGAATTCTTTTAAAATTGCACTTCAAATTTGGATTCTTAGAAGTGATCCTCAGTTTAAATTTCTTTTCCCCATTTTTACTGGAGGTGTATCCGGAGGTATTTTTATGTATGATATCACCAACTATTCCAGTATAAGTAACGTAGAAAAGTGGATAACAACATTTAAAGAAGGTTTATCTAATGATAGAAAGAAAATTCCTCTATTATTGGTTGGTGGAAAGTTAGATCTCCATAAAGAAAGAGTATTATCTAGAAATAATGCTAAAAAAATCTCAAAAAAATATAACTTCTTGAAATATTTCGAATGTTCCTCTAAAACTGGACAAAATATTGAAAAAATCTTTGAATCTTTAACGAGATCCATACTTAACCATGAAGATTATTTTAATAAAACTAAACAAAATATTTAAAGGAAAAAAAAATTATGGGTGAAAAATTCAAAAGTCAAGTAGTCGCAGAAATGATAAATAATGTGGAAAAAATCGCCAGAGATTATGAGTTAGGCATTAAAAAAAACAAATTTGAAATAAAGTGTCCTTACCCAAAAATAATTCAAACCTATGAAAGCATAATACAAATGCTCATTAATTACGGTTGGAATGAGCAAGCCATGATTTACAATAATCAAATTAAATTTTATCAAGAAAAACTAGAGAAAGATAAAAAATTGCGCATAATTGAAGTTCAAAAAGTGCAAAAACAAAAAGAAATTGAAGGATTATATAAAAATAAGGAGATAGATACAATTAAAGCAGTAATTCTCTCACTCAATAGAGAGGAGAAGATTTTAGATTTTGAAGAGAAAAAGAAAGAAAAAATTAAAGAGTCTGAAGAAATCTTTAATATGATTAGTAATGCTGAAAGAATGGCAAAAGAATATGAAAAGGAAATAAATAAGGGTAGGATCCTTCATCTTGATTGTCCGTATGAAAAAATAATAGAAATTTACAAAGAAGTTAAAAAAAGATTAGAAAGTATTGGTTGGAAAGAAGAGTCGAATAAATTGATTGATTCAATCAGATATTATAATGACAAACTTGAAAAAGATAAAAGATTAAGAGAAATTGAAGAGAGAAAATTAGCTAAAGAATAATAAATGCCTTTTATCTTATAAAAATTTATTACTCTAATTTTGAGGAATTAGAACCAAATTGGAAAAGAAAGTAAAAACTTAAATAATAGTAGTCTATTATTGAATTGCCAGAAGGTAATTCAAAGACAGGTATAATTACTCTTTCATAATTTAATTTTGTATTCGGATAATAATATTATCTAAATAACTGAGGGGGGCAATTAATATAAAGATTGAAGTAATTGACAAGAAAAAAAATAAGATATATTATGTATCAGAAGATTTTAAAATCGAATATAAGGGTAAACAGATATCCCTTAAAGAACTCCAAACTGAAGAAAAAAAAATTATAAGTATAATATTCCAGGAAGATGGAACAATTGATATTTGTTATAAATAATGATAAGAAATAATTGAAATTTAAAGTAGACTAAATTCTAATTTTGATGAAAAAATCAGAATGTGAAGATTTAAAGATTTAGTCGGTTTAATTACTTTTGAATCTCTTTTTTTTTTCTTTTTTTACAGCAATTAGTTAAAATTGATCATTTTGGACATCAAAATAAAGATTTAAATTTAGTGAGGTAATTATATAACTACCTATAAGGAATTTTATAAAAAATTCTATAAAAATCATGTTTTAATCAAACTACAGAATACTCTAAAAATAGAGGTGTAAAAAAATAGTTAAGAAAAAGAGAGAAAAGAAAAAGAAAGTGAAGCAAGAAGATAAAGAGGAAGAGAAGGAGGAAGTAAAAGAGGAAGAGAAAGAAGGAGAAAAGGAAGAATAATAATTACTTAAATGTAAGTCAATTTAAATTTCTCTCATTGTTTCCGAATAATCCTTGATTTTTCCATAATCTTAGTAAATATCCTAAAAAGAATGAAATTGCAATTTATTGAGTCAGATCCACAAAAATGTAAATGTTTGAATATTTGAATGTGTCTATAAAAATAGGGAAGAGAAATTTATTCTAAATTAATTTGAGCTAGCATTGGATTTCGCCCTCTATTAAACTCTATTGAGTTTAATCTCTCCCTGGTATTTTTATGTCTGTTCAGATTTCTTTTC
>JAEOTZ010000034.1 GCA_016839585.1 Promethearchaeota archaeon
TAAAATCTTCAAGAATATTTTCGATAATTTCAGAAGTTTCAGAAACTTTCTTCAAGGCAATACTAAACATTTGCATTATGGTCTCTCTTTGAAATATTGATGTATCACAATAATCTACTGTGAATTGCTCAAATTCATCAGCAACTTTGTCAAATTTATTTCTGATACTTTCAACATTTTTTTGCCATTGGAATGATTTACGAAAATCTGGATCGCTTTTGCTGAGAATTATTAAAATCTTTGGTTGCTCATCTAATTCTATTAAGGCATTTAAAACTTCTCGAAAATAATTAGCTGATTCTGCTAATCTTTCTAGATCTTGACTATCAATAACGTATAAAAGGATGTCAGCCTCGGTAAAAAATAAATCTGGTCTATTAAAATATAGCTTCTCACGATATTGGATTTGGCCGCCTAAATCCCACGATATGATTGGATATCCAAAGAAATCCAATTTCTCTCTTTTTACTCCTCTAGTTGGTAACAAGGATTTTATAATCGAGAATTTGTCTTGAACAATTGCTAGAATTGACGTTTTGCCTGCTGCATCTAAACCGATCATCAGAAGCTTCTTATGACGTCTTAGCTGTTCTTTTACAGCTTTTTGTACGACTTGAGCTATCTTGACCCACTTTCTAAGTATCTTAGGTAATAAATCTTCAATCTCGGGGAGATTATCAACTGATAGATTGGCTAGGTCTTCAATAGTTTTGATATTATTTTCAGTTAATTTATCAGAACTTACTTTATCTATACCAATCATAGTTTCTGGCTTTAATCTTAAAACTTCATCTAATTCTGAGAAAATTACATTACTTTTAAAAAAATCTTTAATAATTATCTCTTTTTCACTATTCTCTGACATTATACACCAGATTAAATTACATTTTACTTTTTAATTTTATAATATATTCTTTATTTTAATAGTTGTAAAACGTTTTATTAAATATTAGTATAATGGAAAAAAAAAACTTTATTTTTCTGAAGACTGTTATTTATTTATAAATTAATTTATATATATAAAATAGATTTATTAGATTTTGTCTAGCAAAATTCTCAATAAGATTTTTAAAATAAGATGTCTGAGCAAAGAGTCCCTGAAAATATCGTTATTTGCATCGATACATCAAGATCAATGTTTAGAACAGATTATACTCCTAATCGATTGATTTGTTGTATAAAGGCTGTTAAAAAATTAATAACTGATAGATTTAATTTAGATATTTCAAGTGCATTTGCAATTATTAAATTTTCTGATATAGCAGAAAAAATTATGGACTTTACAACTTCAACTTTCATAAATAGTCTTTTTTCAGCATTGGATTCTATAAAGCTTGGAGGGAATTCTGCTATGGGAGAAGGGCTAGCTTTATCAATTAAAACTGTTATTGCTGAATTAAGAAAAATTGCTGCTAAAAATCCTAAAATACTTCTTATTTCTGATGGGAACTACACAAAGAATACAGCTATCGATCCATTAAGAATGGCTCGTCTTGCAGAAGGATTAAATATAAAAATTGATACTTTTAGAATTGGAGACGTAAGCCAAGTCAATATCTTAAAAAAAATAAGTGATCTTACAGGAGGTAGATACTATTTTAATAATGATGTAGGAACTTTATTACAATCTGCTCATGAATTTGCTGAAGCTAACATAAAAAATTATGGAGTAAAGGAAATCGATATAGAAAATCCAGCTTTCCTTAGGAAAATAGCTGCAAATTTATTAAGAGTTCAAGATTTAACGAAAGATCAAGAACAGCGTATAAAACAGTTGAGAGGAGAAACTGATTTTAAAAAATGCACAATCTGTTTTTCTGATAAAAATCCATATACTAAAGGATCATTTTATGTTACTGGTAGATATTGCCCTAATTGTCAAACTCCATTTCACATTCATTGTTTAGCAGCATGGGCAGATTCTCAACATAGTAGTAAATTAAAGAAATCTGGAACCGCAAGGTGTCCCCATTGTTTTTATCTATTAAAAATTCCAACTGAAGTTTCTCAAATACAGAAATTAAGGTTTCTATCAAAAGGTAAAAAAGAAGTTAATTTCCAGAAACCACAGACATTCTCAGCAAAATCAATGAATACTGATGCGCTTAGAGAGGATGATCTCTATTCAAGTTGTCCAATATGCCATTTTATTTTTGAGAAAGGTCAAAAAATAGTTAAATGTGGTAACCCAGAGTGTGGCCAACTCTACCATGAAGATTGCTTTGTTAAATTATTAGATTCCCAGTGTAAAAAATGTGGTGTCAAACTTGACCTTTATTAAAAAAAATGCAATCCTGGTAATGAAGAAATAGTTTAAAAGATCTTATTTCTCTTTAGGAATAGTAGAAATAAAATTAAATACTAAAGGAAGGAGTGAAAATGAGTGGAAAAGAAATCGATTTGAACGAACAAATTAATGTTGCTGCTTATTATCTTTCACAAAGGAACTATACATATGACAATTTATGCTGGATGCTCGCCGAAAGAGAATTACTTGCTCAACGAGATCCAAGGTTAACGATCAAAGAGCGAGTTAGAGAAAAAGCTGCAGAAATCTATTTTCGTAAGATACCATATGAGATATTAGTCTGGCTTATCTCGGAACATGATATTAAGTTAAAGATTAAAAAAACAAGAAAACCTAAAGACAGAATTGTTTAATAGCTTAGATAAATTTTATAAATTTAAAGATAATAGCAGCTGTATCTTGTTTTAAAGATGTTCAAGCAATATTTGAGTTAATGATGAAAGAATCAAAATTTTATTCCTATGGACACATTAAAGTAGGTCGAGGGAATTTTGATTTTCCACCTGTATTAATAGGGACACTTTTTTATCAAGGTCAATCGTTTGTTAATCGTAAGAATAGTGAAATTTTCGATGAAAGGAAAGCTTTAAAGGCAATAAACACGCAAATTTCATTATCAAACCAATATAAAATACCAAATTTAGTTGAAATATCTGCATCCACACCTAAAGCGATGATTAGTTATCTAGATTTTTTTTTGAAACATTTTAGCCCTCCTTTTGTATTAGGTGGGAATTTTGATTCTAGAATTGCTGGAGTTGAATATCTAAATGAAAGAGGTATTAAATCCGACCAATATATTTATAACACCATTTCAAATCTAAAGAACGATAAAGAATTAAAAATTATTCAGAAATATAAAATACATTCAGTAGTAGTATTAATAATAGGCTCTGAAAATATGACCTCTACTCAAAGATATGCTTACATTACAGAAAAGAACCAACCTAATAGTGTGAGTATATTAGCAGGTTTAAAAGACATAGGCGTTAAAAAGATTTGGATTGATGGAGGTGTTATTAATTTGGAGAGTTTAGCTCATATATTAGAAACTCAACAATTAATTAGTTCATCACTAAAACTTCCAGTTGGCACAGCTCCTAATTTATTCTTATTTCAATATTCATCACCGCGTCTAAATGTTAAATTCCATACGCGATATAGAAGAGCTAGCATAATATTTATTGTAACCTGGTTTTCCAATTTCATTTTTTATGGAGCTATAGAAGATGCTAAAGAATCTTTCTCATCTGCTTACCAAAGCTTCGAGTTTAAAAAAATAGTAAAAAATCGAAATATTAAGCTCTTTTATCATCAATAAAAAGTCTAATCTTCATCTAATTATTTGTATAAATAAGTATAAATAAAAGTTTATTTATTTAAATCCTATAAATTAAATTACTATAAAATTACTTAATATATATTTAATATAGAAAACTTCTGGTTTAAATATATTAAAATGTCATTCTACCGTAGAAAGATGAAACAATATGGTGTTTAGTAATACATATAAAAATGAAAGAGAATTAGAAGCAATTCAATTAATTGATAAGGCGGAAACTCTTGCTGATAAAGGTAAAGGAGATGACGCTATCAATCTTTATGAGAAAGCTGCCGAAATTTATATTGATTTAGGAAGTTATATCAAGTTAGATGAATTATTCATTAGAATTGTTCAGATTATATCTCAATTTAAGAATAATATTCAAGCACTTTATCGATTAAAATCAATAATTAGAAAGACTGAAGAATTAAAACTATATGAAATCTCAGCTAAATTACTTATGCGATTAGCAAATCTCTCTTATAAAATGAATGATTGGGAATCCGCTGGTGAAAGCTGGGAAAAAGCTTCTGAGTATTTGATCAAAGCTGATCCAGAAGACTTTCATAGCCCTTCTTCTCTTCTTCTTCTGAAAGCAGGACAAGTATATGAGCGTTCTCGTATTAAAAAAGATTTAGGAAAGCGTTTGATTTTAAAAGCTGTTATGAAAATTAACAAATTTGATGAATTATATGAACAAGAAGAAAAAAGAGCACTCCATCTATTATCTGCAAAAGATTATGAATCTTCAGCAAATAAATTCTTAGATATCGCAACATACTTTAGAAAATCTCTTGATAATTTAGGTGACCTTTTGGATGAAGCAGAATCAAAAGAAACAGTTCTAAATACTAAATCACGGTTTATTCATTTTATTGCTGAATATCAAACTGTAGCTGCATTGTGTTTGACACTTACTAAAAATCATTCTTTTGATCAAAAAATAAGAGACCTAGGTCAAGATTCAATTTCTCTCTTCCAAAAGTCAATATCACTACTTAAAGAATATTTAATTCCAAAAACAGCAGAATTTGATCATGAAGTTATTTTAAGAATTACATTCGATACAATGTTATTAGAGATTATTCAAAGAAATATAGGAGTTAAAGAGGTAGACTCAATCGATCTTCTTTTAAAAAATGTTGAAGCAAATAAGCCCCTAGCCAAAAAATTAAAAGAGTCTCCATATTTCAAAATTTCCAAGAGAATTCAAAAAGCAGGAATCCGTGATACTCTAGATGAGCTCTTAAAGGTGCATTTAGGACATTTTGAAAAAATAAAAAATACATTAATCTCTTATTATAGAGAGTTTTAATCCAATTCATATTGCTTCAGGCCCAACTGTTTTTATCAGTTTTTTCATTTCTTCTTCCGTTTTAGCAAATACTCCAATATTTCCAATTCTTACATTTTTCAATCCTATATCTTTTATTGATTTATACGTTTCTAATATTTCATTTAAGTTAGGAGCTCGATAAGTTTTTAATTTATATTGTGGAAAAAATGCTAAAATATGGAAGGGAATTTTATCATCTAGTTCTATAATTATTTTCGCGATTTTTTCGAATTGATCAGTTTCTACAAAATTAGGAATATAGACAGTAAGTATTTCCAAAATGAAATTTCGTTTTAAGATTTCTTTCGGAGAATTTAAAACTGTTTTATTTGAGGTTCCACATAATTTGTTGTAAATTTCAGGATCATAAGCTTTAATATCTAGCCAATATGAGTCTAAACCTGCCTTTTGTAAAAGATCCAAATTTTTAGGAGTTAATCCATACCCATTTGTTTCTAATAAGACCCAGAGATTTTTACAACGGTGCTTTATTTTTTTTGTAACTTCCGCATAAAATTTTGCCTGACATGCAATATCACCCCCTGTAAATGCAATTATATTTCTTGCAGGACCAAATCCTTGAGGACCTAGTACTATTTTGTGCTTCGGTACTTTATCTGGACATAATGGACTCCTTCTATTGAATAATACACAAGAGCCACAATGTTTACATAAATCAGTAGCATAATACATCAGTGCCCGTTCCCTTGGCTCAATTATTGTTACAGAATTCTCATATTCCTTACATTTTTCAGTAATTTCATCTGTTGAATACCATCTTCCATTAAAGTATTTAGAAAATTCCCAAGAATGACATTTTAAACAAGCATGATTACATCCTGATTGATAAATTGAAAAATAATCTTCAGGTCTTGATAAATGCATTGCTTTAATTACTCTATGATGTTGACCATTTTCATACTTCAAAGTCGCTTGACAAGCTGGGCGTTTAACACTGTCTTTAATAATAACTTCGCATGCACCTTTGGAGTATCCTTGTCTTATCATTTCACAAAAAATTGTTTTATTGACCATGATATTCTGTGAGAAATACTTTTCAAATTAAAATATGTTACTTTTTCTTATAAAAATAAGATAATCTTAAATTAATTTTTTAAGTTCAAATTTACAAGCTTATGCTTTTAATAAAAATAGTTAATAATTTTAAATGTAAGCAGAAATTTATTTTTTATATTCGTCAATTAAATAATCGTAAAATTATTTTTCTTTAAGCTCTATTATATTTTTATAATCAATAAAGATAAATAATAATCAATTTTATCTATTAAAATTAATTTTTTCATTTTATACAATTATATATATTGTCTTCTATAAGATATTAATAATGTTTTTAGTCTCACCTAAAATTTAAATATTAATTTTCAATATAATAATTAGAGACTAAATTATAAGAAAATACACTTGAATAAAAGACAAACACTATAAATGAAAAAATTAGCACACAATAATTATTCTAAAAGGATGCATCATAGTCATCGGCGAATTGATAGTTTATGTAATTGTGAAAACGGCAAAGAAGTTGTAGTATTGAGAGTACATGCTGGTTTTATGGCAAAGAAGCGACTTGCTAATTTAGGAATTATACCTGGAGTAAAAATAATAAAAAAAAGATCAGCTCTCTTTAGAGGACCTGTTGAGATAATTGTTAAAGGATCTAGTTTAGTTCTCGGCAGAGGTTTAGCATCTAGAATTATGGTAAAAAGATAGCGAACCTATACCCTTTAATAGAATATACCTCCAATTTTCAAATTAAAGGGAATAATATTAGTTACATTAATATATTATATCAATTTAGGTGAGAAAACTAATTAGTCATAAATCTAAAAAAAAATCAGGATTAAAGAAGGGAGAATATAAAGATACAATTAATTTAGCTTTAGCTGGTAATGCAAACGTTGGAAAGTCAGTTATATTTAATCAGTTGACAGGTCTCTCTCAAACTATTGGAAATTGGCCAGGAAAAACAGTAGAGAAAATGGAAGGGCACTTAACTTTTTTAGGTTATCATTTTAATATAGTAGATTTGCCAGGAATCTATTCTCTTTCTACATATTCATTAGAAGAAATTGTAAGTAGAGAGTATATAGTATCAGATGAAGTTGATATTATCATTAATGTAATCGATGCTACAAATCTTGAGCGAAACTTATTTTTTACCTTCCAGTTATTAGAACTAAAAGTACCAATGATATTAGCCATTAACCAAATGGACCTTTTACGAAAAAGACATTTTGAACTTGATTTAAAGAAGTTAGAAGAAATTCTTAAATTACCAGTAATTCCTACTGTTGCAGTTCATGGGATTGGAGTACATCAAATACTTGAAGAAGCTATTGAATTAATGGTATATCATCATCCTCATTCTCATTATATTCAAGGGGGTAAAGAAATCCATGAACACCTGACTCACGAAAATCATTTAAAAAGGTATTCTCTGAAAGAAAGTACAAAAAATATTTCAGTAAAAAAAACATTTCAATTTCCAAATTTAAATTCTATACTTTCATATGGTAAAGAAGTTGAAATAAAAATAAAAAACCTAATTAAGAAAATTGATCCTCATCAAGAATATTTTTCGCAATTCAATTTTCCTTCACGATTTCTAGCAATTAAAATTTTAGAGAAAGATGAAGAAATAGAAAAATTTTTCATAGCTAATGAAAAAACATCTCAAATATTAGAATTAGCTGATGAATATCGTAAAGAATTAGAGGATTACCATGGAGAAGACATCAATACAATAGTTTCTTCTGAAATTTATAATAACATTCATA
>JAEOTZ010000035.1 GCA_016839585.1 Promethearchaeota archaeon
GAATAAATTAAAGAAAATCGTTCGCAAGCTAGCAAAAAAATCTTCTTATTTAGTTGTTATGACTAACAAGGGGATCGACATTTTAAGAAAAGATTATGATATTAAAAAAGAGATATTCCTAATACCTCATGGAACGCCAACAGTGTCATTTGATTACAGTATAAAAGAAAAAACAGCAATGGGTATTGATGATAAAATGGTTTTATCGTCTTTTGGCCTTATTAACTCCGGGAAAGGTTATGAATATGTAATTGAGTCGTTAACTGAGGTTGTTAAAAAATATCCTAATATTTTATATTTAATAATTGGCGAAACACATCCCGTAGTAAAGAAAAAAGAAGGAGAAAAGTATAGAAATTTTCTCAAGGAAAAAGTGAAGGACTTTAACCTTGAAAAAAATGTAAAATTCTATAATAGGTATATGACGCTAGAAGAAATAGTAAAATTTCTACTAGCAACAGATATCTATATTTCTGCAAATCTGAATTCTAATCAGATTGTTAGTGGTACTTTAGCATACGCAATAGCCTGCGGTAGAGCGATTATCTCTACACCTTTCATTTATGCTAAAGATATTATTACACCTGAAAGAGGTCTTTTAGTAAAATGCAGAGATCCTAATTCATATACTAATGCTCTAATAAAAATATTATCAAATCCCCTCTTAAAAGAAGAAATGGAACGAAACAATTATTCATTTTCTAGGTGCATGATTTGGCCAAATGTAGCAATATCATCTTGTAATGTTTTCAAGCGAGTTATTCCTGACTTAGAAAAATGTGAAATGTCATATCCAGAAATCAAGTTTGATCATATTATGAATCTTACGGATGATTTTGGGATATTACAATTTGCAAATTATGCAAAACCAGATAAATTATCTGGATATACTCTAGATGACAATGCTCGAGCCTTGTTAGCTTGTACGCTATATTATAAGTTATTTAAAGATAATACTAAATTGAAATTGATGAAAATTTATCTGAATTTTATAAAGTATGTCCACAAAAATGAAAATAAGTTGTATAATTTTGTTAATTACAATAAGATTGTAAATCTCGAACATTGGAGCGAGGACGCCCATGGAAGAGCAATGATGGCTCTTGGTTATTTAATTGCTACAAAAAATATTCCAATGGAATTAAGAATAGAGGCAGAACTGATTTTTGAAGACGCGAAAAAAGCTGTAGACAAGATTAGATCTCCGAGAGCAATTTCATTTATTTTGATAGGACTCTATTTCTATAATGTAATAAAAAAATCTGAAGTCATTAGAATTAAAAAATTAGCCGATTATCTAACCCAGCTCTATAAGGCTTGTAGTATTGAGAATTGGAACTGGTTTGAAAATTACCTTACTTATTCAAATAGCAAATTGCCTGAGGCTCTTTTTTTTTGCTATAAAACAACTAAAGATGATAAATATTTAACAATTGCCAAAGAATCTCTAGACTTTCTCATTTCTATTTCGTTTAAAGACGGAAAATTTGCTACTGTTGGTCAGAACGGATGGTATCATAAAAATGGCCATAATGCTCGTTATGACCAACAACCAGTTGATACTGCTTCAATGGTACAAACATTAATTGTTGCATATGATACCACTAAAGAGAATAGGTATATGAATCTTGCAATCGAAGCATTCAATTGGTTCCTTGGAAAAAATTCTCTGAATCAAGAAGTTTACAACCAATTAACGGGTGGTTGCCATGATGGTATTGGAGAATTTTCTCTAAACATGAATCAAGGGGCTGAATCATCAATTTCTTACTTGCTTGCTAGACTTTTACTTCAATCAAAAGGATTGTTTTTATATTTCGATAATTAGATGGGGTTCTTCATTTAATATTTAGTACTCCTAATGCTTGAAGTTCGAGATGCAATAAAAATATTAAATCCCGTTTCGTGGATTCGAAAACGTTTTAGTTATCTTCCTTATTCCTTGTCCTCTCCCATTATCTCAAAAATCCATCTTAATTTACATTGACGGGAACAGAAAAATCGCTTTACTGGTTGTTGACATATATTGATATGGTGATATTCCTTATTCCATTTATTATTCACGATGCTTTTTCCACAGTTTTCGCAATAAGGATTGGAGATAAGATTCTTATTCTCTCGTTGCTTAATCTCTTTAAATCTTTCCATCATAAGTGGTGTTGCGTTTAATTACTCTAAGATATTCATAGAATTATGATCTCAAATAGTACTAATATGATTACTAATATCTTAACGATAATAACTTTTTTTATATAATATTAAAAATGGAAAATCAATTACCCGCACCTGTCGAAGCTGTGTAGCGAAGTGTATCGGTCCTGCGAGAAGTATGAAAAGGTGGAGTTTTTCCATGTCAGCAGAAGCAATCCATATATAGAACAATGCGATACATTATGTAATGAGCGATTAAATGTAGAAAGATTCCAAAAATGAAAAATATTAGGAAATTAAAATTATAAAAGAATCAATCTCTTTATGTAAAAATTTATAATATGTTTCAAATAATTTGATTCAATTTAACTTATGTTGAAAAAAAAGAAAGAAAACATAAAAAACATTTGTTGGCGTCATGTATTATTAATAAAATTTCATATGTTTAAATATTTTGGAATTTAGGAAGTATATAACCAAATATTCTCCAATTTGAATCACAATTTTTAAGATTTATAATATGTTTCAATTTTGGTTGACATCCATTAAAAAATAATTAAAGCGATCTAGCAAATAAATATTTATAGTTTTTTTCTAATTTCATTAAGAAATTTTCTTGAAACAATAATTATTATTAAATTATTCTTTTAGATTATATAATACTTAACTAAAATTAATTTAAACTCAAAAGGTGAATTAATAATGATTTTAGTCCAATGGTCGTGTGAAATTCCACAAGAAAAGCTTGAAAGCTTCATTAATTTTGCAAAAAATAAGCTGAAGCCTTTTTATGAATCCTATAGGTGTATGAGATATGAACTTCTTTTCCCTATAATTACAGAAAAAAAATATTTTCCTTATCAAGAGTCTGAAATTAAAAATAGATATACGGAGCAGTTAGTATTTAAAGACATTAAAGCTTTTGACGATTTTTATAACAATATTGAAAAAAATCAAGAGGCACAAGATATAGTCGGAATGTACGTGAAAGAATTCGGAATTTCTAATTGTACTTTTAAAATATTAACTCATTATATTTAGAATTATATAAAAAGAAAGAAGTAATATCATAAAAGGAATTCAAAGATAATCTAGAGGGTGTAAGAAGAAATGTATAAAGAATTACGCTTTGGTATCATGACAATCCAGCGATTACCATGGCAGGAAGAAATTAAACGCTGGAAAAGTATTGAAGCTTTAAAATTTGATAGCATTTGGTTAGCTGATCATTTTTTAGATCCTTATAACCCAACTGATAATTGGTATGAAGCATGGACATTGCTTGCTGCATTAGCAACTTTTACTGAAAGAATTAGAGTTGGAACATTAGTAACATCGATTCCATTGCGCCATCCAGCAATTCTTGCTCGACAAGCTCTTACCGTTGATCATATATCTAATGGAAGACTTGAATTGGGACTCGGTTCAGGAGTATCAGGCGAAACAGACCCCGTTTATGAAATGATTGGAATTGATGATTGGTTACCCCTTGAACGTGTAGAACGCTTCAAAGAACAACTAGAAATTATTGATAAATTATTGCGAAACAGAGAAATAAGCTATGAGGGAAAATTTTACTCACTCAAAAATGCTTATATGTATCCACCCCCAATACAAAAACCAAGACCTCCTATAACAATAGCAGCAATGGGTAGAAGTATGTTGAAAATCGTAGCTCAATACGCTGATACATGGAACTCATTAGGAGGAGAATGGACTACTCCAGTAAAAAAGATGCTCAAAAAAACCATTGAGCGAAATGAAGCGTTGGATCAGTACTGCGATAAAATAGGACGCAACCCTCAATCAATAGATCGTTCTTTCTTGTTCTTTGGCGCGGATTTCGCTTCAATTTTTGAATCAGAAGAAAATTTTCGAAATATTGTCGGACAGTATAAGGATATCGGAATTAATGAATTTATCTTTTACTACCCTCACGAACCAAATCAATTATCGAAATTTGAGCAAATAGCCAAGGAATCAATTCCAAAATTCAAGAAAGGTTCTTAGATGTAGCAATCCAACAAATCAATAAAAAATGGAAAATCAATGAGCTGCATCTGTCGAAGCTGTGTAGCGAGATGTATCGGTTCTGCGAGAACTATGAAAAAGTGGAATTTTTTCATGTCGGCAGGAACAATCCTTATATAAAACGATGTGATAAAATGTGTAATGAACGATTAGATGCTGAAGGATTTAAAATATAATTCTCAATTGAATTATAGAGATTATTTATTTATTATTCTATTTATGGATAAATCACATAATATGATTTTTCTTCTATATTAATAGCATTTAAAAACCTAAAAAGAGAGTATTATTGTAGATTTTTATAGCAAAGAAAAATCTACCATATCATCATAGAATTTAGTTGAAAACCATATGCCGCCCGAATTGAATGATCTACATGAAAGGGTACAATTCGCATCTCTTTCCATCGACTAACATCTTTTATTTTGTTTTTTAGGATTTAAATTTTTTTTGAATTTTATTTAAATATCAAAAAGATAACTCCTTTTGTTTAAAAAAAGAGAATTAAAAATTTTAAAGATAATCATTTTTTACTCGTGTCAATAGAGTAAAAAGTATGATTAAACCTCCTATAAAAATAAAAACAATAAAAACATTCCATTCGAGAATAATTCCTATAAATGGGAGAATAAGTGCTCTTAAGAAACTTGTAAACATGTTAATAGTGCTGAGAACTGTTGCTCTATTTTCAGACTCAACCTGTTTATTTATACCATTAATATATATTAGATATC
>JAEOTZ010000036.1 GCA_016839585.1 Promethearchaeota archaeon
TTTTAGGGTCTCCACAAGAAGCAATGGGTTTCTCAAAAGAATTTTCTTCCCTTCTTCAAAATTTCTTAATTAAAAAATATGATTTTTCATCTCTTGATCAAATTGAAGATATAAAAAAACAATTATTAGGAAGAAGGATACTAATTATAAATGCCACTGAAATCCTTGAAAAAGTTGATCTTTCTGAACTTAAAAGAGGAATAGAAGATTTAAAGGCTTTTTTAAGAGAAAATGGTGGATCAATGGGGCGTCTAGGGGATCAATATCTTATCGTCACCCCAAATTCCTATGTAAAAATTTCTAATTAATTGCCTATTTTTAAAATAAACAATAATTAATACATATAAGTCTTTAAATATTGATTTAGCTTATTTATCTTTATTGAAATCTATTATAAATAAGGATTCTAAAATTAATGATTTAAGGTCAAATAAAATGAATAAAAGAATTGGGGCAACTTTATTTATACTTTTCGTATTAGTAGGGCAGTTCATTGGAATAGGGCTTGTAAAAGTTGAAATCTTTCAAGCTAGAGAAAATACAAATAATTTATTTGAAGACAGAAATTCTAGCTTGCATTCTGCTTCTACAACTTTTATAATTCCCTCAGTTCCACACTATTACCAAACAACAAATTATTATTGTGGACCCGCGAGTGTACAAATGGTATATGACTTCTATGGACCATATATTTCACAGTTAGAAATAGCAGATGTTGCTCGAGCAGATGTATCTTATGGAGCTTACACAAGTGATCTGAGAAGAGCAACTCATTTTAGTAGATTAAGTACCTCTGTAGGTAATGATATGCCAGTTAGCATAACAGGATACACAAATAGATCAATTGGATATGGTGCTTTTGAAGCATGGTTACCAAATGTTGATAGTTTAGTTAATTTAATAGAAGATGGTTATCCGATTGTGGTTTTGACTCATTATGATGAATTTCATACTTCTGGACACTTTAGAGTTGTTATCGGCTATGTTAGAAATAGTGGTATTACTCAAATAATAGTGCATGATCCTTGGTATACTCCCCCTTATCAAGGACCTAACGTTTATTTTAGTTATGCTACATTTGTTGATTTATGGACTCGTTTCGATAATTGGGCACTTTTTATTAGTCCATGGGAAATAACAGTAATTTGTTCATCATCAGTAGCAGTTAATTCAACCTTTACTGTAAGTGCTGATGTTGAATATGTACGTCCTACATACTTTAGTGCAGCGTATTCGGCTTCTTCATGTCAAGCGACTATACAGCTACCATTGGGGTTTTCTCTTGCTCCTGGTGAAATGACAACAAAAAATCTTAATCCAGTAAATCTCCCATCGGGAGGGATTGGAACAGTTACATGGCAAGTAGTTGCAGATGTTGTTAATAGTTCAGGATTTATTTCCGTAAATGCTAGCGGTTTAATATCAGGTATTGCATATGCTCATCCACCTGTGTACCCTAGCGGATATACTTATGATGATTTGATTGGAGGTAATGGAAGTAAATTAGTAACAATCGTAGAAGATTTACCAGAAGATAAGCCAGAAGGGGATATGATGCCCATTATCATCATCACTACAGCGGTATTAGGTGCTGTTGTTATAGCTGTTGTTATTGTACTAATAATACGTAAGGCTAAGAGAAAAACTCCAGAATAAATTAAAATTTTTACTTTTTTTTTCTTTTTCGAAGTATTTCTATGAAGCTCTCAATTTGATTGAGAACTTGGGTTTCATTCATCTTTCTTGGATCATTCATGTCACTATCAATTACGAGTGTGGGAATATCCGCTTCTTCCATTAATTTACGTTTCAAATCATACATTCCACAAGCATTTGGTCTGCAGGACATATTATTGTGTAATAAAACACCATCTATTTTCCAATCTCTTACAGTTTCTTTAAACTTTTCGAATCTTGTCTTAAGATCGTAAATATACCAAAAGCTGAGAACTAACTCTGCCATTGATTCCACTGGATTATCAATAACCATCTTTTTTGTTAAATTTGGGTTTGTATATTTCGTAAAAGCATACACATATGGTTCATATACGATAATTGCATTCCATCGCTCTAAATTTGAAAAGAAGCGAAGATTGTACCAGAATGGTATTCCTTCAAATAGGAGTCGGTAATCTTCTTGTTCTAATGCACCAATCCCATTATCTACTCTTTCTTTAGCCTCTCTGTACATTCGTTTATAGAGTTTAATTGGTGATTTTAAACCAGTCATTGTGAATAAAGGAAATAATCCCCCAAATGTATCTCTGGTTGAAACAGGGCATGGAATGTTTTTTCGTAACTCAAAAACTTCTTGCCATACCTTTCCTAATTCATAAGAATTGAGAGCTACCTCTTTTGCCCTTTCTGGATTAAATTCATTACCAGTCACTTCAGTTATAAAATCTAATAATTCCCAGAGCTGTTCTTTTATGTATTTTTTAAAATAATCTCTTTGTCTATTATTTGTATTACTAACTACATGAGGGACATCTATAGTGAAATGAGGTACATTAAATCTTTCTGCTTGAACTTGAAACCAATTCACATGAGTATCACATATCACATCACTTGATAACATAAAAGTTGGTTTTCTTGTACCTCCAAGACTCATATCAGCATTACTTAGTACAGCACCAACATTTGTTTTAAAATAAGAACAGAGATCATAGGAAAACCCTTCTTCTTCTGCTAGTTCTATAAAGTCTTGAGACTTTTTTAAAGCAGCTGAAATTGTAGCTGAATTTTCTGGTAACATTGGCTGAACATTCATAGCATATAAAAACTCTACTGGTGTACCAGCAGTTGCCCAAGCAGTTGGCTTTCCATCTCTATATGCTTGTTCAATTGCTAAGAAATGCCTACCCATTTCATTTTTTAATTTATTTGTAGCATTTAACATTTTACCTCTTTTTTTCACTTCAGACATTTTTTTACCTCCTTTAGATTATTTCACTAAATGCTTCAAATCTTGTTGCTAATTGTTTATAAGATTCTCTATTATATTCCATTTCTACAAAGAGATATGGAATTCCCAACTCCTTAAATTTTTTATTAAAATATGGATGTCCGTAAAGTACTGGTTCACAAAACTTCTGGGCTATATTTATAACACCATCTACATTATAAGTTTGTGCCAAATTCTTAAGTGTTTCAAACCTTTCAAATGATGGAAATTTAGTTGAATATATTGGTTTATTTAAATGGTATTCAGCTAAAGCTTTGATTGGATCCCCGTTTTCATTTACTTTACTCCAAAAATATTTGGATCCAATGCATAAATCATCACTAATGATTTGATAACCAACATTTTCTAAAAATTTAATAAATTCGGTATCATCTATTACTGAACCGGTTAATAATATCTTTTTAAGATTTTCATCTGAAAATGGTTTTCTCTCTTTAATTTCTATTAATTTTAACTTAAGTTTTTCAATCATTTTATCTTTATCAGATTGTTGGATTTCTTTAACTAATGCATGGAATTCTGAACCTTTTAATTTCATATCGACTCGTAATTCAGAAATTTCTTTCAATAATTCTCTGATTTGATTCATTTTCTTAATGGCAAGTTGGATTTTTTCAGTGGTAATTTTTATTTTAAACGATTCCTCTAATTGTAATATCAATTCTTTTATATCATCAATAAAAAATTTCAAAGATATTTCGTTTCGCTTCAATGGAGCGTTCAGAAAAAACAGAAAGTCTAAATTCACGCATTCTAACCAAATATCGAATTCCCTATTCGTGCAATCACAACCATGAGTGCAAACCATTCCTTTTATATCATTACCCAAACCATTAATTGCTTGCTCAAGAATATTTCTAGCCCAAACGCAGTGAGTTGGAGGGATATGCTCGTTAGCTTTATCAATACCTATTGTGGGATTTCCAAAAAGTCTAACAGGAACCATATCAGCAGCAAGAATAATTTCCTCTGGTGTCTCAACCGATGCATCAAAATAAGCTATTTTTTTCATTTTTATTGTTAATTCATTAATTTACTATTCTACATCCTAATGTTATTTTAAATCCTTAAATATTTAATAAAATATTTATTTGATAAAATAATTTTAGATAATAATTAGATAAATATAATAAATATGGCTCAACAGACAATTCATCGAACATTATCGAAAGCGATACTAAAGGAAGAGGTTCGCGTAAAGTTGAAGATTTGGAATACCTTTTTAACAGGTAAATTAAAAAAGTTTGATAATTACATGAACTTAATAGTTGAAAACGCTAAAGAAATTTATTTCGGACGTGGTGGAAAGCGAAGTAAAGATTTAGGAACAGTCATGATAAGGGGCGCCTCCATAATATTCATAGGTCAGGATCGAGAGAAACTAATCTTTGCTGAAGACACTGAACAAAAATTAATGCATAGAGAAGAAGCGGATAATATATAAAGAAGAATAAAGGTGGTAAAAATGGGAAAAGGAACACCTAGCAAAGGCAAGAAAAATAAAGCAGCAACCCATAAAACATGTAGGAGATGTGGAAAGCACTCATATCATCGCCGAAAAAGGTTCTGTGCGAGTTGTGGTTTTGGTCGAACTGCAAAGTTAAGACAGCCTAGTTGGCGTAATAGAAATCGTCCTTTTAATGGACGGAAGTCATTTGATCGCCGTAAAGCTAAGGCATGAAGAAAAGATAACATTAGGTATTTTCTAAAATTTTAAATATTATTGTCTGATATTCTTCTATCTAGTATTAATTCAATTTTTAAATTATCTTGAAGATTATATGAATAACTCAAAAATTGAAAGCCTCAATAAGGAATTGGAAAAATTAGAAGCTATAAGTGATATTATAGGTATAGCAATTGCAAACCGAAATGGCTTATTAACTACTTCAATATTACCTATAGATGTTGATGAGAGAAAATTTGGGGCAATGGCGGCTACCATGTTTGGTGCCATTGAAACGGCTGCTTTAACTTTAGGAAGCGATACTATAAATAATATAACAGTAGAATTTAATAATTACCAAATTATAGTTATGGGTATTGATGACCAAGTAATTCTCGTTTCTATGTTAGATATTAATACAAATTTAGGTATATTTTTCATAGAAATTGAAGAAACTATTACAAATATTAAAAAAATTTTAAGTAGGTGAAATTCAATTTTAAATGAAAAGCAAAAAGAGAGGTATTCAAGACAAATTATCTCTCCATTAATTGGTGAGGAAGGTCAAGAAAAAATATCTAAAATCAAAGTATTACAAATTGGAGCAGGAGGGCTTGGCTCACCTTGTTCTATGTATCTTACTGCTGCTGGGATAAAACAATTAACTATAATTGATAATGATGTTTTAGATATTTCTAATCTTCAAAGACAAATTCTTTATAATGAAATGCAAGTAGGAAAAGATAAAGTAGAATCAGCAAAGATAGTCTTGTCCAATCTAAACTCAGAGGTTCAAATAAATACTTATAAAGAATATATTGATAAAGATTCGATAAGAAAATACATTAAAGACCACGATTTCATTATAGATTGCTCAGATAATTTCCAAACTAAGTTTTTAGTTAATAAAATTGCCATACAATATAATTTAAAATGTGTTATTGCTGGAATAAAAGATTTTTATGGGCAAATCATTACAATAAATCCAAAAAAGACTGCTTGCTATCAATGCGTTTTTAATGAGCCAGATAAAATCTCTCCAGAAGAAGGACCTTTACCTGTAATTGGTGTTACTCCAGGCATATTAGGAACGTTAGAAGCTCTTGAAGTAATAAAAACAGCATTAGGACTTCCAAATTTGGAAAATAAATTATTAATGGTAAATCTCGTAGATTCAAGATTTAATGTTATAGATATCGTTAAAAATGAAAATTGTATTTGCTCAAAATAGAAGAAAACAAAAAAGAAGAATTTAATTTTTTATAACTTCAGGATTTTTTTCAAAAAAAGCTTTAAAATCTTTCCCGTTTTTTACATAATCTTTAGAAGTTCTTTCTCCCGCTAACTTCCCCGTCTCTGGTAATTGTTTCTTTATATCAGCAGGAATTCCAACAACTAAACATCTTGATGGAAATTCTTTATTTAATAACACAGCTCCAGCACCAACCTGTACTCCTTCTCCTAATTTTGAATTATGTAACACATTTGCACCAATTCCAATAACGCATCCATTTCCTATCTCAGTTGGTCCATGAATCATCGCATGATGTCCTATAATGACATCATCACCTATAAATACTGAACTACCTTGTTCAAGATGGATGGTTACATTCTCTTGAATACTTGTATTTTTTCCAATTTTAATTGTTCCCCAATCTCCTCTTAATACCGTTCCGAACCAGACGTTTGAATCTTCTCCTATTGTAACATCTCCAATAATCACCGCTGTGGGAGCAATAAAAGCTGTTTCATGAATATAAGGTTCTTTACCTGTTTTTGGGCTCGCCATTATAATTGGCATATTTTTATACCTAAGTTTTTTTTACATTTGAAGAATTAAGCTAAAAATAATAAAGTTATGATTAAAAGTAATTAGATTTTTTACTTATTTCAACACATTACCATCTTTTAACATCTTTCTATGATCAAATGCTAAGTCAATTTCTTTCAATTTTTCTTTAGGAACAAGTTCTACTTCTTTAGCATCATCACCGCTTTTCATATCAGAAACAAGTCCCACTATAGAACATTTAAAAGCTGTACTTTGAATTTTTCCCCGAGGATCTCTCCCTGGCTCGTTATAAATACCAATTTTTTTAATTATTTTTATACTTAAATTAGTTTCTTCTTTAGTTTCCCTAATAAGGGCATCTTTGGTTTTTTCTCCTTTCTCAATAGCTCCACCAGGAAGTGCATAGTAATCCTTGAATGGAGGATATTTACGTTTGATCAGTACTATATTACCTTTGCCATCTTCGATAATTGCATCAACAGCTTTTCCAATACCTGTTTTTTTAATTTGTTTTTTCATAATTATAGAGAAAATAATCGTAGCATTTAAAATTTATATATAAGTATCTAAATATCCTGTAGTAGTACTGTTTATAATTTATAATAAAGTTATAATATTAAATTAGAAATTTAAAAAAAAAATAGAATTTAATTATCTAAATCTTTGTTCTTTTTTCTTATAAAATACAACAATTATTAAGACTCCTACCGTTATTGTTGTTAATAACACAGATATCATATAACCTGGAATTTCAGGTTCGGATTTAGGGCTTTTCAAAGTAAAAGTATTATTTGTCATATAAGTACCACCTTCACTAAATAGTGAACTGGTAAGGGTGTATTCGAAAACAACAAAGAGATTAACTGGAAATAAATCATTTGTTATAATAAATGAATGAATAGTATAATTATACAATAAATCTGAGGTTTGCATTATGCTTGAAGTATCAACTCCTACTCCAGAGTGATTATTCCAAGCTGGACCATAAAGGAAACTTGCGTTAAATGTTAATGTTGCAGTTAGCATCGTGACATAATATCCAGTTAACGTAGTAACAAAAACATCTGATACTAATTGTGAATGATCATCATCATATTCTACAAACATCGCTGCAAATATTATACTGTAATTTAATGTTGTAGATGAATAAACAAAAGTAAATGATTCAATCTGTTCATAAATTTTTTGTGAGGCATCTTCATATTCATAACGGTCTGCTCCTACCACCAGTACTGTTGTATTTCCGAAGGAAAATAAAGATATAATGATTAGAACTAAACTAATTTTACCAAATTTTTTCATTAAATTTCACTTATTAGATTTGTTAGTTAAAAAATATTATATAATACTTTTTAAATATTTTTAATGTTAAATTAGGATATAAGAACAAGATTATTTAGAAAAGTTTGAATTCCAAAATAATTTAGAATATTTATTACATTTTTTTTCTAATGAATTGGTGTAATTTTAAAAAATATTTTATGATCGTATAAATTTAATGAAATAATCGATAACAAGATGAAAGATAAGCTTTATGGAATATATAAATGAGCTTGTTCAGAAATATGCTAATCTGACGCGAACGATTAATGAAGAATTTATAAATATTCACCCTATCCAGAGGGGAGGAATGTTAACCCCTGAAGCTTTTAAGGCGTTAGTAGCTTATGGAGATGGTTATAGTTTATGCGATAATTGCTTGAAAGGAAGAATTGATCAAATTGAGAATCCACCTGTAGTAGAATTTTTAAAAGATATGGCAAAATTTCTAAATATTGATAATGTTATGCTTACTGCTGCAGCTAGAGAATCAAAACGTTTGGTAATGGAAGCTTTAGCAAGAAAATATCCTAAACGTAAAACGGTTGTAATTGATAGTTTAGCTCATTACACGACCTATTTAGCTATTGAAGCAAATAATTTGAAACTTAGTGAAGTGCCAAACTCTGAAAATCGAGAATTTAATATTGAAGCTATTGATTATGAAAAAATTATTAAAAAAGTTCAAAATGAAGATGGTGTGTTACCTTTATTAGTCGTATTAACTCATGTCGATTACAAGTATGGAAATTATAATGATCCTAAGCCTATAGGAGAAATATGCCAAAAGTTTAATATCCCTTTTCTCTTAAATGCTGCTTATTCTGGGGGAATTTTACCAATCGATTGTAAAGAGTATTCAGCCGATTTTGTAGTATGCAGTGGTCATAAATCTATGGCTGCTTCAGGTCCAATTGGAGTTTTAGGATTTAATGATGATTTTTATAATGATATCATGGTTAATTCAAAAATCCAAGGAAATATTTCTTCTAAGTCTTTTCCAAGTAAACTCTGTACTGTTATGGGATGTCCTCCTGTTTATGGTGCTCCTTTAATTACCTTAATGGCGAGTTTTCCCACAGTTGTAAAAAGAACTCAAAAGGAAGTCGCCGATGAGGAATCTAAAAAGGCCAATTATGTAATCGAGAGTATTAAGAATATTAAGGGGATTGAAATTCTTGGAAAATTACCAAAAATTCATCCTTTAACCAACCTTAAAACTGAAAGTTTTTCCGAAGTTGCTAAGACACATCCAAGAAGAGGATTTTTTCTAAGAGATGATTTTAAGGAAAGAGGGATTATTGGATTACTTCCGGGGATCTCTAAAGAGATGAAATTCAACACTTATGATCTGACTTGGGAACAGGTAAAATATTTTACAAAAAGTTTTATAGAGATTGCTCAAAAGTACAATCTCCTTTAATTATTCTTTAGCTCTTTTTGGAAGAATTTCTTGTAATTTTTCTTTCTTTTCATCATGCATTTTGTACATTTTAGTTTTAATTTCATTTAGGTGTTTACCGTATAGTGGATTCATATTATAAATAAAAACTGCTAAGAAAGCTATAATTGCAGGAATTACTCCCATTGCTAATTTTATACCTAAAATTGTAAGATCAGATTGAGTTTGTTGTTCTCCCCCGATTGGTTCTGTATATTTAAATAAAAGTAACATAATTGCAATGAATCCACCTGCTATAGACTCAGCAGGTTTAGTTATTAGAGCATTAATTCCCATAATAGCAGCCTCACGCCTTCTTCCAGTATCTACCTCATCTTCGTCAATTACTTCGGCAAAAGCTACATTAAATAAAGTCATAGCAGCATACATGCCAATCCCTACTAAAAAAAATCCAATAACAGCAAATATTCCAGGTAAAATCCCGACTAGTAAGAAACCTAAACCATGAAATATTATAGCACGAAGCATTGCAGTTTTGACACCTTTCTTTTCATTGACTTTTACAGTGTAATAAGTCCCAAAGCCCACTCCTGCTATTGTAAAACCTACAACTAATAACAATAACAAATCCGAATTAAAATCTGGAATCGCATAGTAAGTATAGAAAAATAAATTACCAAAGAATACCGATTGTATAAAAATCAAAAAGAAATTCATAAAAACCGTAGTTAAAAAGGATTTTCTTTTAAGTGTGTTCTTAAAAGCATCAAAAAAGCCCATAGGCTCATCAACATGAGAAAATTCTAACCGCTCTTTTATTGTAAATGATGTTATCATCATAGTTATAAATTGCAAAACAGCAAGTATAATAGATAAATAAATGAATCCTTCTCTTCCAGGTTGATCTAAAAATAAAGAAGGTACTATCAATGCTATTAGTGTTCCTATTACCCCTAATGCTAAAGAATAAATTTGAATACTTGCTCTTTCTCTATGATCCATACTTAATTCTTGCCCTAAAGCAGTCCATACTAATAATGCCGCGGTATAAGCTGTATCATATATACAAATTAATATAATCATATAAAAGAACACCCCAAGCTCACCTATTTCACCTTTGGTTGGACTTAACCATATAAAGATAAATGAAATTGCCATTATTGGTGTGAAAAGCGCTAAGTAAGGGATTCTCCTGCCCCATTTTGTTTTTGTTTTATCAGAAAGCCACCCAAACAAGGGATCATTTATAGCATTCCAAATAGCAAAAAACATGAATGCCCAAAAAATATATACTTCTGGAAGAAGCATTTTTTCTCTAAAATAAATTATAAGAGCTGCTTGAAAGACTCCATGAACAACTTGAGCTCCTAATGAAGTTAATCCAAAAGAAAATTTAATAGACGTTTTTACCAATTCTTCTGGAGCTATTTCACTTTGATGTTCCACTTTAATCACAACATTGCTTCATTCTTATTTAATTTTTTTTTAATTTAAAAATAATAAATTTTCAATTTTATTATATATAATGGTTATGGTTTAATTTTTTATAATCAGAGAACTTATCTTTAATTGAATCTTTTATTGATATTAAAAGTAGAGAATCTCGTATAAAATAATGACGGTTAAACAACTACAAGAAGATATTTTAAAACTTAAAAAAAATAATGATGTTATTATTTTAGCTCATTATTATCAGCCCATTGAGATACAAGAAATTGCTGATTATGTAGGAGATTCTCTTGGATTATCTCGGACAGCTAAAGAAAAGGCTACTGAATATATAATATTTGCTGGTGTAGATTTCATGGCTGAAACAGCTTCGATCTTAAACCAAGATAAACATGTTTTAATTCCCAATCCTGAATCATGTTGCCCCATGGCAGCTTTTCTTACTCCTGAAAAAGTGAGAGAATTTAGAAAAAAAGATCCTAGAATTCCAGCAGTATTATATGTAAATTCTACTGCTGCTGTTAAAGCTGAATCTGACATTTGTTGTACATCTTCAAATGCTATTAGTATTGTTAAGAAAATTAGTGAGGAATTTAACGTAAATAAAGTTCTATTTGGACCAGACGCAAATTTAGCTGATTATGCTGAACAAATGTCTGGTATAAAATGCCTTCAAATGCCAGAAATTGGTCACTGTTACGTACATTCGCAGATTAAACCAGAGCACATAAATGATGCACGAAAAGAGCATCCTAAAGCAAAACTTCTAGTACATCCCGAATGTATAAGAGATGTAAGAGATTTAGCGGATTTTGTAGGATCAACTACTCAAATGTATAATAGAGTAAAGAACAGTTCTTCTGAGGAGATTGAATTCATTATTGGTACTGAAGAGGGTTTACTTGAAAGGATGAAACAAGATTTTCCAGATAAAAAATATTATTTAGCTAAGGAGAAATTAATTTGCTACAATATGAAAAAACATAACCTTGAATTAATTAAATACCTCTTGGAGAACTTGGATGATAAAACTCATGAAGTCAAAGTGCCATCTGAAATTGCGAAAAAAGCACTTCCTCCAATTGAAAAGATGTTATATTACTCTTAAATTGTTCCACATTATCATTCATGATTTGGTGTTAAAGTAAGAATATTTAAATTTAAATCTATTCTTGAACCATCTAAAATGGTTTCTTGAAGTATTTTGCCTTCTTCAGACATAGATAATTTTTGAGATTGAGCAACTCCTTCCATAAATTTTTCTCTCTCTATATCTAAAAAACCCATTTCTATTGCGTTCTTAATAATTAGATTTAATACTAATAATTGAAATTGTTCTTGAATAGTGTTCCATATTAAACCCATTTCTTTTAATTGATCAGTAATTTCTTCAGCCAGAATATCCATATCATAAATCATATCGTAGATACCTTCTTGAAGATTAATAATTTCATCAATTAATTTATCTTTAATGAGTCGGAGTGTTGTAGTTCCCAATAAATCTTCCTCATGAAAAAAGAAATCATTATGTTCACGTTTAATTAAATAAAAGCCAAACTCGTCCTTTATAAATTTAAATCTAGCTAAGTAATTGATTGCTTCTCTTGAAACTTTATGAAGTTCGCAAAATTGATCCAAATTCAATTTATACCCAAGAAATTTTTGAGAACTTGATTCATCAAAACGCCAATATCTTCTTGCAAAAGCTCCTTGGCCTAGAATTGAGTTATAAAAGATGTAGAAAAGAGACAAATATAGATCTCTATCTTGATGTAGTTCAAAAAAATTATCTCCTATTTTAGAAATGATTCTTACTATGTGAACTATAAATGCATCTTCTACACCTATTTCCTTATAAAAATCTATTAAATCCTCGAGTTTTCGAACATTTTCTTTTAATTCATTAACTATAAATAGTTCTTCTTTTAGTTTTAAAGGCTCCTCTCTAAGTTTTTCTATTCCTTTTTCAGTAATTACATAACCACGGTATTGTTTTTTAGTTTGCTTATCAGTAATTATTCTTTGTTCTACGTTATCATTTTTTCTATGAATGCTAAGATATTTAGAAACTGTAGACCTACTTAAATTTGAATATTTTATTAAATTAGTAAATCTTTGTGGACCTAAATTCCTAAGAATAAACAATATCCTCCTGCTGTTGTCCTCAATATTACTTGATTTTTTTAATAATTCGCTCTTTAATTTTTTTGATATATTCCAGCTTTCCATAATATTAAAGTATTACTGCAGATATAAAAATTTATACTTTTCTCCTATACTCGAACTAAATAAATTATGATATACAAAATTTAGTGAATTTAGTATATACTTAATAATTTATAAAAATATAACTATATAAGAAGGACTAATCAAGCTATTATTCCAAATGATAATAACTTTTAAATAATTAATTAGTAATTATAAAATGGAATAAAAATATTTGAATTCTTTAAAAATTCATCTTATATTCGAATATTGAAAATTATTAATTTTTTATAAAAAAATGACAATAGAAAACCCAAATTTATTAGAAAGAATTAAAAAAATTGAAAAAAGATTAGATGATTTGGAAAATCGATTATTATCTTTAGAAAAA
>JAEOTZ010000037.1 GCA_016839585.1 Promethearchaeota archaeon
CAAAAGCGAAATTGATTATTTTTATTTCTCGAATCTTTAAAAGATCCTTAAATAAATAGTTGAAATTATTCTTATAAGATTCTAATAGTTGGCTTTTTATATTGTCTTTTTTCTCTTCTTCATAATCGTTTATATAGTTGACAATTCTTTTATAATCATCGAAAATATCTTGAGATAGAGCTGTTAATTCTGCTTGTTGAAATTCATTAAGCCACTGCTGGTATAACTTCCCGTAATCCTTTCTTAAGTCCATAAAAATTGAAATTGATACTTAATAGTAAATAATAAATTAAATTCACATAAAATTTTATTATTTACTAACTTAATTTTGCTACTTCTCTACATAATAAAAAAACAGCTATATGATGGGGGACCTCAATTATATCTCCTTTTTTATAAGGTCCATATTTTTTTCCTTTTATTCTCGTTTCTGGCACATCATGTTCAATGATTTGAAGTTTATGAATATTTTCTTTACTTTTAAATACGATAGGATCAAGCCTTTCATTGTTTTCATTTAATGGATTGAAATCATCAAGTTCATCATGGTTAATTTCTTGAGTTTTAAATCCTGTTTTACCATGTAAAGAACCAGGATAACGAATGAGTCTATGAATGTCAATTGTAACAGGTCCATCAATTTCTGCTCCAATATCATCTACTATTCCAAATAAAAATTTCTCCCAAGTTTTTATACCAAATCCTTCAAGGTTCCATATATTTTGTTTACTATTTGATATGATTTGTTGAAAATCCCTTTTAGAATTAATAAAACTCTTAACAATATTTCGATTTAAACCATATCTCAATAATAAAAGTTCAATTTCTTGATTAGTATAAGTTGTTAATATTTCTTCTATTTTTTTTATTATTTTTTGAGACCAACCAATATTTTCCTTTAATAACCCAAGAATATTAGATCGATCTTGTCTTAACCCTAAAATTTCAAATGATATGTTTTCACCTGTAAGATAATCTGCAATCTCCCTACGCTCCTCACTTAATAAAGTTCTTATTTTTTTGTTTTCTATTTTTAAATGATAACCTCTATGCCCGGAAAAAGCAATTTTTATTTCTTTATCTTTAATTCCAAAATCTGGAACTAAAAAATTGTTAATTAATTTAAAAACCTCATTCTTAGCTATTTTTAAACAGTCTTCACAGATCCAACTTAAAGATTTAGTCTTTATACTATTACATTTAGTACATTTCTTAACTATACCTTTACCTGTCTTTCCGCATTCTTTACAATACCAAGTATCATGGACATCTTTACATGGTGTATAAAAATGATCAACATCGATATCAATGATTAAATCACATCCTTGGTATCCTTTTTTATCCATATCCAGGTTATCTGGTTGTAAATAAGAGGCTCCACTTGAGTAAACGTGTTTAGGGCTTTCGTTGATTAGGTATTGTTTTAAATCTTCTGTAAATTTAAAACAAATATGTCTATTCATTATTTCTTTATCCCAGGGAATAAAACCAAATTCTCTTTTTTCTAACTTAGTGATAATAGGAATTTCTTCTCGTTTTTCTTTATAATAAGCTTGAAATACCCGTTTTAAATAATTTTTTTCGCTCATTTCCTTCTAATCTTCTAATTTTTTGATTTTTTTAGATCCACGATATTGTTTTAACTGGATATAGAATAATGGATGAGCTAGGGTTTTTTTAGTATCTAATTTTTTTGAGAAATATCCTTCTAAACAAATTTGATCATTATATTTCACTGCCATACATAAATTCAAGGATTTTAAAGTTGCACATGAGTGAGGGATGTAACCTTTTCTCTTAGCGAAATTAATTTGGTATTCAGTTTTTTTCTTATCAAAATCGGGCATTGTTGAAAACACATTAATTATTTCATCCTCAGGATAATCAAGAGCATTTAAGAAAAATGTAATAAACAATCTTTCAATATGAGTTAAGTTTTGTCCTTCCTCTGCTTTAAGAAGAATATCTTTAATACATGGAGGAAAGTCTTTTGAAATATTTGATCCTTTTTTGAAACTTATCTCAAAATTATATTCAAATTCCTCTTTCTTTAATTCCCAGTGACTCAGAATATTATCATATATCTCCTTAAATTCTTGAATTTTTAATAGATTTTTTTTGAATTTATTGCTACTTTTTCCTTCATCATCTTCATTATTTAAGAATTTTCTACGTACGTATTCTTGTATGAGGCGAATTAGACTTCTTTTTTGAATAAAGACATATCCCTCTGAAAGAGCATTGTTTACTAACTTTCGGTACTCGTCTCTTAAATTAGCAGCTAATTTCAAATAATCAGCATAATGAATTCTAAAATTTGTTTCAAGAATTTGTTTTTGATCTTTTGAAATGTTAATCCCATAATTTATAGGAGGTTGATAATATTTAATTTTTAAATTTAAATCTTGACAAATTTCATAAACAGTAGCATCAGCTTCTTTTAATAATTCATTATTCGTTATTTTCGAATACAAATTTGCAATTCTGTTTGAAATAGGTTTATTATCTAAAATATACAATAAAATTCTCAATATTAAATATAAATAGATGTTTAAATCATCGTTTTTATGACCTGAGAGATATTCTATGTTTTCAAATGCTGCTCTAAAAAATTTAAAGACTCTTTCTTGAATTTCACCATTAGGATATTTTGAAAAAAGTTCTAATAAATATTCATAAGGATCATCCTTCGAGTCAATATAAGAGTATTTTTTTAATGAAGGAAGCCAAGGATAGCGTTTTACTAAATCAAAAATATTACTCATGACTCAGATATTCTCCCATTTTAAATTAATCTATTCATATTTAAAGAAAATGATGCAAATAATCATTAATAAATTGAGAGTAAAACGATTTAATATAACTTTATTAGAATTACAGCTTTGGGTTAAAATTCATCCATACTTTCATCTTCTTCAAATTCTACCTCTTCGACTCTAGGGGCAAGGAAATAACTTAGTTCTCCACCTTCTAGTATGTTAAATATCATTTTCAATGGATGATCAGATTTTAGCGAGATCTCTAATTTTTCGGTAATTGATGCAATTTTTAATATTGCTTTCAAAAAAGTTAGTGAATATGATCCGCTGCTAGTTCCATTTATATTTGAGTCAATTAAATCATCTTCATTAAGATCATATACCATTTCACCAATTTGTCCGGAAGAACTAAATATTAGTCCTTGTTTTTCAATTGCTTTCACATTGAGAATATCTGAATAGATTTCAGCATCTTTAATTGCTTCAACTAAAAAGTCAGGTTCAATTACCCATGTTGAGGGATAGTCAATTTCTAATAATTTATCCATAGGGATTTCTTCAATATCAATATCTAATCGTGCTAAACTGAATGTTCTTTTGCGTGAAGTACCTTCTCTTTGCATTTCAATTTTAATTTTTTGGTCAGTCTCATTAAATTCTATATCGACAGAATCATTTGCTGCACTTCTTTTTAAAATTTTGTCAAGGTCATCCAAATTTAAACCTACTTTAGTTTCTTGACTGCACTTAAACACATCAAAATCATCTTTTTTTATAGCTAGTTTTAACAAACAGATTCGACTTGGATCCATCGCAGAGATGGTAAAATCTTTAGGAGTGACTCGAAATTCAGTTTCATCAATTATACTTGCTAGAGTTTCAACAATTCCTTTTAAAACCCGACTATTTTCCAATTTTAATGTAAAACTCATATTCTTTCAGCACATTAATTCCATAATAATTAAGATAATTTAGTTTTATTGACATTATTAATAATATTTAATATTAGTGTTTTAATAAGATCAATTTTAGTTATTGAATTAATTATTTATAGTTATCTTAAATTTTGAATGTTATATTGTATAAACAAATGATTTTTATTTAATAAAAAAATGTTAAAACAGCATGCAAAACAAAGAATTATCAAAGATATAAAAGATGATGATTTACGAATACAAATTACTGGTTATGTAAAAGAAATAGTTGATAATGAAAATATAATATTGGATGATAAAACAGGAGAAATAGAAGTAATTGTTAAAAATGTTGATTTTAGGTTTGATAAAAATGATTTAATTAATATTTTCGGAGAAATCGAAATTAGTATGGCAGGAGAAAAATCACTTGTAGCAGATATCATTCAAGACAAGAAAAATTTGAATTTTGAATATTACCAAAAATTATATAAAATCAAAAAACAGCTAGACTTAATTTAAATTATCATATTTACCAAAATCTTATAGAATAAAACTTTTTAGAAATTAATATTTTTTAAGGGTATTACTTAACACTTCAATTAAAAAATTATTATTATGGTTGAATTTTGCCCTAAATGCTCAAATCTGCTGAGGAAAAGGAATGTGGGTGGAAGACTTACCTTGGTTTGTAAATGTGGTTATCAAAAACCACTTGAAAAGGATAATAAAAAAGTAGAACAAAATATACAAAGAAAGAGTAAAGCTTTAGAAAAAAATTTAGTAATAGTATCTGAAAATATATCAGTACATCCAAAAACTAGTAAATTTTGCCCTAAATGTGACCATAAAGAGGCAGAGACTTGGCAAATGCAGATCAGAGGTGCTGATGAACCAATGACTCATTTTTTTAGATGTGTAAAATGCAAATATACTTGGCGTGAACAATAATAAAATTTTCTATATTAAAATAAAAAGGATTATATCACCTAAGTATTAATAAATTATCGTGAAAGAGGGGTTTCACGATCTTCAGATTATTAGGATAAGTAACTCAAAACTTAACACATATTTTTTATAATAGAAATAATTAAATTTTTAAATTTTTGTAATAAATTTGAAAAAAGCGCCTAAAGGAATATTTTATTGTTATTAACTATTAAAATATTTTTCAGCTCTCTTTAAATGGGCGTTTTTTTCACCTTATATACGTCTTTTTCCCTTATTAAATCATTAATAAAATTAAAAGCAGTAATCGTAGATTTTCTATATTTTAAAAACCATAATTTTATATTAACAAATTTGTATTAATTTAGTGAAAAAACGCCAATAGCTAAATAATTTCCATATTGAATTCACTTTTGATATTATTTAACAGGCGTTTTTTCATTTCTTAAAAAGAATTTCACCTTTACTTTCATAATTATTAAATTCTTTAGAGTATTATTGAGAAATACAAAATATTAATCCTTAACATGGTTAAATACATCTATAGAGAGTTTAAAAGCACTCTAAATATTTTGAAATATCCAGATTCATGGTTTTGGTCTCGTTATACTTTGAATACATATTCTGGATGTGCTCATGCGTGTATTTACTGCGATGCAAGAAGTCAACGATATTATTTGGATCAAGATTTTGAAAATGAAGTTATAATTAAAACTAATTTTGATAAAAAGTTAGATCAAAGATTAAAAAGAGCTCGAAAATTACTTCCCGATGTCATTGCTCCAGGAGGTGTAAACGACGCCTATCAACCTATTGAAAAAGAGGTTGAAAATACAAGAAAAGTCTTACAAGTTATTGCCAAACATCAATTTCCGCTTAATATCGCTACAAAATCGAATCTCGTTACTAAAGATATTGATATATTGAAAAAAATTGCAGATGACGCTTGGTGTACGGTAGGGTTTTCAATCAGCACTACTAATGAAGATCTTGCGAAATTTTTAGAACCATACTCATCACCTCCTTCTGAAAGATTAAAGGCTTTAACTACTATCAAAAAGGAAGCGCCAAATATTCAAGTAGGAACATATTTTATTCCAATTATTCCGTTTCTAGAAGATGATGATGAGAATATAGAGGATATTTTCAAGCAATCTAAGGAAGCTGGTGCTAACTTTGTTTTATTCTCTCCTGGTTTAACTATGCGCGATTCGCAAGCTGAATTTTTTATTAAAAAGTTGAAAGATAGTAAATATGGGCATATTGTTAAACCACTTTTAGATTTATACAAAGGAAAAATGCATCCTCCGGCAGAATATGCAAGAAAATTACATTCAAAATTGTTTAGCCTTGCTGAGAAATATAATCTTTCCATCCGAGTAAAAAGATGGATTCCAAAGGATTATCGAAAATGGAATTATAAAATTTCTGAGCTACTATTAAATACAGAATATAGAAAGGCTGTTAAAACCGGAAAATCAAATAAAACAATGATGTGGGCAGGACTTAATCTCAATAATTTAGAAGAATCTATCTTAGATGTTTATAAAAGAAGAGAATTAAATAAATTAAGGAATTTTACAAAGAATATTATAGAATTTGTTGAACCCTATTTAGAGAAAAGTAAGGAATTCAAATTAAGAAAAGGACTGGATAAATTTTTATGAATAATATTGAAACAATTGTTAAAAAAATAAGAAATCTTTTGAAAGAAAACGAACCTACCCTTACTGAAGACCAAAAATCTAGAATGTTTAAAATTATAAATCCAGATATTTCAAATTATGAAATGTATGGTCTCAAAACTTCTGAAATTGAGAATATTGTAAAGACAGTTTTTAACTCTTATGAATGTAATTATGAGGATGCTGTTGAAATTTTCAAAGTTTTAATACGCTCAAATAATGAGGGTGAGAAGTTTGCTGCCTTCTTTTTTCTAAATAGATTTAAAAAATTTTTTAATGAAGATACAATCAAGCTTTTCCAAAGGGAATATTCTAAATATTGTAACACTTGGAGTGTGTGTGATAGCACATGTATAAGAGTTATCGGCCCCTTTTTAGGGAAAAAAGGAAATGAAGAATTAGCTACAAAAGTGATAGATAAATGGTCTGCTTCCAATGTGATGTGGATTCAACGAGCCTCTATGGTTATTTTGCTTAAAATTGTTATGATGAAAAGAGACTTCGACAATTCATACGTATTTAATCTTGTTGATAGAATGTTAAAATTTTCTGATCAAAATTATATAGAAAAAGGAATTGGCTGGCTTCTTAAAACTTGTTCTAAGTATAATCCGGAATTGATTTATAATTATTTAATGGAAAATAAGGATAAGTTAACATGCTTAATCCTTAGATATGCTAGCGAAAAACTCCCAAAAGAAAAAAGATCATCAATTTTAATGAAATAAACTTTATATGATATTTTATACTTTTTAAATTACAAATTTTGAGATTTCTTATATCAAGAGAAATGATTAGGATGTGGGGGAAATAAATATGGTCCAATTAGAAATAAGTCCATCTGATTGGAAAGGTTATGTTGGTAAAGAGATTGGAACTTCTGATTGGTATGAAGTTACTCAAGATGAAATAACCGAATATGGAAAAATTGTAGGCGATATGCAATGGATACATGTTGATCCTGAACGTGCTAAAAAAGAATCTCCTTATGGGGTAACGGTTGCACACGGCAATTGGATACTTTCTATTGCTTATCCAAAATTATTCTCCCAACTCTATACTTCAATAAATACGCGAATGACAATAAATTATGGTTGGAATAAAATTCGGTTTCCTGCTCCAACCCCAATAGGCAAAAGTATTAGATTGATTGCAAAAGTTGTAAATGTTAAGGAAGTTGGAGAGGGAGCATATGATGTAGAGTTTGATTTCAAAATCTATGTAGAAGGGGAATCAAAGTCGTGCTGTGTAGCTTTAAAACTTACAAGATTTTATTCTCTTTAAAAATAAATAAAATTGTAAAGGTATCAAGAATCAAGATAAATAATACTTGATAAACTAATTTATTTTTTTATATCTCTAACTTTTAAAATATAATGACAAATTCCTTGGTTATTAAGCGGGATACAATTTAAAAAATCAGCTTCAGTCGTCAATTGAGGAAATAATTCACTTAAAAATCCTCTCATATAGGGAATACATATATTTTCTTGAAAAACAGAACCTCGAGAGGGATTATAAATCCCACCGATTGGACAAAATTTTTTAGAAAATTTTACAATCACATCAAAATTATTGTCATTTAATTTTATTATCGTTGGTTTTCCTCTCAAGCCAGTATAAAACTGCTTTAAAACGACTTCCATATCTAATACTGACCCTCTTTCTTTATAAAACCTACCTAACTTTGAACCAGATTTTACTGAAATTGCTCTGGGTAAATTAATTCCCCCAATATCAATCATTTCTGTAACGTAAGCTTGAAAAAACTTTAAAACATCTTTATTTTTTGACATTTCTGCTAAACTTTCTTATTATAAAATAATGTAACAAATCTAGTTTATGTTTAGTTTTAGAATATTTAATACTTATTGTCAGAGTTGTTTACTTGACAATAAATAACAATTTTAAAATTATTTATTGCTTATTATTTACCGATAAACTCGGGTTCCTTTTTTTCTAGTAAGGCAAAAACACCTCTCTTATAATCTTCAGTTTCAGCAGATTTTATTTGCATCTGGCGTTCATTTTCGAGGTGCTCTTCCAAAGGAGTACTTAAAGCTTCGAAGAATAATTTTTTGGTTCTAGCATAAGCTAATGTTGGTCCTTTGGAAAGACGTTGAGCCCATTGTATAGATACTTCTTCTAATTTTTCAAGAGGAACAATTTCATTTATTAAACCTAGTTTATTAAGGTCTTCTGCTGATAATGTATCGCCAAAAAATGACATTTGAGTTGCTTGTTGCCATGTGAGCTGTCAACTTAACAAAATCGAACCAGCAAATCCAGAAATTAACGCAAGTTTACAAAAAGATTGGCTAAGTTTTGCTTTTTCTGAGGCAATAATGAAATCACATGATAGAGCAAGATTCATAACCGCTCCAATAGCCCAACCATTCACAGCAGCGATAATCGGTTTTGGATAAGTCCGTAAAATTAAAGCTATTTTGTAAAGGTCTTTTGTTAAATCGTCCATTGCTTGACCCGATGTACCACTTTCTATGCTTGATTTAAATAGTTTTAAATCTCCACCAGCTGAAAATACTCTCCCTGAACCGGTAATTATTATACTCTTACATCATTCTTTTCTCTGAGAGATTCTAATACTTCTAACAATTCTTTCACCGATTCTTTATTTAGAGGATTAAGATTTTCAGGATCACTAAATTTTATCGTAGCAATATTCTCTTTTATTGTTAAATCAATTTTTTTACCCATCTCTAATTCTTCTCAAATTTTATTTACTCTTACTTTTAATGGAGTTTTTAATTAAAAAATTATGAATTTAATAATTAATCTTTATCTAAATAAGTAGTCCATTCTGCTTTTAAAACAAAATATTGATCAATCGCATCTCTCATAGTTTTTCGGCAAATCTCTATTTCTTTTATAGGTGGTGGATCAATTTGTTTCACTTCTTCAGCAATTTTTAAATCCCAGCCAGTATTTTCTTTAACTTGTTCTATTGTAATATTTGGATGTAGAACCTCCAGAAAGGCTTCTTTGGTTATCGTGTCGAATCGCATTATACAGAAAGGCGTGATTATAGAATCTGGACCTGTATCAGGAGGATATCCCGCTTTTAATCTACTATCATATCCATCTAAATATCCAGGATCAGTAATATAGTCTAGTTTTTTGGCAAGTCTGCCTTTTGAGTGGTCATCTATAAGCCAAATCAATCTTTTTGTTAAACCCGCGATTTCGGTAGCTCCACCCCCTCCTGGTAATCTATAAATGGGTTTTTCATAAGGACCGATTACAGTAGTATTACAATTACCATATTTATCTACCATAGAAGTACTTAAAAGAGCTACTGTTATTTCTCCACGTTGAAGAATCGACAGTGCATCAATAGAATCTCCTACGAATAATGAATTTGGGACTAGAACGGGATCACTAATCGAGTATGGCATTTTATTAGGCTTAGCAAGTTCATCCTGAAATAATCCAACTTCTAAAACTGAGAAAAGATCGGGGCAATGAAGTAATTTTGCCATATGGACGGCGAGAAAAGGCCAATGAAAAGCATTAAATACAATATCATCATTTTTAATTTGTCTGCACGCCGATACCAACATCATTTCAAAACCGGTATATTCTGTACAAAACTCTCTATCATTAGAACCCATAATCAACAGCTCCTTGTATTAGACTATTAGCTTTTAGAAATTTTATTTTTTCCTCTCCCAGCACTTTCAAGTATTCCTGTCGATCATTGACCCCAGTAATCCATTTTTCAAGCCAATTTTCCCAATCTTCAATTGTCTTTGTCTCCTTAGCATAATTAAATCTATATTCTAAGTCTGTATAGTAAAAACCTTGCACACTGCTAGGATGGGCTCCCCATGGTTCATGCACTACGGCATCAACTTTATGGGCACCTACAATTGTACGCTCAGGAGACTCCATAATAATCTTTTTATCCACAATTTCCTCTGCTGCTACGATAATTTTTTTGCAGGCATTAATTCCATATTTAGTATCTCCTATTAGACCCCACATTTGGGCATTTCCTTCGCTATCTGCCCGTTGAACCTGAATCACTCCTACGTCAGGATTCATCGCAGGTACAACACAAATCTCTTCTCCAGTAAATGGACATTCCACTGTTGCGGCTTTTAATCCAACTTCTTTTGGATGATCAAAAATACCAGTTCCAACAATCGAACGAATTGGTACAAAAGGTATACCCATGTAGCCAGCAAAAAAAGACATGTTAATCATAAATAGCGATTGTTCATTGTAAATTATTTTTTGAGGTATTTCTTCCTCCATAGCTCTCTTAAGATTCCATGCTGGCTGTGGACCTGTGCCATTCCAACAATGGGATGTAATAATATGGTTCGTTACACCCGCACCTATCAATTGATCAAAGAGGATTCCTCCACCGCATTTACTCACTTTTAGGTCCCTTTTCTTTTGTCTTATCATTTCATGAGCTGCGGAAAATGTCATCCCATTACCAAACCCCCCTAAAAAAATTAAATCTCCATTTTTGACATTTTTTCCTATTGCCTCTTTCATAGACATTATTTTGGTAGTAATTTTACTCACCTCTACAGAAACTTAAAAGCTATAATAAGATTAGATATTATATACTTAACTTTTAGACCATTTATAAATTTATAGATTTAGCTGAGATGCTCGAAAACCAAATTAAATTGAAAAGTTTATAAAGAAAATCACCTGTTTAAAACAATTTATTCCAAAATCGATCAAGATCAAAAAATTTAAGAGAAATTCAATTATTTTTCGTTGGACATTATTCTAAACTATTTGAAGAAATTTCTCAAAAGTAATGGAGAGTAAGAATAAGTTAACACGCTTAATCCTTAGATATGCTAGCGAAAAACTCCCAAAAGAAAAAAGATCAGCAATTTTAAGGAAATAAACTTTATATGAAAAAAAGTTCTAATTTTTTATAGGTGCGAACAGTATTTTTCCAGAATATTTCTTGAGAATTTACATTCTCGCAGATGAGGGAGTAGGAAAGCATACTTTATTAAGAGATCAAATCAAGTGTGATAAATTATTTGAAGAGGATCATATGGGAACAGTAGGGGTTCAAATTGAGTCAAAAGACATAATAATTAATAAAAAATCGATAAAACTTAGTTTTTTTATGTTAGGGATGAAAGATTATTTTAGCCCATTTTATCGCGCATATTGTCAAGGAGCTGATAGTGCGATAATAATGTATGATATTACAAACTCTGAGACTTTAGAGAGAGTTTCTGAATGGATTCAATTGCTAAGAAAAAACTCTGGGGATATTCCCATAATTTTGGTAGGAAATAAGGTAGATTTAAAAAGCAGAGAAATAACAACCGAGGAAGCAATGAAAATTAAGGATAAATTCAGTTTATCAGGATTTTTTGAAATTTCAGTAAAAACAGGTGTAAATGTCGAGGAAATGTTCAGAGAAGTAGTACAACTGACATTAAGCAATCGAGGAATAGTTCCTTAAAGTACCTAATGTATGTTTGAAGTATGAAAATGAATAAAACAAAAAGAAAAAGCAAAAAAAGAATTTTTATTATTTCATACATTTTAATTGGAATTGAATCAATTTTTCTTTTTTTTACTCTAATAATGCGGAATCAAAATGAGCTATAAAAATAATACAATAGATGTATATAGGGATTTAAGACGAGAAGGTGCGAAATCTATCCTTCCTTACGCCCTAGGATTTTTAGTAGCACTAGTTATTTGGTTGATCTGGCTTTCTCTTCAATATGAAGTTGATGATGAGATAGATGCAGATCTTATTATCAGCATATTTTTTTTAATAATTCTTCTTGTAGAAATTCCTATTGCTGTAATTAAAATCTATTTGACATATAGAAATAAAGTAGTTAAAATGAGACCTAAAAGCGCTTATAAATTAGAAAATATCAATGATTTTCTAATAGCACAAGAACAATATAGAAGTGGCAATTATGAGTATGAAACCATTAAATCTGAAGAAGACATTATTAAAGCTCACAAAATTGGGAAGAAAATTGTTTTCACGGCAAGAAAGACTGAAGAAAAAGTATTAATGTGGATAGGAAGTATATTTTTGATTTTTGGATTAATTATAAGCATAATCTCTTCTACAATGATTAGCAATATTCAATATAAAATTATTACTTTTATAGAAACACTTATAATCGTGAATTCCGTTTTTGGTTGTATCGGAGCTATATTTTTGCTTCCAAACTTTATTAAATTAAAAAGACTTCCAAGATCGTTTTTTGTGTTAGATAGACAAGGTATAGTATATAGAAGAATTTTGGGAGGCATAATGGCATATTCATGGAAGGAGTTAGACCTAAAAATATTATCAGTTAAAACAATTATGAGAACTCTACTTGTTCTTAAAACGGAATTTCCTCAATCAGTTGAAATTCACGTGATATTACCTAATGGATCTGCTTTAAAATTTGATCCAGAAAAGTATCATCTTGATGAAATCCTATCCTTTGAAAAATTACTACAAGATCTTAATAGTAATTCAGAACTTAGTAAATCTCAGAAATATTTGATAGCAAAAGAAAAAAGAAATCAAACCCTGCATTTGGTTAGTATGACATTCAAATATTACTTCGATTACGGCAAAACTCTTAAAATTTAAGAAAAGACTATGTTCCCTGAGCATTTCTTTAGAGTTTAGATTCGTGCTTTCAATTCTAAATTACAGGTCCCATTGTACATCCTGGCTTAATAAAAACTTAACTTCTTTCCATAGTAGGTCTGTCACCTTTCAAATATTTTAATTACTCACCTCGTATTTGATTTCTTAGAAATAAAACTCCAAATTAATAGATATAAACTTTATATAAAAGAAAGTGATTGTCTTGAAAATAAAAGGAGAAACAACATTTTTTGGTGAAAAAATCAACACCCCCGAAGAATTCATTGAAGACCTATGCGAGAGAATCAACACCGTGTATGTACAGTAATGGAAGAAGATGACAAAATGCACCAACTAGCATACTTAATGGGATTTCTAACCGCCCTTAAAGGAAGACTAAATCGCGTATGTGAAAATTTATGAATTTCTCTATTTTGTATTTTTTATTCTTATTTTTCATTTCATTCCTTTAATTCCTTGATTTTAATTGTTCTTTCTTCTTAGCTCTTGAGGTTTTTAAAAAAGCGATTCCTAACCCTACTTCCATAATACCTCCTCCACATGGTCCAACAAGTCCAATTCCCGGATTTAAGTTATTCCAAATCCCATTGGGGTATAAATTATGATATGTATATTGGTTTAACAACACTAAAAAAACAATTATACCAGCAATGATTACAATTCCATAACTTACACACAATTTCCCTATTTTTGTATCATCAATTTGATCTCTTCTATAATAATTTCCTGTTCTTATTAGCATTAATGAAGATATAGCAATTATTATCGTTAATAAAATTCCAATCAAAAGAATTATAATATTATCAATAAGTTTGATGGTATTATCTAATCCTCTGTCATATATCAATCCACATAACCAAATGCTAAAATTACTATATCTATCAAAGTAAGCTACTGGTACAAAAAGACATATTATGATAAGAACTCCAGTTAACATAACTGATAACCAATTATATTTAGCCCAAGCAACAATAATGAACCACCATTATATTTAATAACAAATTTCTAAATCCTATTTTATAGAACTTATTTTCTCTAATATATCAATATCCTTTGGGACAATGGGAATTCTAATTTCAATTTCTTCCGGATTGTTTCTCAAATGCATTGGTTTTTTTAAAAGTACTTTTATAAGATAATAATCCTTCCTTTCTAATGATTGTATGCTCTCAATATTTTCTAATGGTATAAAATAGAATTTACCAGAAATCTTCATAATCATCTGCCTATTTGTGAAGATATATTTAGATTTGTTTAATTTTATTTTGGATAATAAAATTGGAGAAAATATTCCACAAAAAAATAGAAATATTAATGATATAACAATACTAAAGATAAAAAAACCTTCCGAAATGAAAAATGATTCTCTCATTCCGAGATATATCAATTCTAAGAAGAATCCTATCACTATACATATCCCTAAAATAATAAACATGAATATTTTAATTAAACTAAATTTTGGGGAATAATCTATTAACACACTCTCTTCTTTGTTTAAAAAATCTTTAACCTCTTTAGCATTTCTATCTAATATTTTACTTTTATTGATGAACCCCCATATCATAACATTACACCTAAACAACTCACTCAATTCCAAATTACAGGTCTTGTTGTACGTCCTGGCTTAATAAAAACATTTTTGACCTTTCTTACTACTCGAAGCCATCTACATCCTTGACATCTCTGAACTGAGACATTCTCATTTAATTTATTCGATCTAACACAAACTCTACCTTGACAAACTAAATGACAACAATGTATTTCACTCATCTTCTCCATAAATAATATATCATCATTCCTTTTAATTTTTACAATTTGAGGATAAGATTAACTTTTTAGATACTTAATATTCCCACCTCAACATCAAATTCCCTACTTTCCCCACTTTCAAAAAATTTTTTAAGTTATAAACAAGCAACATTTTCAAATTTAAAGAATAAATCTTGATTTTTAAAATAAAAAATGAAATTGATATATAAATAAAAAATATTTAGTTATAGTTATGGAGCCAAGGAAAAAAAGACGTTTACCCTTTTATATAATTAGTACAATTATATTTTTTTTTCTCTTGTTTAACATATATTGGACACTTACGTTAGATAAAGAGTCACCTCTTAGGCAAACAATATTTTTGATTGATGGGAATCTAATGTTTTCTCTTTTTATAACAGGGCTTGTTGGTTATGTTATAGATAAGAAATTCGAGGCCTCTGATAAGGACAGTGAAGAAAAGAGAAAAATATTTAGAGAATTTTCAAAATATGAAAAAATTAGCACAATACTAACCATTTTTGGTTGTATTATTATGTCAGTGTCAATTTTAATCGGAGAATATTTATTACTTTCATTAGGTTCAAATATTTTTACAGATGTTTTTATTATTTTGGAATATGTAGGAATCGGTTTATTATTAATAGGAAGTATTCTAATTTTAAAATAATATTTGTGTTATTAACTGGGAATAGTGTATCACAATTTTATTGAGAAATTGGGTAAAAATCAATTACTAGTTATTTTATTAATTTGTTTTTAGGAAATCTTTTTGATAATTTCTTCTCTCTGGCATCTCGTATTGATTCACTTATCATTGGAAATAAAACTATGGATAAAACAGAAGAGCTGATTGTTATTAATATAAATGTGAATATAAAAATGGAATAAATATCATCAAATGTTGTTATAGATATGAGAAACATGACAAGTGATAACAATATCAGAATTAGTACATAAATTAAACAAAAATCTATACCTTTTTTATAATCATTTCTATTTAATTTTATTAATTCATAATCGGGAATCTCGTTTTTTTCAAAAATATTTCCATTACTAAATTCATTTTCTATTATTTGAATTATGCAATTTTGTATTAAATTGTTATAACTAATATTAATTGTTAATTTTCCTATATCGCAATCAATAATTTCATTATTTTTACAGGTCGATAAATATAGTTCATTATAAATAGAAGATTTTCTGATATTGATATCAGAACATGATATTAGATCTAAGAAACTAATTTTACATACTTCAATTGTTATATTTTGGCATTTATACAAAATTACTGAACTAAGGGTACATTTTCGAATAGTGATATGAGATTTTAGTTTTTTCAATTTAAACGGTTCTGGGAAATGTTCTATAGATTCAATAATAATTGGATTATCAATACTTCCTTCTCCTCTAAATTCAGATAAATTATATGTATCTTTCTGTTTAAATACCATAAAAAAAGATATCACGATTGAAAATATCCCAAACCATAGAGAAATTAAACCTAACCAAATAGGGATTATGATTAAGAATTTATACACATTACTTAATAATAAAAAAATAACAAATAATATCACTAAAAAGCCCTCAATAATTATTAGTGAGTTTGTTAAGTTAAATTTAGGATATCTTCTTTTCATTTATGCAGTCTCAACCACCTGACTCTTTTAAAAATCTAAAGTTTATATCTTTTGTCAAAATTGATTGGTCCTTTTAATACTTTTATAAAATTTCGTACCCTCTTTTATAAGTATATGGATTTCTTTTTGCCTTTATATATGTTATTATACTCCAAATATTGCCAATAACCCAAATAGCTATTATAAATAATAAAGATATTAATAATCCAAAAATATTACTTTCTTCTAATTCGATATATAATAAAATAAAAGATGTAGCTAGCCATAAACATGTGATATTAATTAAAATAACTGTTTTTTTAAAATGCACTTTAAATATTAATTTTTTATCTAAGAATTCTGAGATTAAAGTTCCTAGGCGATCAAACCCTCCAATAATTGATTCCCTATAGATTTTAATCTTTTTCTTATTTTTTAAAATAAACGATAGATAATGCGGATTGCCAGTTAAATGTACCTCCTCACTAACATGTAATATATATTCAATCTCATTCATATTAATATGCTTAATTTGATTTCTTTTTTTTGATTTTTTTTGCTTTGTAATAATATTGGTTTCTCTATCAATATACCATTCTATAGGTTTACGATTAGATAGATAATAAGAGAAATCATTCAAAAATGCACCTAAGAACAATATTGAAATAGAGGAAAAAAATATAGTGCTTGCAAAAGGATTATTAAAATAGTTCTGGATTAATAATATAATTAAAGTTATTAAAGTTATTAAAAATAAAGAAAAACAACAGAATGGTATTTTTAAACCTGAATACTTATCGTTGGATTTATCAATTTGGATTCTAAGAATATTATCATCTTGCAATACAGAACAATTGGAATTTATTCTTATCTTATTATCTTTCATACTTTTATTATAACTTGATTTAATCCTTCAATCATAAACTCAATGTATTTCACTCATCTTCTCCATAAATAATAAATTATCATTCCTTTTAATTTTTAATTGATACAATCGAAGAAAAATATAATCAAAGAAGAACTTCTTCCAAATAATTAATTTTTTTCATATTAAGGACTAAAAAGATTTTTATGAGATTCTATACTTTAATCTCTATCTTATTAAGGATTAAATTTTATATTTAATTTAAAAATAAGATAAAACACCAGTGCCAAGGTATGGCCAAAGCCATTGTGCGGTAAAGGTGGCGTAGCAGATTTTCATTTTCTGAAGATCCGCGAAACCCGGGAAGGTATTAATTGAAAATTATTGCCCCTAACGCACTAGACTGAAGTGTAGAGTTTCATTCAAACCGTTCTCAGTTATCTAGGTATCGAGGGTTCAAATCCCTCCCTTGGCAATTGATGAATTAAGTCCATCTCTGTTTTAAATCCTCTATTATTTTTCTCCCGTAAAAGTTCAGTTGTTTTTTCCGTTCTTTAGTTAATCCTGTGTAATCATCACTATAAGTCAACATCTTTTCAATTTCTTTAATAAGAGATTCATTACTCACATTATAACCATGTTTGACGCACAAATTCTTTAAGAGATCTCTGTATTCATAAGAATAATTAACCCTTTTATCAGGGTATAACTCATGTAATTTCTTTTCTATTTTCACTCGTTTCTCAGGATCACTGATACTCTTTAATACTAATCCAAAAGTTTTAGCACGATATTCCCACTTTTTAGGTTTTACCTTATACAAAAATTTGCTTACATTGCCTTTAGCTTCTAATCCTGTATTAAAAGTATCTCTTGCTTTGGTAGGAGAGATTTTGACAGTTTCAATATCATTAGCTCTACAAAGGTTTTTAAAATCTTCTACTAATGGAAACGAGGCGTTATTAAAACTAATATGGAGCGTCTTATTATGTTTATGAATATGTATGGAACCATCAGTATCTACTAATCCCCTTAAACCCTCAATCTGGAACTGTCCATTTTGTTTAATCACCTGAGGTACTTCAACTTGGTTTTTCTTCTTATCTCCTGGCTTATGACCTTTGTCAATTAAGCTTTCAATAATATTTTTTGGATGAATTTTAAACTTAATAGCATCTGCTTTTTTTGGTTCATATATACTAGGTCTCCTTCTCATTTTTTAAGACTTTGATTTGGTTTAAAGCATTTTCACTTATTTTCTGGTATCTACTATTCTTTAAGTTAATCGTTCCCTCATATCCCTTATATAAATCAATTTCTTTAATATCCGAATTTTCGATGGATGTATCTTGACAAGCACCAAATTTTAATACATTTATTGAAACGAAATTCATTTCTATATCTGAACAAAATTTTAAATTACATGATTTTGAGATGTTATAGCTTTCTAAAGTTATATGTTTCGTATCATATAACGCTATTTTCTTTAAATCGAGGTTTTTAAAGATAACGAAATGTCTATTATGATAAAAAGTTAAATCTTTTACTTTTGCTTTTTTGATATTGTGACTATCAATTATGATCGGATCACTTTTAGTTCCCATTCCTCTACACTCAATCTCCTTTAAAACATTTCCGTGGAATAAACTAAATGTAGAAATAGAAAATGATTCAGTTGGTTCCTTTAATGGTTTTTGAATTTCTAAGATCTCGTCAATCCAAGGATGATCAATATTCTCAAGATAATTTCCCCTACTTAAATTATCTGAATCAAAAAATATATCCCAATAACAGTTTTTAAATGTGTTATTATAGCATTTGTATAGTTTAAATTCCGTATCGAATTTTGAATCTTTTAATAGACAGTTTCGACATACGATGAGATTTATAAAATTAATTTCAGAGCTGTCAATCGTTATATTAATACAATTATATAAAAATGAAGATCTGAAGATACAGTTTTTCATAGTAATATTTTTACAATACCCTAATACTAGAGAATTAAGGCGACAATTTTCAATAATTATAAACCTTTCAGATTCCAATATTTCAAAATTATTAGGGATACTCGATGAAGAATCAATTATGAAAGGATCTTCCTTAATACCAGTTCCTCTGCATTCCACTTCAAATTCTTCAAATTTTAAAGGTTCTCCGCTATGTTTATACGTGCCTTTTCTTAATTTTATTTTCATAATGAATTCTTTTCTTTACACTTTTAATTTTCTTTAATTATAAGAATAGTATATACTCTGATTAATTATGACCTCTTCCTCTTAAAACAGCTCTAAATTCTATATTAGTCATATATATCTTTGTAATCATTCAATTCCAAATTACAGGTCCCGTCGTACGTCCTGGCTTAATAAATACATTTTTGACCTCTTTTAATACTCGAAGCCATCTACATTATTGACATCTCTGAATTGAGACTTTCTCTTTTAATTTATTCGATCTAACACAAGTTTTACCTTGACAAATTAAAAAACAAAAATGTCTTTCACTCATCTTCTCCATAAATAATAAATCAGCATTCCTTTTAATTTTTAATTGATAATCGAAGATAGAAGCTGAACATTTAACGTTCGTTTATAACAAACGCTAAAACCTCTAAAATAATTTTTAATAGGTTATTTAAATGTTTTGAAGGGAGCAATCAGATTTAAAAATAGTATTTCTCTTATATAGATTGAAAAAACTAAAATGAATGACTTAAAAAAGAATTTTCCAGAGGATTTAAAAACTGTAGTTGAAGATTGGAAATCTGGGAATTACATTCCTAAAAAGATTCAAGATATTTATGATATTTTTAAAAATGTTAATCATGGCAAAACTTTTTTCATTAAATATGCGGAACAACAACCTAAGGGAGATCTAAAGTTTGGACTGAGTTTATTAACAATACCCCTATTTTTCACTGCTTGGGTATATATATACTGTTTTGTTATATATATAACAGTATCCTCATATTATCTATTTTTGATTGTTCTACCCTGGATATGGGGTATTCCATGTCCTACCGCATTTTTTCGCCTTTTATGTAATAGAAGACAAGAAATAATGAAGAAACATGGATATATTACCATTAATCCCAGAGGTGTTTTATATCGTTATTCACATAAAAAATTCGGATATTTTACTTGGAGTTCAATTGTATCCATTAAGGAAGGTGAAAATATTAATTATAAACATTATGGTAAGTATATTCATTACCAGTTAAAACCTCAAAAACTTACGGCTGAAAAGCGAAAATATACTCATTTAATTCGGTATGACAACATTGATACCACAGAAATTGCTTCCATAAAATTTTTTTATGAATTAGTTAACCGCTATTGGAAAAAATATCGAGATTTCAGCCCACCAAACTCTAAAATCCCAACTCCTTATGTCAGTGATGATCTTATGTTTATAATAATGATGATTGGATTTTCCTTTATTCCAATTGATTTTATTTTATTATTATTTCTTATATAAAAAGAACAAAATGATATTACTAAAGATCGCTTTTCAAAAGTAAAGGTGTAGCTTAAGCGGAGCGAGAAGGTTTGAGATGAGAAGGGATGGAGTATGAGTTAGATTTTGAGCTAGATTAGATTTTGAGCTAGATTTTATTTAATTTTTTCTAACTAATAGAAAAAGGATCTATTCTTAATTTTTAAATATTCAACAAAACCGATAATAAAAATGTTGAAAGCTATTTTTTTCTAAGGTATTTTCTGATTGTAATAACGAGAAACAGAGAAACAAACAAACCTATGCTAAAAAGTGAATATAATGAATACCCGAAAATAGCTTTATCATCCCCATATATATGGACTTCTACCATAAGACAGTTTGAACTAAGACTATATTTTTCATTTTGTGCTAAGATAAGGTAATAATAAATCCCATTTGTTAGATTAGCTATTGAAAAACTTCTTGAGTACTTTACATCCAAAATGTTCACTGTGTTATTAATTTGTGTTATAGAGCTATTGTAAGTATAAATAGTGTAATTGTCTGCGTTTCCAGGATCTTCCCAAGTTAAAGTAAAATTTCCATCAATATCGGGAGTCCCTGCATCCGTTGTTAGATTAAACGGTGATAATTCGATATTATTATATAGTAATGTTATTCTCCCATTTTCTCCTCCCAAAGCCAAATAAATTCCATCATAATTATATGCTGAAGTACTGATATCTTCTCCAAGATTATGAGATCCTGCACTTGTTAAACGATCATCGGAAATTCTTTTTCTAATTTTCATATTATCAAAATCATTTAAATAAGCGATGTATCTTCCATTACCACTAACAGCAGAATTAAACCTGGAAGTACCCCACGTATAACTGTTTGTACTTATTGTAGATCCGTCAAAATTACATATTCGTACTCTTGTCGGTTCATATAAACCCCATTGATTTGCAAACACGATTGTTTTCCCGTTCCTTGACATTTCCATTGCATAAATCACACCAAGACCATAGTATAAATAACCAATGGTTCTACTCCATATCGGTGTTGAATCGGCTCTATTAAACATATACCCATATTCTTTTCCTGCACCACAGATATAATTGCCGTCCATGGTTACTCTTGTATAAAGAATATCAAGACTTTGGTTAGACCAAAGTAGATCTCCCGTGCGATTTAATACACAGATTTGACCATCTAATCCAGTGCCATATCCTCCCGCTACAATTGTATTAGCATCATAGGAAATATCGACGCTTACAACTATACCTACGGCCTTATAACTCCACATAGGGCCAGTCAAGTCGAATAAATGAATGTATCCATCAGCAGTCCCTGCTACGAGATATTTATTATTTACAGAAAAATCTATAGCAGTTATACTATCTCCTATGTCATAATTCCATAATGGATTTGAAGTTGTTGTATTAAATAACAAAACTCTCCCATTATCACAACCCGCAACACAATACGTACCATTAGGAGAGATTGATACTGATATTACCGGACTTCCCGTATCCCTAGTCCAAATTGGCTCGGAACTTGTGTTATTAAATAAAATTGCTTTATTATCATAATTTCCAGCAAAAAGATAGAATCCATCATCAGAAAGTGCCAAGGATCTGATTTCATCAGCAGTGTCTTTTGTCCAAACAATTTCTTGAGTTGATATCTTTGGATAAGAATAAACCTCTATTTCTCCATAATTACTCTTTCTGTCATAAGAAAATGGTGTTTCGAAACAACTAGAAAGCACCGATATTACAAAAACTAATAATATAAATGAAATTTTGATTCTTTTCATAATGAATTCTCACTGCTTTTGTATTTATTTGAAGATTCTTGTGTTATATTTATCATTATTATATCTACCTTTATAAAAACATCGCTACATCACTTTATTAAAACAAGTGAAGGTTACGTAATAATCAAACAAACAAGTTTTTATGCGATATTTCTGGGGTTTTTAACGGATATTCTACCTTTCTTTTTAATATATTCAATATTTCTAGCATAAATTTTTTCATGGTTTTCAATACGCTTTGCATTAACTAATAGATTGATTCCCATAATTAAAAAAATAAAAAAGAGTATTACATTTCCAAATCGGAAGATATTGTAACAACCGCCATTAAATCCTTGTAAGAAGTTGATGAAAAATTCTTGAAAATCTTCTAACGGATTAGGAATTTGAAATAATGGCATCATAAAATGATTTTAGCAAAACTATAAAAAATCATAGAAAATTTAGCTTTAAATTTGTAATAATTCTTATAAAATGAGTTACATTTCCTTCTTCTGACATCATTTTTAATGAATTCACTGAATTCCTCGTTATCTTCATCAATAAATTCCCAAAATTCTTCATACATATCTTTTAAAGTCATTATTACTATCCTTGCTGTTTTTCCTTTTTATCAGCTGATAAACCTATATATTTTGGTTTCTTTAAATAGATGAGAGTCAGAAACCATCAGAATTTAACAATCACTAAATTTTTTAAATCATTGAAGCATATATTCTCCACAATAACGATTCCAAATTTAAATTATAGTATTTTGGTGATTGATATTTTTAATTTATTAAAATGTGTTAGATGCGGTTCTGAAAATGTATTTGACAAACAATTTCATCTGAAATTAGAAGATAGCATAATGGTGCCTGTAGCAAGGGGTGTACGTATTACGGGAAAAAGATTACATATAGATCTTTCAGTTTGTAAGAATTGTTATGATGGATTTCACAAGGCGAACAATCTAATGCAATTAAGTATGGCACTTTCCGTATTAGGAATGTGTCTGATTATACCAGGATTATTTTTTCTTTTTGGAAAAAATCCAATATCTATTCTATTTTTCATTCCATTACCTACAGGTATTATATTAAGAATAAAAAACCGATTTAGTGAATTTTTTCCAGGAAAATTCTTCTCTTTTAAATATAGCATATTCCGTTTGAAACCGTTAACTGCTCCAGACTGGATTCGCTATGAAGATTGGGTTATCTCTGTGTTACAAGAAAAAGGTCATATAGAAATACTTGAGAAAGAAGAAGAAAAGGAGGATTGTCCTAATTGTAATTTAGCTCGTAAGATTAACCAATCAAAATGCCCTTGGTGTGGTAAAAACTTATAAAGTATTAGATACTAATTAGATATGTTTAATAAAAATAATTCAGGGATATATATGGATAATTCCAATACTCGTAATCCTCTTGAAGAATTGTCTAAATATGAAAAAGAGTTAGACATTGCTAAAAATTCAGATAATATATCAGAAATTTTTCATTGTTTATTAAATCTAGGAAATCTTTGTAATGAAATTGAAGCAGATGAGTTAGGTTTTAAATATGTTCAAGGAGCAATAGAGCTTAGTAAAAAACATTCTGATTTTCCACATCTTTATGAGTTTTACAATTTATTAGGGGATTTCAATTTTAAACAAGGTTTGTTAAAAGAGGCACACGACGCATATAAAAGATCTAAAAAAATGTTACCCAAAAAAGAGAATTTAAAACTACGTGCAGAAATTAATTTTAAATTGGGTAGAATGAGTGAAATTTCAAATAATAAAAATATAGTTATAGGACACTACAGAAATGCAAAAAAAATATATGAAAAATTAGGATTACATGCAGAAGTAGCTAAATGCTTAAATAGATTGGGGTTGATTTATTTTAAAAAATTACCTCATGAAGATGAAATAAGAGATAAATATACAGGCACAGTAATGGATACTGCTTCATTGATAATAGATACTGCTTCATTTATAAAAAATAAAGCAGATGTTGCTATGGCAAAGAAATATTTTGAAAATGCGATTATGATCTTAGAGCAAAATAATTTAACAGAAGTAGAGAGTGAATTATACAAGTCAATCAAAGTCTATTTGAACGCAAAAGCTTTTAAGAAAAAAAAAGAAAGCAGAAGCTTTTAAGAGTATTGATGTATATTGCAACTCAATGCTTTTTCTTCTCAATTAATTTTTACTTTTTTTCTCTAAATTTTCTCCACATTGGGAGCAAATATTGTATCCAGGTGACAATTTTGCTCCACATTTAGGGCATATATCTTTTTTCCTCTTACTTTTAAATCTTATTCTCCCACCGCTTGAAAGTCCAGCAACTAAAAGTGTTATATTACTTAAAATCCATGAAATCAGTATGCTATTATCATATAGATTATTCAATGATAAATTGTAGTAAAAAGAAAATAAAGCTATAGGGAGGATGCCTACACCTGCAAAAATGAAAAAAACTAATGCTTGATCTATATTATCGTTATAATTACAAATAATTCCTGCAATTATTAAACCAATTGCAACAAATCCTAAGAGAAGGTCTTCCGTGCTCTTTTTATCTATTAATTGTAAAATGACTGAAAAACTAAGAAATAAGAGACTTACAATGGCCAAATACATTGATTTCTTTAACATTTTATCGACTTAAATTCTATTGGTTTCATTTTATTAAGAACTATATTAATTACTATGCTTAGTCCATATTTAAATATACTAGGTTATTAATACCTATAGCAAGGACATAGTTTTTCAAAGAATTTTTCTTTCCCTTCCAGATATCAATAGATAATTACATTAATTCCATTTTGAAGTTATATTTTAATTTTTTTAATCCATTCAGTAAGAGATTTAAATTGCTTTTTAGATTATTTTCCTTTATCAATTCAGCTTTAACCAATAAAAGTTTAAGATAATTAGTATTATGAGACGATTGAGTCATAATTGAATTTATAAGGCTTATACAATGTTTAATTATAATATCTTCAGAGAGGTCAATATCAGTTTTAGAGCCCTTATTAAAAAAGTCTTCAATGTTAGAGAAATCTTGCATATTGATTTCCCGATTAGAAGTAATATTAACCATCATTTCTTTAATTTGGTTGCCAATTTTTTTCATTTTATCTAAGAAAATTACATTTCCCTCATTTCTAAGTATTAAGATTATAAAACCAATATTTTCTACTTCAGACAATATATAGATATAATCATGATTTTGTATAACTGTAGTATTATAGGAACCATTTGATATTTCTGCATTAAATTGTTCTAAAGCAAAAAGTAAAGAACTTCCAGTTGGTCCTATAATTTCAGGAGCAATTTTTAAATCGGTATTAGAACAATTTGATATAGGTAGACCATCATTATTAAAGATAAATGAAGAAATAAACGCGTCCCCAAAAATGGTCTTCACTCCTTTTAGAAGATTATCTAAATTATCTTGAATATTACTCATTTAACTAACACAAGATTTTACACTTTTAATTATATATTTCAATTTGATTTTTTAAAGTACTTTCTTTTAAGACAAAGGATCTTAAATTGCCATAAAATTTTAACAAAAAGAGTTATATTTCCTTCTTCTGACATCACCTTTAATGAATTCACTGAATTCCTCGTTATCATCATCGATAAATTCCCAAAATTCTTCATACAATTCCTTTAAAGTCATTTCTTTCTTTTCTTGATTATTGTTATTTTGAATTTTCGATTCTCTTGGTTTATATTCAAGGTAATTTCCCTCCATGATTAGATTTTCAAAAAGATCATCGTCTGAATCATTAAAATCTTTAAATTCACTATTTTGATTTTCAACTTTGTTATTTTCAAATTCAAAATCTACTTTTTGGTACCCTCGTACGTTAAGATTTTTATCAACAAATGCTTGAAATTGGTGTTGGCAAACCAATCCTTTTGCTATTGACATTGTAGTTAGCTGTTTTGCTTGATTGATGACTGATTTAGGAACCTTTAACACTTTCTTGGACTTACAGGCGGGGCAAATAAATTGGATCTTTATATATTCATGTAAATTAGCTATATTGACATTACTTCTATTTTTTGTAATAGCCATATCACTCTCTTTAAACTATTTCAAATTATAAATAAAAAGTCCAATATTCTTCTTGGAGAAATTGAATTTATATAAATTTAGATCTAATAGGTTTAAATAAGAACTTTACTTAAATGTAAATTATACAGTTATATAATTTGGTATAATTGTAAAATTTTAAAAATTGGGTGAAATATTTGAAGAATTTAAAGAAAAATGCGATATTTTTAGGATTTATATTTATATTATGTCTAAGTAATTGTGCACCTTTTCTCCTTACTGAGAATAATGCAATTAAAAATGAAATACAAGAAGACTTTTTACCAAAGCTTAATGCTGAAATGCTCAATCTAACCACTCCTGAAAATAAGACCTATTTTGAACCAATGAGTGGTCATTATCCTGATCCGCATAGCTTTACACACGAAGCTCATGGGACTATGGGCGCAAATATAGATTTTGTAGATACATTTTGGAGAAATACTGCTATTACTTATCTCTGGGCTCGGATTGATC
>JAEOTZ010000038.1 GCA_016839585.1 Promethearchaeota archaeon
AAATATTCGTCCCATTTAAGAAATGTAACTGGATCTAAGTGGTTTGACAGGATTTCTGCGAAAAAATTATCTAAAAATAAGGAATGAGTTGTTGGCTTGTAAAAATCTTGAAGACCATTTACATCATGGATATTGAGGTTTAAACTACGGATTAATATCGATAATCCTAAACCTACTAATGCAAAACCAGCAGCAGCAAATCCTATGTCAAGTAAATCAAGAGCTAACATTACAACAAATAATATCATTGCAGTAAAACAAATAAGTGATATAAATTTTAATAAATTTGTAACTCTTTTAACGCTGCTTGAAAGTAAGTCAAATCCATCAAGACTGTCTATTGGTCTCCCTCTCTTTCGTTCAAACTTTAATCTCATTTTAAGAGATCCTTCAGTAGAACTTGCGCCTAGTAATAACATAAAGGAATTGAATCCATAAATGACTATAACTACTAGATAAATTACTTGTAATGTAAAATCAAGAGCCCCAACTGCAAAGAAAGCAAGAAGTGTAATTATTAACAGGATTATAGGTAATGTAAATAGTAATAGTTTCCCCACCTTAGAGATGTAACTTATCATTTTACCTTGAAATCTTTCTTTCTTGATAATTGCCTTTAAATCCCTTTCTAATACTGCTTCCATACTATTATCACTTTTTTATGAAATTTGTTATTTGCATTATTACAGAATTTAAATTTAAATTTTTATAAATTACTATTTTCATCAAAATTTCTTAAAAAAATTAGTAATTTGATAAATTTGATCGGTAATGTTAAAAGTAGAGTGAAAAGAGTAGAAAGAGGAAAAAAAATGATTAAAAATGTTTTTTTTTGATCACTTTTTACATGGCAATTTTTATTTTTTTAATAACTTTTTTTGTTATCATTTTTATGGATAGTATTTTTTTCGTAAAAAAAAGTAAGAAAAATGTCGATTTTCAGTCAAAAAGAGAATGTAAAATCATGAAAAGTGGGATCAATACCCCATGAAAATACAAATTCCGGATTCCATCATAAGAATTCTTGAAAAAGTCAATCTTCTAAAATTTCGCCTGATAAAGTAAAATTCATGAAGGAATTTATCCCAATACATTTAAATATGAAATAGATCTAACTTAAGATAGAATTAAAAAAAATTGAAAATTAGATAAAAAACAAATAAAAGTGATTAAAAAATATGGAAATGTTAAAAATTCAAGAAAAAGTAATGGCATTAACTGATGAACAAGTAAAAGAGGTATATTCACTTGCAAGCAAGGTCAGTATGGATACAATAGAAGATTTGGCACCTGGTTTATTAAAGATTTGCTTAACTGCTGAAAAGGGAGAATTAAAGAATGAACTAGGTAGAGTTATTTTCCACTTACAAAAAAATGAGCGCCTTAGTACTAGAATTGGTCTTGAAAAACTATTGGATGGTGCTTTAAGAGTTAATGCTGAAAAAGTATTCAAACTCCTTGAATCCTCTGAACCTGATGCTCAAGGATTAGCGAAAGATATTAAAGGAGTTTTAAAGGAATAAGTTTTTTTTTATTACTTCATTTTATTTTTATATGTCAGAATTCAAAAGTGAATCTGATATAGATAAAGCTTGGGAATATTACGAAAAAATTAGAGATGCGCTTAATGGTTTGTTTGAGATTTTAAGCATGAGTTTAGATGAGGATAATATTTTTTACCAGTTTGGGGTAGACAACTTAGTAAATCTGAAAGAAACAATAATTGATATGCTAAAACAAGATTATAATCCTGTTGAAATAAAAAGAAAGTTGAGAGATTTAGAATTTGATATAAAGAAAGGGCTTTTTTTTGACAAAAGTCAAGAAGAAATATAAATTATGTAGTACATTTCTTTTGACGCTTAAATAATGATCTATATATAATTTATATTAAGAAGAATTTTTATCTAAAGTAAGGTTATAAAATTAAAAGTTATCCAAATATAGATTCTATTTTGAATAATTTTACTTAAAGCTAATATTGAAATTAATATACAATCATATTAAACCTAATATTATGAGCGAAATAGAAGATTCTGTAATGATCGAGATTAAAGATCTTAAAAAACATTTTAGAGAAGTAAATGCTGTTGACGGTGTATCAATAAAAATTAAGAAAGGGGAATTATTTAGTATTCTTGGTCCTAATGGCGCAGGAAAGACAACATTAGTTCGGATGTTAACAACTGTTTTGACTCCTACCTCTGGAGATGCTATAATTAAGGGACATAGCATTTTAAAAGGAAAAGACGAGATAGTTAAAATTATTGGTGTATGTCCTCAAGAAATTACAATCTATGAAGTCTTAAGAGCTGAAGAGAATGTTGAATTTGTTGCTAGTATGCATGGAATCTCACGTAAAGAAGCAAGAGAGAAGGCAAAAAAATTATTGGAAAAATTTGGGATAGCAGGGAGGAAAGATTGGTCAAAAAATTTCTCAGGTGGTATGCAAAGACGTTTAAATCTCGCAATGGCTTTGGTATTCGATCCTGAGATTTTATTCCTTGATGAACCTACAGCTGGCCTTGATCCTCAAGCAAGACGGCTTGTTTGGGATTTCATACAAGATTTGAAGAAAGAGGATATTACTATTATTTTAATGACGCATGATATGGTTGAAGCTGATTCTCTTAGTGATCGAGTTGCGATATTAGACCAGGGAAAAGTTATTGCTTTAGGCACTCCTACTGAACTTAAAGAGAAATATGGAAGTGATAATGTGTTAGAAGTATCTTTTTTTGAGCAGGATGATCTTGAGATAGCAAAAAAAAATCTAGAGCAAATTTCATTCGCTACCAATTGGAAAGAAATTAGTAGGAAGGAAAGAAACATACTATTAATTTCTTTTCAAGGTGGCTTAAAAATTCTTGTTCAAATCCTTCAACAAGGAATTATAAACAATATTAATGAGGTTGAAAATATGAAATTTCGGCAAAATTCCCTTGAAGATGTATTTTTAAATTTAACTGGAAGGAGGTTAAGAGATTAATTTGACTTTATTAGATAATAAAGCAATTCAAATATCTATAAAGAATTTAAAAGATAAATTACGACACTGGCAATTTTTATTCTTTTCACTTTTACTTCCGATCATGTTTACAGTTATGTTTTATTTTATGCTTGGTAATGAAGAGGATCCTACTGGCAGAACTGGTTTTGATTATGGTTTTTCAGGTATGATAATGTATGCCGTGGGTATAGGAACTATGAATGCTGCTATTATGTTTGCTCAAGATAAGAAATCAGGTATGCTAAGTCGTTTAGACACAATGCCTACTGGTAGGAAAAATATGTTTTTAGGGGCACTTATCTCTGAATCTCTCTACTTGATGCTTCAGATACTTATCATGTTTATTATAGGGTATGCAATTCTTGGCTTGTATTTTGTAAACCCATTAGCTCTATTTATTGGGTTTTTAATTACTGTTGTATTTGGTATTTCTTCGGTTGGAATGGGGATAATGATTGCAAGTGTATCAAAAACTGTTGAAATAGCTAATGCGTTTTCGTTAGTAGTATATATGGTACTAATTTTTCTTTCTGGAAGCTTGATGCCTTTTGAAAGTCCTATAGTATATTTTTTACCACCATATTGGGCAAAACAATTATTCCTACAACTCACTGTTATGGGCGATGGGTTTAGTGATAATTTATATAGTAGTTCATTGATAGGCCAAGGAGCGGAAGCTATTCCAATTACTCTATGGGGTGGTTTTTTAATTGTATGTGCATTTACAATTGCCTTCACATTACTGGGTATTTTACTATTTCAGAAAAAGACAAAGTTCTAATTAAAAAAATAATATATTTTAAAACTTTTTTTCCAATATTACTCTTTTCTCATCATGCCTAGAGAAATTGAATAATAAGTATGTAAAAATGGTAATGCTTAGAATAATGGCATCGATAGTTATTACAAGTGAATTATAAAAAAGAATTAGTTCATAAGACATATCAAACATAATATTTGGATATGGATTTGGTATTAACATAACAAATAGCATTATGAGTGTACAACTCGCTATTAACTTTAATTCATAATAAATTAATAACTTCAATCGAGAATTTTTATTCTTCAAATAAAGGTTAATAAGCAAGAGAAAGAAAAGGGAAATGATCATAGAAAGAGAGCTAATTGAAACATGTAATATTATATACTTTATCGTTTGATTTTTAAGGCTTATTACTACCTCAGGGTTTATATCTTGACCATATAATTCTTTAACCGAGGAAGGCGGATTCCAGTTCAGATTGATTATATTTAGCCATGAAATAAATAATACAACCAAAATAACTATATTTATAATAAGAGTTGTTTTCTTATTGTCTGCATTTTTCATAGATCCCATTTATCCTTATACATATTTGATTAATAAATCTTATTGCGAATCAGATTTATTTTTAAGAATAAGGAATTCTCTTACAATTTAAAATCATAAAATAAAAATTCTCTGAATATTTTACCTAATAAAGGAAAAACTTATTTGGTATTACATTGTATAATTTTAAATCTGAAATAAATGAAATTGAAGGCATCTATCAACTTAAAATCGATGTCCCATTTGCGGTTAAATTTGTATGTCTTTATCTCTTCAGATTAAACGAAAAGGTTATTTTAATTGACGCAGGCTTAAATATGGGGAATTGGAAAAGACTATTTTTTAAAGCTCTAAAAGAAGTAAATCTATCAATTAGCGATATTGATTATTGTTTTATAGCCCATATCCATTTGGATCATATGGGTTTAGCAAAAACATTGAAAAGTAAAAATCCAAATCTTAAGATTCTAATGCATGATATTACCAACCAATTAATGAAATGGGAGACTGACCAAGCAGATTTAAAAGAGTTAGAGCAAGAAGCTATAAAGGTTTCTAAAGAACTAATACGATATGGTATTAGCGAAGAACAAGGAAAAAAAGTCATCCAGTTTTTCATGTATTGGCCAAAATTCCTACAATATCAAGAGCCAGATACTATTTTACATGATGGAGATAAAATCTTAAATACTTTAAAAATTATTTGGACTCCAGGCCATAGTCTTGGTCATATCTGTATTTTTGATGAAAAAAAGCGATTTTTATTTTCTGGCGACCACATACTCAGCCGCATCACCCCACACATTGGAAATTTCGTAGTTCCTTCTGATCTGGCAGAAAATTATAAAGAGTATAATTTTAACAATATTTTAAAACACTATTTAGACTCCTTGGATAGAATAGATAAATTGAATCCTAAAATAATTTTCCCAGCACATCAAGAAGTTATATATAATCCTCATGAAAGAATCTTAGCTATAAAAAAACATCATAAAAACAGATTATTTGAAATTTCAAGTGTAATCAAAAATAATCCACTAACTCCTTTTGAAATCTCAAAAATTCACTTTGGTGAAGATTTGGATGATATAAATTCATTTATGGCATTAAGTGAAGTTTTAGGTCATTTACTTTATCTAGAAAATGAAGGAAAAATCCAAAAAATTGAAAAAAATGGTAAACTGTTTTATAAGAGTTAAAAAACTTTGTTATAAATAACAAAATATAAGTGGACTAAATGATATCATGGATAAATTTCATTGTAATGATATTTTCTTCTTTATTATGCAGTCTACTTTATATTAAAAGTGTACAACCGGCAACTTTAGAGAAAAAAATAGGTGAGAAAGCATATAAAAGATGTGCAATCTATCGTTGTATATCTGGAATTTTAATGTTTATTATTATTGGAACTCAATTTGTCTATTTCTTTTTTCCAATTCCTATTAACTTCCCTCGCTTTTTTCCTTGGGATTATTGGATATCTGTTTTAGTAGCAATAGTTATTCTAATTCCAAGTTTTACTTTAATGATGAAGGGAGTACGAGATGCAGGAAAAGAGACTATGAGACCATCGAAAGAGCAAACTTTATATGGCGGGATTTATGAAAAAATTAGACATCCACAAGCTTTAGGAGAGGTGTGGTTGTGGTGGATAGTACCATTCTTATTAAATTCACCATTTCTAGCTCTTTATTCACTAATCGCAATTCCGATATTTTATCTTTTTTGTGTTTTCGAAGAAAAAGATCTTAAGATTCGGTATGGACAAGTTTATATTGATTATAAAAAACAAACTGGTATGTTCATCCCAAAAAGAAAGCGTCAATAAAATTTATTTAAGATAATTATATACTTTTATTACCATTTTTAATGGTTTTAAGACAAACACAAACCCTCTCAACACTTTTCACATCGCTTCTACCTCGAAAATTTTCTATTAGAGCGTCAAGTTCTGTTATTTCGGGTACATTAACTTTTACTAAGATACCACATTCTCCAGCTAAGAAGTAGACTTCTTCGCATTGTGGTAAAATTTGTGTTTCTCTCAATAATTGTTTTAACTCAGATTGGTTCCTTGGGATTAATGTAATAAATGCATAAATACATCGTTCTTCTTCTCGACATATTTTAATAGTAAACTTTTCTATTACATTTTGTTCTTGTAAACGTATAACTCTTTTACGAACGGTTGATTCTGAGAGCCCAACTTCACTTGCAATCTCATGATATGGTCTTCTTGAATCTTCAATAAGCATTTCTAATATCCTTTTATCTTTCTCATCCAGATTTTTCATACCAATCCTTCTTTTTGATAATTAATATTTTTTAATTCCAACATTATTAATAAAACAAATTTTATTTTTTAAATAAAAAAATTTTTTTTGTTAATTTTATTAACCACTTCTCAGAAATCTTTTAATAGTGGCCCAAAAAGCCTTTCATATTCAACTGCCATACAATGAATACCCGCTGCTTTAGTTGTTTTCTTGATTTCTTTGATAAATGGTTCAAAGTACTCGAGATTTATTTTATCGAGTGCAGAATATTTTGCTGGTTTATTTCCTTTATTTTCCTTTTCCGCTGTCTTTAAAGATTTAAGTAAATCTTTTGGAACTGATACACCTGGTATAAATTTATCAAAATACCATGCTATCCCATATGATTTTAAAGGGAAAACCCCAAGTAGTACAGGCACATTGAATTGCTCTAGGTCCTTAAGGAATTCTTTTGCCTCATCGACTTCGAAAGCAGTTTGTGTTTGGATAAAATCAATACCTTGTTCCACTTTACGCCCAACCTTAAGAATCTCTGGTTCTCTAGGATTACTATTGGGATTGGCAACACATCCAAAATTCATTTTTATTTTGCCTCCCTCGAGTTCATTTCCTTCATAATCAGTACCCTCATCTATCATCATAGTAAGCATCTCTGCAAACTGAGTACTATCTATATCATACACTGGTCGACCTCGTTTATGATCTCCTAATGCTGTATGGTCTCCCGTAAGTGTAAGGATATTTTTTAGCCCTAATACTGCTCCAGCTATTACATCTCCAAAAAGTGCAACCCGATTACGATCCCGTACAGTTACTTGCCATACGGTTTCCATACCCACTTTTTCTTGAACCAAATAGCTTGGTACTAATGATGACAT
>JAEOTZ010000039.1 GCA_016839585.1 Promethearchaeota archaeon
ATCAAAAATTTTTTGTGAAATTTTATTTATATCTTCTTTTAAATTGAATTCTTTTGCTATAAATAAAGCTTTATTATATTCTTTATTTGTTGCTTGATATACAAATTCCTTCTCAGCTGTTTTTCCTTTTTTCATAAACTCTTTTATCATTTTCTTCGCTGTTTCTTCATCTATGTTTTCTATATTTTCCTTTAAATTATCAATATAACTATCATCGATAATAATGGATGATATAGATTTTATTTTAGTGATTCTCTCATGATTTGCTTCTTGAAGTGTCTCGATTCTATTTACTATTGTCTCAATAGATGTAGGTACTATAATTCTTTTTTCTAATAACTGATAAATTTCATAGAGAACAATATTAGGTTCGATATGAACAATTTTTTTAAGTCTGTTAAGCATATTATTAACAAAAAAAAATGGTTTTGTACTAATTAATTCTTTTGCTAAGTTGATAATTGCTTTTTGAATTAAATTTCTTTTAATTTTTTCCAGTTCAAGTGGAGGAATTGAATGTGCTAGAGCCATAGGGAAGACTAGATCAATATAAAAAGATTTTATTATATTCTCAACCATATCTTTAATATCAATAGAACCACTACTTTGGAAATTAATAAATTCTTCTTTGAAATGATCTTCGAATTGGTCAAGAAACCGAAACACATTGTTTCTCATTTCATCAGAAGCTTTATGGTCAAGAATTAAACAGACTCGGATATATTTTCCATCCTTAAGTAAAATATTAAAATTTTTATATTGAAATTCGTAAAAATGGTATTCAAACATAGATTTTGCTTTATGGATTGATGCTTTATTAGATTCCGAAAAAATAATATTCGCCTGTATAAAACCACTCAATAAACTTGCATCAATATCGACTCCAGAAACATCATAATTCAATAACGTTAAGCCGGATTCTTTATCCATTATAATAATAGTCTTAATATTTAAAACATCCAGAAATCTTTGCCAGATTATATCTCGTTTTAATTTAAGTCTTTTTTCTTCAGAATCTAATTCAAAAATTTCTAGATTAGAATCTATTTCAAATCCTAGCTCTTTTAATTTATTTTTAATACACAAAGCACAGTTTTTTACTTTTTTTGGACATTTATTTTTAGAATATCCACAATTAAATCCAATGCGATTAATCTGAAAATAAACCATCGAAATCACGATTATTTATTAATAGTTAATTAAAAATGAATGAACCCCGATAATCTTTTTATAATAATTCTATATTTTTTTTATGTTTTATTTTTAGTAGATTAAAAATTTTTAAATTTATAGTAATTAAATAGAAATAGTAGAAATTTTAGTAATTCTATTTTCTTAAATAAAACTTTCATTAAAAAACCTCAAATAAAAGCTTTTCCTTTTAATTGTTTTTTATAGCATTAATACTCACATTTATTTTTTTAATCAATTTTTTAATGAGGAAATTGATTTATTTGTTTAAATAGAAGATCTTGAAAGTTTGAATTCACAAAAATTGTTATATCGGTAATTTAGATGAAAAAGTTAGCAGAAAAATTATCTCACATAGAATTGGAATTACCCAAATGGACTAGAAAAGTATTATATGAATATTTATTAGATGTATGTGATAATTTAAAGGAACATATGAAGTCTATGAATCACTCCATATAATATAAAAATATCTGGTTTGATATTTATTAATAATTAACTTTATGTTCATAATTGTTTAATCTGTTTATTCTTTGATTCTTGAACTAAAATCCAAAAATTTTTTACTAGTTCTTCCAGACAAGGAAAATCTGGTATATTATGTACAGCTAGCATATTTGAAATTCGCTGAACTTCATCATTTTCACCAATCAACCAAAAAAAAATTGGTTTTTTTGCTTTATTAACATTTTCTACTATTTGATCGAGATTATTCATGGCACTAAAACGTTTTGAACAAAATAACATGTTAAATATACCCTCAATTTCAGATTTCTCTAATATTACTTTGTATACTTTATTCATTACAACTTCAGTCTTAATACCATTCATCATCGCTTTTTCCATCGCAGGCCATATATCTATAAAAGCAAATTTATTTGGGGGCATCCATTCAGGAAATACCTCTTCTAAAGTTTTGTATGTCTCATTGTCTAAGATTGGAAAATTTAGTCCATACTGCATTGTAAGATCTGCCGAAATTGTACCAGCACCTCCAGAGCCAGCAATCATAGCTATATTTCCTTGTTTAGGTAAGTTTTTGCTAGTATTATACATCATTGAAAATGTTCCTGCAAACTGGAATAATTCATGAAAGCTATTGGCTCTTATAACACCTGATTGTTTAATTATTGCATTTATCAATTCTGAATTTTCAGCAAGAGCCCCAGTATGACTTAAAGAAGCTTTTTGACCTAAAGAAGTCAAACCTCCCTTTACTAGAATAATTGTTTTATTAGGAATGGTTTTTGCTTTTCTACATAACTGAATAAATTTCCGAGGATTTCTAAATGATTCAAGATATACAGCAATTACATTTACGGTAGAATCATTAATCAAATAGTCTAAAAATTCAATTTCACTTAAATCCATTTTATTTCCTATTGAACATGAATATCTAAAACCGAGATTAGGATATTTCTCCATTATATACATGAGATATCCACCATTTAGCATTCCAGATTGACTTATAATTGCGATATTTCCTCGTTTATATTGAGTAAAAACACCAAAACTAGAAAAGAAGCCCCCTCTTTCATCACCTTCACTAGTACTGTCTCCATCAATTCTAGTTAGACCCATACAATTAGGTCCTACGATACGAATTTTAGAAAAATCATCTGAAATTTTTAGGATTTTATTTTTTAATTCAAGACCTTTATCTCCTACCTCTTCAAATCCTGAAGCCTCAATGATGGCCCCTTTAATCCCTTTCTTAATACATTCTTCTATTAACTCTGGAATTATACGATTTGGTACATAAAATATCGCGAGATCGACTTCATCTTCGATTTCAAGCACTGACTTTTTGAATTCTAAGCCAAATACTTTCCCTTTTGAGTTAGGATTAACAGGATAAACTTTTCCTTTAAAATTATTTGATTTAAGATTATTTACTATGCGATATCCTCCTTTTACCGGATTTTTTGATGCTCCTATCACTGCTACAGATTTTGGATGGAGAAAGGTGTTGATTATATTGGTACTTGCCAATTCCATAGCACTTTTTCATTTAATTATATGTTGAATTTTTGAATTTGTTAATATAAATTATTAATATCTTCTTATAATTTATAATTTGAATAATATTAATTATAATTTCAATAATTCTATTTACAATAATTTAGAGAATTAATTTATTGACAAAAATAGTAAATTATTTATGTAGTTCTACTTATTTTTAATTTCTTATACGCTTAACACAATGATCCAATATTACCTCAGATGTTGGATAATTGTTAATATGAGAAATACCATGGATACTATAAATAAAAATAACCATATTATTAATGAGAGCCAAAATAATACTATATCTCCATAACTCTCAGTTATTAAAGTAAATATTATCGAAATCATCGATATAGCACTAAACACTGAACTACATAGGCAATCAATCAAAAATCCCTTATCAATCTCCACATTAATCCCCTTATTTTTAGAGCTACTATTTTAATAATTAACATTAATTACTTCTCTTATTTAAGGTTATCATGAAAAAGATCTTTATCCTTAATAAGTCAATATTAGTATTTTTGAATTAATTTTAAGAATAAAAACATAATTCAGAACATACTCTCTTTCAAACATAAGGTGTCTTCTTTACTTAAAATATTTAATTATATCTTTTTGAATCTTTTCAGCAGCATCGCTTGGATTTTCTGCACGAGTAATTCCACCACCTACAATGATAATATTCAACGGATAAGCTAATAATTGAGAAATATCAGTTACACGGATTCCACCAGCAACCGCTAATCGGGGATGATTTTGTATACGTGCTATTGATTCCAATTCTGATAATGGGGCTCTTCGTGACGCTTGGCGATCTAAACCACTGTGAACTAATGCATAATGTATTTTTGTATCTTTATAATTGAGGTTAATAATTTCTGCTAATCTTTTAGAGGGTATTCGAGACATGATAAGGTCTACTATAATTTCTACATCAAATTCATGTGCAGCACGTAAGGCTTCCTTAATTGTAATATCATAAGCATCAGCGAGTATTGTAACAATATCGGCTTTTGCTCGGGCTGCCATACGTACCTCAAGGTATCCAGCATCTGCAGTTTTTAAATCAGCACAAACTAATTTGTTTGGGTGTGCCTCCTTTAATCTTTGAACAACTCGTACACCTTCAGACTTTATTAAAGGTGTTCCGGCTTCTAAAATATCCACAAATGGTGCTACTTCTTTTGCTATTGCTAAAGCATCATCTAAGTTTTCAAAGTCTAGGGCTACTTGTAGCCGAGGAATTTGTTGCTTCACCATGCTCTTATTTTTATCTAGCAAATTTCAGTAAATTAATTTTTTTATTAGCATTCTTTATTGAAAAATCTAGTCTATAAAGAATTTATAGATTTGGGAAATATCTTTAGGTTACTAAAAAAAAGATCTTATGTTTTTCTAATTATTGAAAAATATTTGCACAAAATCTTTAAGAAAAAAATGTCACTATGTTATAAATGATAGATCGGATGGATTTACAATGAGAGTTACTGTCCATTATGAGGAAAAACTTAAATTAAATATTAATAAAGCATTTGATCTGACATTACAATGGCTAGAAAGTCTACATAAGGCAAATATTAAACAGTCATCGCCTCCAACATTTATCGAGGCTAAGCAAGGGACAATGATGACTAATACAGTTCATGATCCAAATTGGAAAAAAAGAATTCGCGTTAATTTTTATAATCTTAAGGGAGAACAAACTCTAATAAGAGTTGAAGCAACTCCACTAGCACGAAATATATTCAGAGTTGAAAAGCTTAAACAATCTTGGTTTGATGGACTTTTTTCAAAATTATTTTCGCTTCTTCATAATTTTGGAAAACAAGCAAAACCAGAAATAAATTTACAATTTGATACTAGATATTGTGATTATTGCAAAGAAGAAATTGATAAAGACGCAAAATTTTGTCCTTTCTGTGGAATTAAAATAGAATAATTAATTTGTATTAAGGTTGGAGCTTTTCAAAAATTACTATTGGAACATACTCCTCTTCACTCATTTCAATCAACTGAGTTTGACCTTGTTATCTTATTCTGATCTCGTTACTCTATACCCTGTTCATTTATATTATGATGATAATATAGAAGTTCTTTAAATTACTATAATTTATAGACTTTTTATTTAAATATAACCTGTTCTTAGATGAATTTATGTTAGAGACTTTAGAAGATATTACATGGGATTTGGGTGTCAAAATTCAAGAAGAGCTTGAAAGAAATGAATATAAAATTATTGAAAATACATATCTTGAAGAAATTACTCTTATCCAAATAAAAAAAAATAATGAAGTTTTTGATATTGGCATATTTGGCAATGTAGATAAAGGAGAAATAGAAGCCATTAAAAAAAGTGAAAAAGAATTTCAAGATTTAAAAAATTTTATTAAATCAGAGAGTAATAATGAAATTAATGAATTAGTACAGAAATATTTAGTAAGAAGGAAATTAAAAATTATTTGTTGGTGTATTGAACCAAATCCTGAAACTGGGAATTATGGTATTTCTATTGGTTTTAAAAAAGGAGATGATCTCTTTTCAATATTAATTACTGAAAAAGATTTCCTTTTTGGATATTTCTCTCAACAGATTGATTCTTATTAATTATAGAAAAAAAAATTCCTATCAATAAAGAAAATTAATTCTAAAATGTAAAATATTATTGTGATCAGTGGGCAAAAGAACAATATAAGGATAAATTCCCTGATGAAGAATGTCCAACAGAATATCCGAGTTCTCTTGATCAAAGTGAAGAATCAAAAAATGTACAGAATTTCTATAAAGGATTATTTCTATTATCTTTAATGGCACCTATAATGGCTTTAGCCGTTGTTCCAATGATTGTTTCAGCTGTTTATGAGAAGTTTAGAACCCATTAATATACAAATTTTTTTTTTTAATTTAAATTAATTTATAAAAATTAAATCTATTAATAAATAAATTCAATATAATGAAGAATCTTACAAACATATTAAAAAAAGCTGAAAAGGCTCTTAGGAAAAAAAAATATAAAGAAGCTATTAAAAACTTAAAACTTTACTTGGAAATTAATCCTCGATCTGTTAATAAATGGAGTAATCTTGCATTTTCACACAATAAGATGGGAGAATATGATAAAGCGATAGACTCTTGTATACTTGGATTGGAAGCAGAACCAAATAATAAAGACGCATTGAACAATCTCTTTTTTGCTTATGACCAGAAAGGAGATTTTGATAAGGCTTTAGAAGTTTTACAAAATTACGTTCAATTTCATAGCGTTATTATTGAACAACCATTTAATGTTCACGAAAATATAATCTTATACTCAAATAATAAATTCATCATAAAATATGATAAAAAATTCTTAAAAAATCAGAGAGATCAGAGTTATTCTGAATTCGAAAATAAATATGACTCCCTGATTGATAAGATATTACCATCCATCGATCCAAATAATATTATTCCACTTAATTTTCTGTCTTTCTTCAAATTCTCTAATATTATTAAATCTGAAAAAGAAATCGATGTTTTAGAATTAATGTTAGAAAGTTTCCCAGATAAATCTCGAGTCTTGAATAAACTTGGTTTAGTTCATTTAAAGCAACAAAATTATAATAAATCGATAGAAATGTTTAATCAAAGTCTAAAAATTAATCCAGAAGTGATTGATACATGGATTTTTCTCGGTGATGTATATTTTCAGATGAGACAATTTAACAAGGCATTAGATGCTTTCAAGCATGCATTAAAGATAGATCCAAAAACCCGTGAAGCATGGATGAATATTGGTCATTCATACATCAAACTAGGTGAATTTAATAATGCTATAGATACATTAAAAAAAGCTTTAGATATATATCCTAGTGCAAAAAGAACTTTAGAGTTTTTAACAGAGCTATCTCCTAATATTGAAAAATCTAATGTTAAAATTGTATATAAATTAGAATCTACCAAATATATTTGGTATTATCTTGCACAAGCTTACTATAAAGTTCAGAAATATGATAAAGCGTTAGAAGCATGTAACCAAAGTTTAAAAATTAACCGAAACTTTGATAAAGCTTTAAAATTTAAAGAAAAAATTCTCTCGACAAAAAAATAATAATCATTTTGTTTCAATTTTTTTTTTTTATTTTTTTTATCTCCTTCACTGTTAAATTTGTTTCATCAAATTCTAGGTGTTTCAAATTTTTTAATTTCTCTATCCCCTTCAGTTCTTTTATTGGATTTTCATGGATCAAAAGCTCTTCTAAATCTACTAAGGATTCCAACCCATCCAATTGAGTAATTTTATTACGATACAAATATAACTTTTTCAACTTTGAAAGGTTTTCTAATCCTTTAATGCATGTAAGTTCATTTACTGCTAAATCTAATAGTTTTAACTTAGAAAGAGATTCTAAGCCTTCAATCTCTTTAAGTCCTGCTATATATATTGTTAACATCTCTAAATTTGGAAGCAAATTTATAAATTTAACTTTAGAACACTCCACCTCGACAATATCAATATCATATATATGACCATTTTTTATTCGAAAAACAGCATGTACATGGGGCAGAGAGGGATAATCATCATCATTCAAGAGTTCTAATCCTATTGTTTTCTCTAATAATCCTAATGCCATTGCTTCTCTCGGAACAATGCCATACTTTTCAATATACTTCTCTCCTATTGTTTTTTCCATCAGTGCCCTTAGTTTCAATGCCTCTCTATTATCCGCTTTTTCTAATATACTATAGATATCTAATAACAGATCTACCGAGTTTTCTTGTTCCAAAAACTTTATCAAATAATCTTCGCTAGGCTTAATATTATTTCTAAGCGAATCTAAAATTTCGGATGGACTTATTTTCTTCATCTCAAAATTAATAAAGAGATTTAGATATTTAAATATTTGGCTTTCATAAAAAAAAGAGTAAAGATAGATTAAATTATCTCACAAAATCTTTTTTTTTATACCAATAACAAAAACATCTTCTTTATAAAGATGAAATCTGACGAAATTTTATTATAAAAAATTGCTCGTGGTCGAATTTGAAATATTAACTATATACAAAATGACTAATTTAAAAAAAAATAAGAATATGAAAATCTTACTCTGGAACATACTCCCATCACTCTTTTTTCCATCAAACCATCTATAACTTACCATCCTTTCTAACAATCCCTTACACTCTAAGCCTGAACCTTGCACTCCTCTTTCAACACCACACACTTGTGCTATTGAGAACGGCGGGCTGAATAGGTTGCCCGAAAACTCCCTACTTACACCCCCGTCTCACCAACCCCATCTTTTATGGGTGCACTCGTCTCGCATACTCAGTTCACGTCACCGCGCCCTGATCTCGCTACTCCGTGTTCCATCCATTTAGATTATGATGTTTTATATTGGTTGACTTCCGACCTTCACAGGATAGTCTTATCAACCACATCAACCAAAATACATGAAATCCTTCATAACTCTATTATACGAGATTGGTTGACTCTTTTCGGGTCCGGCTTCGTGCTTAGATGCTTTCAGCACTTATCCGTTGGCGCGTAGCTGCCCGGCGATGCCTTGTCAGACAACCGGTACACCAGAGGCGCCGGCAAAATGTTCCTCTCGTACTGATTTTCCCTTACCCTCAGTCTTCCAACAAGCCCAACAGATAGAATCCGACCTGTCTCACGACGGTCTAAACCCAGCTCACGTTCCCTTTTAATGGGCGTACAGCCCCACCCTTGGGAGTTATACGCTCATTTCCAATAAACGGAAATGATATGTGCGCTCCCAGGATAGGAAGAGCCGACATCGAGGAAGCAAGCCACGAGGTCGATA
>JAEOTZ010000005.1 GCA_016839585.1 Promethearchaeota archaeon
ATGATGTCTTACTATACACTATTTTTGGGAAAATAAAGAATGTTCATATTATTGGAACTATTATTGAAAAGCGAGAGGAGGTTTATCAAAGAGAAGGTGAAGAAAGACAAAGAATTATATTCGACTTAGATGATGGTACTGGATTGGTTCAGGCAGTTAAATGGGAGGCTAATTTTGAAAAATATGAAAACTTGAAGAAGGGAGATGTCATTGATTTGGTTGGAAATTTCCCAAAAAAATGGAAACTGTATAACACAATCTCAATAAATTTTTTAACAAAAGTAGAAGATCCAAATCTAATTTTGTTGAGAAATGGGGAAGTACTTAAAAAAATTAAATCAGGAGAAATCCAAGAGATTCCAGATCTACTAGAAGATGTTAATGATGTTGATGAAATCTATGTGGATGATTTATTTAACGAGGAACAAAACATTAAAAAAGAGGATATTAAAGAAAACATATATAAAGTAATTGAGGAACATTCTTCAAATGGATTTGGGATTAATTTTGAAGAGCTAAACAAATTGATTCAAATTACTGAAAGTGTTTTGAAAAAATATATTAAAGATCTGGAGATGGAATCTAGAATTTATCAATCTGATAATTATTATCAATCTTATTAAAAGTAAAATTATAAAACAATATTTCAAAAAAGTAAAATATATTTTCTACGCAATTTTTTATATTTATAATTAAGTTTATTTCAAATTTGATAATAATCATGGATTTATACGATTATAAGAAATTGCTAGATAAAGTATATGAAAAAATTCCAGAAAATGTAAAGCAGTCTGCTAGATTTGAGATTCCCAAGGTAGAAATTCGTATTGAATCAAAAAATACTTTTATCACAAATCTTAATAAAATTCTTAACACTCTAAATAGAGATAAAAAGCATTTTATGGGAATTTTCCTTAAAAAAGCAGGGACAATGGGTGAGATTCGCGGGCAACAATTATTCTTGAAAGGTCAATATAAAGAACAAGTATTAAACCGGTTAATTGAAAATTATACAAAAACCTATGTATTATGTAATATTTGTAATAAACCAGATACTCAAATTCAAAGAGAGGGTAAAAAATATTATCTTAAATGCACTGCCTGTGGAGCAAGACAAGAGATAAAAGAAAAATAAACTGGAAAGTATATGAAAGTATACCTGAAAATTCATCGTAAAGATGAAATTGAGACAATTGCTTGTTGCGATGAAAAATTACTTAACCAAGTTTTTAAGGAAGGTAATTTGAGAATTGAGATTTCAAATCAATTTTTTGGAGGAAAATTAATTAATTTAGAGGATGCTATTGAAATTTTAAAAGAAGCATCTTACTTCAATATTGTAGGTGAAAATATAACTAGTAAAGCAATTGATTATAAAATTCTCCCTAAAGAGGGAATAAGATCTATTAATGGAGTTCCAATGGCTTTAAAGATGATGTTTTAATGCCAAATCGATTTTGTGCTATATGTGGCAAAGTAATTAGTGATGCTGATCCTCATTTTGGAATGTGTTACGATTGTTATTTAAAGGAAAAACCTTTATTTGATTTACCTAAACGATTTTCATTGAATATTTGTATAGATTGTGGAAGTTATTCCAAAAAAGAAGTTTGGATTGAACCGAGAGATAACGAATTATTCCCTACAATCAATGAAGCTATCCATAGATTCTTATTAAAAAATTATTTGAAAAAGAGTAATATTGAGTTCTCTATCACTTTTGATGAGAAAAGTTATATATTTTCTTCAAAAGATTTATTAAATAACCTCGATATCGTTGTTAATGGAAAAATGAAAGAAAACACTAATTTGAAGTATCAAGAAACAATTAATGTAAATTTAAATTATCTTCTGTGTAAAAACTGTTCAAATATAAGGGGAGGAACTTATTATATATCAATTATTCAATTACGAGTAAAAGATGAAACTCAATTTGATTTAATAGATAAAGCCCTAAATGAGATAAATAAGTATGTTGAAAAACTATTTGAAAAAGATCAAAAACATTATATTTCAAAAATAGAGGATCAAAAATTTGGTGTAGACTTATATTTAAGTTCAAATGAATTAATGAATTATATCATAAAACTATTAAGAGTGAAATACTACTTTTTAATAAAAAGGACAAAAAAATTAATTGGCAGAGATATTCAAAAGGGTAAAAACCTATATAGATTAAAAACCTTAATAAAATTTTTACCAATACAAAAAAATGATATTGTTATAATAGAAAATGAAGATTTTCTTATTGAGAAGATTACTAAAAATAAAGTCTTCCTGAGAAATAGAAAGAATTCAAAATTGATAAAAAATTATTCTTATTTTTTTAATGAGAAAATTCTTAAGAAAAAAATATAGAGGCAACTTTATTGGAACAAGATAAAGATGAAACAGATGAGGAATTCGATGAAATTTTAGATAAGGAATTCAATGAAATTTTAGATAAGGAATTCAACAATAAATTTGAAACTAATATTGATGAGTTGCAAAAAAGGAAAATAGATAATAAAAGAAGAAAAAAGATTGATCAATCAAAGAAAAGAGCAGTAATAGAATCTGTTTTTGATGAACGTACAATATTTCAATTAAATAGAATATTAACACATGGACCACTTGAAAGAATTGAAGGGATAATCTCAGCCGGGAAAGAAGCAAATGTCTATCTAGCATATGATAGAAGTGGAGAAGAAGTTGCTGTAAAAATTTATAAAATTGATAGTAATACTTCAAAATGGATGAGGAATTATATTATTGGAGATCCGAGATTTAAGAAAATTCCTAGTAATATTTCAAAAACTATTTTTTTATGGGCAAGTAAAGAATTTAAAAACCTTAAAAGAGCATTTAAAGTAGGATTAAGTGTTCCAAAACCAATCTATATTAAGAATAACATATTAATAATGGAATATATTGGTTTTGAATCCATTCCTGCCCCAATACTGAAGGATATTAAAAGCCCAAAGAATATAAATGATTTATTAGATGAATTATTAGATTTCATAAAGACATTATTTCAAAAAGCTAAACTAGTTCATGGAGACCTTAGTGAATTTAACATCTTATATCATAATCAAAAACCGGTTGTAATTGATATTTCACAAGCAGTATCAATTCAACATCCTAAAGCAGAAGCTTATCTAGTTAGAGATATTAAGAATATGTTGAATTATTTTAAAAAATTAGGGGTCAAAACACCAGATCCCAAAAAATTTTATTATGAAGTCATAAATTTAGACAATTAAATAAATAAAATAAAATGATTTAATTAAAATTTTTTATATAAAAATGAAAATTGGTAAAAACCGTATAGCAGTCTTAATCGGGAAGGATGGAGAAACAAAAAAAGAGATTGAAGAAGCATTAGCAGTAAAAATTAATTTAGATAGTAAAACCGGTGAATGTGAGATTTTACCGTTAATTAACGTTCTAAATTACAATCCAATTAATGTTTACACAGCAGAAAAAATTGTTAACGCGATTAATAGAGGGTTTAATCCTGTTAAAGCAATGAAATTATTGGATGAAACTTATGAACTGGAAATTTTTAATCTTTTTTTACTTTTAGGTAAATCAGATAAGAGGATTAAACGAATTAAAGGACGTATTATTGGAAGAAATGGAGAAATGCGTAAGGCAATTGAAAAATTTGCTGAAAGTTACATTTCAGTATACGGAAAAACGGTATCCATCATAGCAGATTATGAAAATTTACAGATTGCAAGAAAGGCAGTAAGTATGTTGATAAATGGAATGCCTCATCATGTTGCTTTAAGGTTTTTAGAAAATAAATATAATGAAAAAAAGAAGGAGCAATTTAGACAGATGTATAAACCTGAATTTTAATATTCTATTTTAAAAACCTGTTTTTATAAATTTTAGAGGCATTATTTAAAATATCTTTTCCATATATAATTTCTTTTAATTCTTTGAGTAAAAGGTTTTGATTTCTAATGTTTTCTACTGAAAAAATTTCCTCAAACTCTTCCTTTTTTGAATAATTAAGGTGAACTTCAAAACTTTTAATAGAATATGAATTCGTAGTGTAAGATTTGAAAATAACTATACTCCGTGGATAAAGACTTTTTTCTTTTAAGAAAATAGCCCAACCATCGAAATAAAAATCAAAATTAATTGAAAAGAATTCATTCCAAAAACTTATTTCTTTAAGAATCCCATCTATTTCTTTTTTTATTTTTGGAGAAAACTTGTATTCCATATAATTTAGTATAATTAGGAATATTTAAAGAAATATTAAAAAAAAATTAATCAAAAGCAATTTCACCAATGTTAAATATATCATTAGATAAACCTAATTTTGATTTTTTAAATTTAGTTTTATAGGATGGTTGATTCATTGAAAAACAATTACCAAAAATTTGAGGAGATTTAATACCTGTAATAAGAAGCATGACTCTTAAAAATCCATCAAATTCATCTGAAACACGTGCACCCCAAATAACCATAGAGTCATTTACATCCATTTTTTCTGATATTTTTTTAGCGACTGAGTTAGCTTCTGCTAAAGTCAAGTCATTTCCTCCACAAATGTGAATTAAAGCACCTTTTGCTCCTTCTATACTCACATCTAATAATGGAGTATTAAGTGCGTCATTAATAGCGTCATCAACACGATTCTCATTTCCATTTGATTCACCAACCCCTACAATTGCAACACCACCAGTACTTAATATTGTTCTAACATCTGCAAAATCCAAATTAATCAAAGATGGTAATGATATTGTTTCAGTAATACCTTTTACCATTGTTGCTAATACTTCATCAGCAACACTGAAAGCTTCTATGATTGGTAAGTTAGGGGCAATTTCTAATAATCGATTATTATCAATTACGACCAATGTATCAACATATCTTTTTAAAAGATTCAAACCAATTTTTGCTTTATCCATCCGTCCAATTTCCGTTTCAAATGGTAGAGTCACTACTCCTACTACAATAGCACCTTCCAGTTTCGCAATTTCAGCTATAATGGGAGCACTACCTGTCCCAGTTCCCCCTCCTTCTCCACATGTTATAAATACTAAATTTGAATCTCTTAAAACTCTTGTTAAATCTTCTCGAGATTCTTCCGCAGCTGCTTTACCAATCTCAGGATTACCACCAGCACCAAGTCCCCTTGTTAAATTTTTTCCAATTAAAATTTTTATATGAGACTCCACAGCATCTAAATGTTGGCAATCCGTATTTATAGCAATACACTGAGCCCCTCTTATTCCTATTTTCATTAATCTATTAATTGTATTATTTCCCGCACCACCACATCCAAGGATCTTAATATTGGCATAACCCAAATTTTCAATTTGGGGATTATTTATTTCTCTCTTACATGCATTTTTGATAAATGATTCCATTCAAAATCAATTATTGAATTTAATTAATTCTTTACAAAAAAAAATAAAATTGGAAAATTATAATTGATGTGATATCTAAATATTATATATCTTTTATAAAATTCAATGTAATGAAAAATCCTTTTCGATATCAGGATCAAAGATTTGCTTTAATTGATTATCTTTAATGAGGAAAATCTTTGGTAAAGGATATGGAAAGCGATTTGAAAAAGTTAAACAGTATGCACCTGTATTGGTGACTAAAACTTTATCCCCTTCTTCTAAATACTCACTAAAAAAGTAATCTTTTGCTAATACATCTTGATCAGTTGGAACTATTCCTAAGAATGTTGTTGGTTCATTATGCGAAAGATGAATTTTAGATGCATTATAAAACCTTAGAGAACATCTAGCGAATTTCGGACAAATGTGATTTCCTATATTTAAGAAAGCATTTCGATCATTAGATACTTTTAGAATTTTAGCTATAAATAAACCAGCATCACCAACAAAGTACCTACCAGGTTCAAAATAAATTTTCTCATAATTAATATTAAAATCCTCAAAGATGGTTCTTATATTTTTAACAATTTTTCTTAATTGGTTTTGAGGCATTATAGTAGCTTCTGGAAAACCCCCGCCAATATTTATATTTTTAACATTAATCCCAATTCGCGAAAAATTCTTTAAAGCCTCTATAATAGTTGTAATATTTTTTTTAAATTGCTCAAAATTATTCAATTGAGTACTATAATGAGATAGTATTGTTGTTATTTTGATATTTTTACAACTTGTAATTAGCCTTTCTAAAAATAATAAGTTTTTTTCATCAAAATTAATACCTAATTTACTATTATATTTCTGAGAATTAACTCTGATACAAATATTTTGGATAATATTAAATTTCTGGGCAACTAAATTAATTTTTTTTATGTCATTTAAATTATATGCTATTATTTCTTTGATTTGGTTTTTTATACTAAGTCTTATCATTTCTTTTGGCATATAGGGCCCTCCAGCTAATATTTTATTAGGGGGAAATCCGATTTTTAATGCTAATTTAAGTTCAGGTAACCCCACAACATTTGCACCAATTCTTTCTGAACATATAATGTTACAAATATCGGGAAGAAAATTAGCTTTAAATGAATAATAGCACTCAAAATCATTAAACTCAGAACTAATAACATCTATAAATGATTTGATATTATCTCTTATTCTGTTTTCCAAAAAAATTAAGAATGGAGTTTTAAATTTTTTTATAATATCTTCAAGATATATCAAATCAATTAAAATTTTACCTCCCTCTTTCTTTAAGAAAGGATTTCCAGAGATTTTTTTCATATTATTATTATTTTTTATTTATTAGATTTTGATATAATATATGTGTTTTTTCTGCAACTATATCCCATGTATAATTCTGGTATACCTTTAATTGTCCTGCTAAGCCAAAAAAATTTTTTAATCTCCTATTTTTTAATAGAATAAGAACTTTTTTGGCAATATCAATTGGATTATCAAATTCCACTAAGAGTCCATCATAATTTTCTCTTATTACTTCTGGTGTAGCACCAATTCTTGCTCCAATTACTGGTTTTCCGGCAGCCCAAGCTTCTAAAAATGAAATTCCAAAAGCATCACTTCGACTTGGCATTAAATATAAATCTGCTTCTTTAAATGCACTCAGCTTTTTTTTATCAAAATAACCAGTTAAATTATCAGGTGTAAAATTAAGGATTCTAGCATTTCTTAACTTACGAACTTTTGATAATTCACGGTTAAATGCTAAGGTTGAAGGACCAATAAAAACAAAATAAATTTTAGGAAACTTTTGTAAGATGTAAGGGATTGCTTTTAAGATTGAAATTGCCCCTTTTTCATAGTTTTTATATCCACAGAATAACACTAATTTATAATTTTTTTCCTTTCTTTTAAAAAAATTTTTTTTAAAATAAGATTTTACGTGTTTCGAGTTTTTAATGTCTTTAAATTTTTCGTAATCCACACCCATAGGAATTACCATAATTTTTTCTTTTTGCATACCATAGTTTTTTATCAAAACATTCTTTTCAAGATTTGTACAAGTTATAGTGATATCGAATTTGCTTAAAACCTCAATTAAACTTGAATCTAAGTACCGTGGATTTGAAAAATGAAAAAATGGAGTACAAATTTTAGGTTTGTTAATTAGATTTCCTAAAATTAAAGCGATGATTAAGTTAAAATAAGGATAAAATGTAGCATGTATTAAATCATAATTTATTTTTGGTTTTTTTAAGAAAAAATTGATTAAATCCTCCATATACGGCCCATTTTCTATAAATTTTATTAAACTTTCATTACTTAAATTTAAAAAATCAAAATTAGGAATTTTTTTCAAATTAGTTATTATATCATCAGGAGAAAGATTATGGTTTATCGAGAATCTATTAATCCTAATGTTGTTTACTCCATTAAAATACTTATTATTCCTCGTTATAAATCTCCCATTAGGTTCTCTTAAAGCTTTGAAGTCAATCGCATTTGAAGTATAGATATCTATATTATAATCATATTTTTTTGTTAAAATTTCTGCCATTCTTTGAAAATAAAATTCAGCACCAGATATTGATGGATAATATCTTGTAGGAAGAAATAAAATATGATTCAAAATATATTGATCCTTTTTACTTATTAATTATAATTATATATAAGATACAAATGTCAAAAGATTTATTATTAGCCATTTTTGAAATGGCTAAAAAGAAGCAGGTTCTTGACGAGGAACTAATAGATTTCTTAGAAGTCCTCTTTCCTGACAGATCTACTAATATTATAGAAGTTTTAAAAAGGGGAATTACAAAAAACATATATAAACCCTCAAATAGAATAGTTTGGACCGCGATGGGTGAAAATCAAGAGCATTTAATGTATCCAAAAATATTTTGTAGTTGTCAAGATTTTTATAAATCAGTTATTATAAAAAAGAATAGACTTGTTTGTAAGCATCTTATAGCTCAAATCATTAGTGAAGCTCTAAACAATTATAAAATTAAAGAATTAGAAGATCAAGAATTTAGTGATCTAATTAGGGATTTGAGGTTAAAAATATAAAATCTCGACACTTCTTATTGATTCTTTTACTAGATCAACTAAATTAATAGTTGATTCAGCTTTAATAATTTCTAAAGGTTTTGCATGAGTTTCAGGAAATTGAGGATTATATTGGCAACTAGCTGAACTTTGAGAACAAATATTGTAAAATCCGATTTTTTCACTTAATCTTATTACTTCAAGTTTATCCCAGCCTATTAAGGGGCGCAAGATTACAAAATTATGTAGTAGGTTATTATATGCAAATAAGTTATCAAGAGTTTGACTAGCTTGTTCTCCTAATATGTCACCAGTTACTATGAGATTTATGTTTTCATTTTTTCCAATCTGCATGGCTATCCTTATCATTAATCTTTTACATAAAATACAGGTTAATTTTCTTTCACTTCCGGTTTTAAAAAGTTCTAAATTTAAATCATGGTTAATTAAATACAATTTAATATTTTTTTTTGTAAATTTTTTTAAGATTTTAACAATTTGAATCAGCTTTTTTTTCATGGAATTATTTTCATCTTCTGAAGTTAAAAACGATATAAAAATAGGATGATATTTCTTATTAATCATTAAAAATGCAGCAACTGGACTATCTAATCCTCCCGAAAGTAAAGAGACAAATTTCTTCATATAATTCTTATCAAACTTTTCTTAATTTAAAATACAATTTTTGTATGTTATATATTTTCAAAGCAAATTATTTCACTCTAATTTCTATACGATCCCATTCTTTTAATGCTTTATTGAAATCATCTAGAGAGATTTCACGTGCGATCTTTATCTTTTTTTCAAATTCTAATTGTCTTATCTTTAATATCAAGTTTTTGTTTTTTCTATAGAATCTTTCAACATTTGGATATTCAATTTCAAATATTTCTTTAATCTTATTCAAACTTATATTTTTTAATTCATTATAATTTTTACTAACAAAATTACATAATGGATCAATACTTAGCTCCATATTAAATGAATCTATTCTTTTTAAGGCTAATGGATATGCTTTACATGCTAAAGGCTTTTTTTCATGAATAGTACAACCTTCCTCTTGATCGTAAAAAGGACAGCATGCTTTAGGATTGTCTAAAAATATCTTAAATGTTAGGACTAAAATGTTTTTATTAATAATATCAGGAAAAACTAAATCTTCTATAACTTTAAATTCGATTTCATATTTCTTCGCTAGCTCAATTAATTCATCTACTTCTTCTGGATAAAGAGGAATTCTTTTCCTATATCCAAGTTCATTTTTCTCGACCTCATAACAACATATTCCACACTTCATACAACGATATTTTAAAATCATAAGCTTATAAATTATTAATGTTGTTATCTAGCCTAATAATTAAGATCCTTGATAGGATCAAGTTGTTTTCTTAAATTAAGTTTTTGATAATATGATTATATTACTTTTACACTAATTCTTGTGTCTACTAGGATAATACATCGTTTTTAAATTGATAAAAAAAACCTTATTAATAGAGTTATTTTTGAAAAAATAAGGTTTAAGATATGGAAGGAATAAGAATTATCAAACATGTAGATCTTTCTAAAGAAGATTTTAATAATCCAATTTGTATCTTGGGAATGCCTGGCATTGCTGATGTTGGTAAATTTGCATTAGATTCGTTAATAGGCCAGCTTGATGCTGAGAATTTTATGGATATTATTTTTGATGATTACCCCGCCGGAGCAATTGTGGATGATAGTATATTATCTGCTCCTAAAGCGGAAATTCTCTATTGGAAAGATCCAAATAAATTGAGGGATATCATATTAATTACTGCTGATGCTCAAAGTTTAACTCCTAAAGGAATATATAAAATATCAAATTTTCTTACAAAAATCATTATGCAATGTGGGATAAAATTAATTGTAGCTTTAGGAGCTTATCCTATAAGTAGTCGAATGCTTAACTCAAAAATTCCAAAAATATTTGCTAGCTCTACAGATCGTGAGTTATTAGAGAAGTATTTAATAAAGAATAAATGTGAAAAGATCCAAAAAGGAGTTATTATCGGTGCGAATGGTTTAATTCCTACATTGGCAAAGGCAAGATTTAATGTTGATGGTTTAGTTTTTCTTGCTGAAACTGATAATATTGCGATGGTTAATGAGGATATTACTGATTTAAAAGCATCCATTACACTTTTAGAAATGCTTAAAAAGTCATTTACCTTACCAATCAAAAAGAAATATTCTTTAGAGAATATTGAAAGCATAACAAAAAATCTTCAAATCAAAAGAGATCAATTAGAAAAGGATCTTGAGACTCTCCAAATTATTGATACTGATGATAAAAGAAAATCATTATACATTTAAGGTTATAGATTAGATTAATTATAAATTATATTTATAAAACTCTTTTCTACGTTAAAGAGATTAAGCAAAAACTATATTAATTATGTTAAATTCAAAATAATAATGAGATACATATGTGCTAGAAAAAGCTGTGGAAAAGAAGTGAGTAAAAAAGAATTAAGTGCCCTTCCCGGTATCAAGTGTTCTCACTGTGGATTTCGAATATTATATAAAAAACGACCAGATGTTATAAAGCGAATTAAAGTTCGCTAAAGTTTATTCTTTTTTTAAATAAAAGGTTTTTTTAATTCATTAATTTGTTACTATTAAAAAAGTTAATGTATAGTAGAGATGAGCTTTATTTATACATTCAATTCAAAATTGAGGTGATTCAGAAGTTCTTTATATCTATTCCGAATAGTTGCTTCAGTCACCCCAGCAGTTAAGGAAATTTCTTTCTGTGTTCGACGCTCCCCTTCCTTTATAGCTGCTACGTATAAAGCAGCTCCTGCTAAACCCGTTGGGGCTTTCCCTGCTGTGATACGATGCTTTTTTGCTAATTTTAAAATTGAAGCTGCCCTATTTTGAGTTCTTCCTGAAAGCTTTAATTCAGCGCAGAATCTTGGAATAAAATTTATTGGGGAAGATACTTTAATATTAATTTTTAATTCTCTTAAAATTAATCTATAACATCGTGCAACCTTCCTTTTATCAACTGATGCAAATTCAATGAAATCATCAAGAGTTTTTGGTATGTTACTCAATCTACAAGATAAGTAAATCGATGCTATTAACATAGCTTCTATGGATCTTCCCCTAATAAGATTTTTTTGAGCCATTTTTCTGTAAATATGAGCTGAAGATTCTTTTAAACCTTTAGATAAGTTTAGTTGAGAAGAAAATCTATCTAATTCATTCATGGCGTATGCTAAATTTCTATCGATTGATTTATTTGTCCTTGTTCTTACATGCCATTTCCTTAAACGATATACTTCTGCTTTCATTTTAGGGCTTATAGCCTTTCCAAAAGCGTCTTTATTTTTCCAGCCTATCATTGTACTTAATCCTTTATCATGTAAAGTTAGAGTTGTTGGTGCTCCGACTCTAACTTTCTTGTTTGCTTCTTCTGACGTAAATGCTCGCCATTCAGGACCGGAATCGATGATTTTTTGTAATATTACCAGCCCACATACACTACATATTACCTCACCCCGAGACTCATCTGAAATTAAATTTTTATTGCCACATTCTGGGCATAAATTTAAATTTTTTTGAGTCATTGAAAGATCCAAATATGTCTACTCTTTTAAAATTCAGCTATTTAATTTCTATAATCATTTTCCCACATTTAAATGTTTGCGTTTCAAGGATTTGTCGGTTAATAATATACTCAATTTTTAATTTTGGTTTTTTAAATTAAATCAAAAAGTTTTAATAAGTTCGGTATTTCTCTTAATATAATGCGACATTTTTATAAGGCTCATGGAAGACATTGCTATCTTCGTTCTTTTCAAACAAAATGCCCAAAATGTGGTGTAGATGTGTTATATTGGGAATGTGCTCATGGCAGTAAAGTATTTTTTGAATACCCACCCTATGGAAAATTAGTAAGGCATTTTTGTCGATATCAATCAGCTAGGTTTGATAGAAAAAGAAAATTTCCAATAGTAGTTAAAATTCCAAAAGGTTTATTAGAAAATAGCTCACCAAGTTGTCCAGTATGTGGGAAATTATTTAAAAATAATAAAGATCTCAATAATCATTTAGAAACTCTAAAGAAGGATGATAAGCTCCATAAAACATTTTTTAAAAATGATTTTGTATTTGAAAATGGCAGTTGGAATAGCAATCAAAAAAAAATTGATCAAATTAAACTTTATGAAAAACCAAAATTTGGTAGAATTAATATTAAAAAAAAGAAATAAAAAGTTTAGAGTATTGTTATGAATAAATTTTTAATTAATTAGTATATAATTATTTTATAATAAATATTAATGTCATTAAATTTTATTAGATTCAGATATTAATCTATTAGAATGGGAAAAAAATAAAATGTCAGTTGATCCAGAAGCTGCGATTCATAATTTAATGCAAGCTGAACCATCGATTATTGCTGCTGTAGTGATCCGTGGAAGGGATATTATCTATTCTACAGATAACTGGGATATAAGTGTTGATGTTGGAAGAGTTTTATCAAGTTGGGCCTCCATGAATGCTCAATTTATTATTATTTCAGGAGTGAAATATTCACTTCTGCAGTGCACTTCAGAAAGATTAGTTGCTACTTCAATTAGAGGGGAAGGTCATATTGTTGGGGCAAAAGATGAAATGCATAAGGTAATTACTTATGTTGAACCAGATGGTCCAATGAATGCAGCATATATGGATACTGCTAGAGCATTAGCATCAATGAGCACCCAAGGTCCATATATGGAAGGAAATAGTCAGTTAGGTGCTAAAGGTGCTGCAATGGGAGGGGCAACCAAACCAAGTATAAATATTGAACCTCATTTAAAAGGTGAGATACAATCATTTTTAGAATGGCTTAAGGATACTGAAGGTCTTTCAGGATATATCAGTTATTATCTTCAACAAAATAATATCCAGATAATTACTGAGTTATCAAAAATTTATAATGAATTAAGAAAAATTTTTGGCGTTTAAAATCCAGCTATATAAGCGAAAAAAATATTAATAGCAATTTAAATATTGGACAACTGTGAGATTTGTGGGAGAAAAAAAAGAAAAAAGTTACTTAAAAAAAATGAAAAATTTATTTGCTAAAAAACCAAAACTAAAAACTCAAGATGAGAGTATTGATTATCCATCAGAAGAAGATGTAGAATTACAGATTCCAACTATACCAGAAGCACCAAAACAAAAAGAAAAATTTGCTTTAGATTCTCCTGATTTATCACCCGATGTACTTGAAAGAATAAAGAAAGTAGAATCTCCTGATAAGAAAGTTGTTTTAGTAAATTGTGAGAGATGTAAAGCAATTATACCTATACCTATTCCAAAAAGGATGGTTTCAAGGTCAAATTTGCCAATAGTTCCTATAAGTTATGTTCATATGAACCTCCAAAATAAGGATCAACATTGTATAACAATACATATTGATCATGACTTTGATATTCGAAGACAAAAGATATCTGATGTCATTCTTTCTTCTGATTAATTTTATAACTATCTCTAGTCTTAAATAATCATCTTTTCAAATACTTTAATTCATAATATTAAAAAGGTTTTTTTTTGGTATACCTGATTGTTAAAAAATTATTAAATTAATTAGGACCGCAATAAGAAAAGGAAGTAGGCACAAACAACATAAAAATCCACACCAACTTTTCTTCCATTTAATATAATCATTAGGATTTAGAATTACATGACAATTTGGACAATATTTTTGTGTTTGATCATTAATTTTTGTCCCGCAATTATAACATAAGAGCAGTTCATTATCTAATTTTCTATTATTTTTAAGCTCAATTTTTAACACATCGAAA
>JAEOTZ010000040.1 GCA_016839585.1 Promethearchaeota archaeon
ACACTTCTTATCTGATTATTACTTAATTCTAATGTTTCTAATTTCGTAAGTGGTTCCAAACCTTTAATTTCAGTTATTTGATTTCCAGAAAGAAATAAGCTCTCGAGATTTGTTAATGAATATAATCCTTTAATATGAAGAATATTATTTTCTTTTAAGTTTAAAATTTTTAAATTTATAGAAGTTTCTAACTCTTCTATTACTTCTATTTGATTTGAATTGAGCCAGAGGTTATTTAAATTTTTAAGTGCTTTTAGTCCTTCCATTTCTTTTATTAAATTGTTATTTAAATAGAGTTCTTGCAAATTTGTTAAATTCTCTAGATTTCCTATTTCACTAATCTGATTTCCTCCAAGGTTTAATATTTTTAAGTTCTTTAAGTTATCTAAACCTTCAATTTTTTTAACTTGATTACCAGCAATCCATAAAACTTCAAGATTTTTCAAATTATCTAATCCAGATATTTCTGTAATTAAATTCCAAGAAAAATCTAATTTTTGTAAATCTTTTAGATTTTCAAGACCTTGAATTTTAGCAATTGAATTTCCTCTTAAATATAATTCTTTCAAATTAACTAAATTCTCTAAGCCTTTAATCTCAGATATTTGATTACTTATTAAATGTAGAATTTCTAGATTTTCTAAACTTTCGAGACCCTTTATTTCTGATATGCTATTACTGCCTAAATTTAAAATTTCTAAGTCTTTAAGGTTTTCTAATCCCTCTATTTTTGATATTTCATTAGAACTAAGTTCTAAATGCTTTAGATTTTTTACTTTCTCTAATCCTTCTATTTCATTTATATCCTTAATTTCCAGTATGCCTAAATCTAGAAAACCATCCTCTATTTCAAATTTTGAACCTGCAAATTCGACAAATTTCATAACTTTCACATAGAAATAACTTTCTTATATTATAATAATCCCTAATTTTTAATTATTGCAAAAATAAAATGTTTATACACTATAAATTTAATATTTAAAAGATACAAAAGTATCTATTTATTGTTATATTATGGTTGTCTGCCAAAAATGTGGAAATTTATTAAATAAAAACGAAAGTGGATACTATTACTGTCCTACCTGCAAAAAATTAACTTATTTTTTAGAATTTGTGTCTAAATGTTAAATTAAATCTGAGGTTTATACTCGTTAATAATTTATATTGAATTACTTTAAATTTAAGATGAGTAATATATTTAATATGAACGATGAAGAACCTCCAAGACCTAGTGGCTTATCTATAGGTACAAAAGCCCCGCCCTTTGATACACAAGATATATATGGAAATGAAATGAAATTATCCAAACTTCTCCAAACTTATGATGCGGTGATGATAGACTTCTTTCGGGGAAATTGGTGAAGTCATTGTAAAAAACATTTATCTATTTTAACTGAAAATATAAAAATGTTTGAAAAACGAAATATTAAGCTAATCTCTATAGCTAGTGACAGTGTAAGATTATTAACCAAATTTAAAGAAGAAAATAACTTTGCTGTTGACATTATCTCTGATCGTGGAGCCAAAATTGCTAAAGAATATGATGTTTATTGGTTTGCTCCAGGTGGAGGTAAAAAATACAAAATTAAACAAGCCGTACCTAGTAAATTTCTGATTAGTAAGGAAAGAGAAATAGTATGGACATATATTGGTAAAGATAAAACAGATCGACCTTCGATAGAATTAATGACAGAAGTTATTGATACAAAAATTAAAAATCCTTAATAAGAATGAAGCATAGGTAAAAAAATGAGACATATGCAGACGACCTGGCAAGGGTTTTGGGATTATTTTTTTTGAATTTTTTATTTATTTATTCTTTTGTTTAAGAACTTATTATTAATTTACTTGAAAAGAGACTTATTTCTAATCTATAAAAAGAATCTATTAAAATCTAGTTTGTTACATAATTAGTATGAATGTAATAGCTTGTAAAAAATGTGGTTTAACCATAGAAAATAAGGAACCTGGTACTTATTATTGTGAAAATTACTCTAAAGATATGAAATTTTTTAAAGTGGATGCATTTTGTGGAGGGAAACCAGGAGAACTTTATGATCATGATGATGATCATGAAGATGGAGATCATAACGTTATACAATAAAGTTGAAATTGAATTTATTTGCTTTAAAATATTTATAGGTTTAAAAACTAGAATAACTTTAAAGCTAAATCTTTTTTTGAGCTATGAAAAAATATGCTATTTGTAAAAAATGCGGATTTACTATAGAAAATATAGATCTTGGTAGTTATTATTGTCCCCAGTGTAAGAAAGAAGTTCAGTTTTACAAATTAGAATTGTTTGATGGCTCTAAACCTGGTAAAATATATGAAAAGGATGATTATAATACCAAATCTTAATTAGTTAATTTTACAATAATATTATAAAAATCCTTTCTTTTTTGTATATTATGACAAACGCATTATACATGGATGATAGCTATTTAAAAACTTGGAATGCTAAAGTTGTAAGTGTTAAAGATGATAAATATATCATTCTTGACAAAACAGCATTTTATCCTAAAGGCGGTGGCCAGCCAGGAGACGAGGGATTCATAAATAAAGATGGAACAGACTTTAGAGTTGTTTATGTGGGTAAGTTCTCTGGTGAAATTAGCCATGAAGTTGATAAATCTGGTCTAAAAGAAGGGGATGAAGTTTCCTGTGAATTAGATTGGGAAAGGAGATATACATATATGAGATATCATACAGCTTCTCATCTAATTTCCAATATTCTGTATAGAAGGGCTAATGCTAAAATAACTGGTAACCAAATAGGGATGGATAAAACAAGAATGGATTTTTCAATGATTGATTATTCTCCGGAAAAGCTGCGAGCCTACGTTGATGAAGCTAATAGAATTATTGACCAAGACTTACCTATTACAATAGGATATATGTCTCGAGAAGGAGCCTTACAAAAGCCCGAATTAGCACGTCTAGCTATGGGATTACCAAAAGATATTAAGGAGTTTCGTATAGTTAGAATAGGAGATATCGATGAGCAAATAGATGGTGGAACCCATATTAGTCATCTAAAAGAAATCGGTAAGATTGAAGTAATAAAGACAGTAAACAAGGGCAAAAATAATAGAAGGATGTATTTTATACTTAAATAATAATAATTATAGGTTAAATATTGAAATCGTCATCAAAATCATCATATTCTACCTCAAGACGTTTCTTTTCCTCTTCTTTCTTTTCCTTCTTTATTTCTTTGCGTTCCTTATGTTTCAGTTCATCATATCTTTTTATATAGATTTCTTCATATTTTTCTCTTAAGGTTTCAACATCCTTAACAGCTCCTATTTTGTCTTCCAATCCATCTTCAAAAAAATAGTTCCTCTTGAATTTTTTCGCAGGGATCCCAACATATATCCACTCCCTCTCTAAAACTTGCCCAACAGTAGTAACCGAATTTGCTGCTAATATGCATTTTTGACCAATTTTGGTCCCTGGCATAACTATTGAATGGGAACCAATTCTTACATCATCTCCAATAATAGTCTTCCTGATTATTAAGAGATTGCCAATAATACAAGCAGATTGAAGAATTGCTGCCTGACCGACAACCACATTCTTGCCAAAGTCAATAAACTCGGTGTCAACCCATCCCTCGAAAAGTGAATTTGAGATTTTTGTTTTTACTCCAAATGCTTTGAAGCAAATATTATCTAAAATTCCAGGGAAAGGAAATCTGTGGGCAAGCCAAATAGGCCACTTTTTAATCGTGTTGCGAAGACTCCAGTAACGATAATCTTTATCCGCAGCAGTTCTTAAAAAAACCCCTTCCCTTGGTTTGTGAATAACATTAACTATAACCAATAAAATCTTTGTAAAAAATATTGCCGCAAAGACAATTGTGACATACATCAAGATAGCTAAAAGGGGAAGAAATGTATAAAAATGGATGGGTCTTTCGTAATTCCATAGCAACCGCCAATAAACCCAAAATTCTAAGAGAAGCGGAATTATACTTGCCCATATAAGGAAAAAGTAAAAGATTAAATATCTTTTTTTCACTAAAACAGTTGGAGTAAAAGGACCCAACCTCATTGTGTTTGGTACAGACATACTTTTACATCTCCTCACTTTTTTTATTTTCTTGGTTAATTTCCTTAGCTTTAATCAATTCCTTTTTATCTTCATCTATATTTACTTCATACTCAATCTCAAATTTCTTTTCTTCATCTACATCTCTTTTCATAAGGATTTCCCTATGGGATAATGCATATTTATTTGATTTAAATTTAGTGACTGGTATTCCTGTGTAAATCCACCCAGGCTCAAGAACTTGATTCACTGTAGTTGTAGAAGCCGCACCCACCATTGTCTCTTTACCTACAATTGTACCTGGGACGATTGTGGTCTGTGCACCAATCATTACATAGTCATCTAAAATTACACTTCGAATTAATAGATATTTACCAACGATCATCGAAGACATTATTACAGAAGCCTGCCCGATTAAATTTTTTCTCCCAAATTTAATAAACTCACCATCACACCAAGTATCATTAAGATGGCTAGAAGTATCCATCTTTACTCCCAAAATTCTAAATGCTAATACATCTAGCCATGTAAATGGCGAATTTCGAAAAAGCCATAAAGAAAGTTTCCTTAACTCAGTTCTAATCATCCAGAATTCAAAATCAGTGTTTTTAATTTCAGCCTTGAAAACACCTTCTTTAGGTTTATGAAGTAAATTTATGAGAATTAAGAATAGTTTGCTAAATATGAGACAGGCTAAAGTAAAAAAATAAATTGAGCCAAATATGGCCAGAGGAAGAAATGCTATAATAGGAATCCAATTTTCATCAAGAAAATACCAATACCAAAAAATAGCAACGAGAAATCCTGAAAGAAAAAAGATGGGAAGATAGATTGCTAAAAATTTGATATTCACTCTACTTATTGCTGAACTTGTAGTAAAATCAATAGCTAAGTCTTCATCCGTTAATGTATTTACATCAATTTTATCCTCAAGTAATTCGGTTATTAGTCGTACTTTTTCGATGTCAGATTTATTGTCATCTAATTCCTCAGCTTTTAATTTTTTCAGTAATTTTTTATCTCTATATCCTGCAATATTTTCATTTCTCTCTAAATAATTTTGAGTTATGTCCAAATACTGCATTATCTTTCTCCTGAATATCCTTCTTAATGGCATACCCCAGTAAAAGTTGTTACCTTTTAACAGACTATGTTTTAGTGTAGAAGCCCAAGGGAGTAAATAAGAATCATCGTGAATTTCTGATCCAGGGCCAACCAGATTGGTTGCGGCAGTGGTTACATTATTTCCTACCTTAATTTTAAAATAGGAGATATTCCCGAAAATTCCTTCCACCACATGAGTCCCTAAAGCCGAATTTACGCCGATATAGCAGTTTTCGCCAATCTCGAGAAACTTATCATTAACTATAGATTCCTCCATTGTAGTACCTTTCTCCATTTTGCTTGCCCCCAAAAAGTTAAAAAACCATTTACTCAGCCAAGGAAAAACACCTTTCGCGAAGGAGTTCTTTCCGTATTTAATTATGAAGGAGCGTATATGATAATAGTTCGCAGCTTTGCTTCTGATATTTCGTGGAATTATTCCCTCCTTTGATGGAGATATTTTCTCAGTTATTTTCCATAATAATCGGGTAGCTAGAGCTAAAAAAAATATATGGAGTAAATAGCACCCAATAAGAACTAATGGCATAGTTAATAGAGATAATAATGGTTTAATCTCTATGAAAAGTGATAAGAAATCTCGTGTTTCTAAAACATTTGGAAGAAATATTTGTAGAACATAATAAAAAAAGAATATTCCAGAGAATACCCACGATATATAAAAAATAAAGGCAAATAGGGTTATGTATACATGAAAAGCGAGCTCAACTTCTTCTTTTATGACTTCGTCCTCAGAATCATTCGAATTTGGTGTATTAATATCTTCGGCTTCTTCACTCATTTTTACCATTAAATTCTAATTCCACACTATTTTTTATAAATTTTATTTCATTAAAAAACAATTGAAAATTATAATACTTTAATAGATATTTTTTTCCTTTTAAATTTATAAATCTTAGGCAAAAATAAAGATTTCTTATGAGAAACAAATGTGAAAATTGCGGAAAGTGTTGCTTAGAAACAGAAATGATTCTTTCTTCACAAGATATTAAAATAATAATAAATAATTTGCCTAATAATATAAGAAAAGAAGATTTTACATTTAAAAATGTTAATAGCAGTATCAATTAAGAAATATTGAAGGCCATTGCTTTTTTTTTGATTAATTCTAATAAGGAATGTAAAATCTATAAGTTTCGACCTCAAGGATATAGGTTTTACCCGTTAATATATGATATTAATAAAAAAAAGTGTAGATTTGATGAAGAATGTCCTAGAAATAACCTTTTCTACAAAGATAATCAAACTTTAAAAAATGAATGTCAAAAAGTAAAGATGTTTTTAAAAAACCAATTAAATATAAAAATCAATTAAAGAACTAAGATTTCTTAAACAAGATCTTTTTTATCTTCTTCGATATTCACTTCATGTTCAATTTCAAATTTTTTATGTGTATCTACATCTTTTTTAATAATAAGGTCCCTGCGAAATTCAGCATATTTATTAGGTTTTAATTTTCTCACTGGCATTCCAAAATATACCCAGCCCGGTTCTAAAATTTGATCATATACTGTAAATGACATAGCACCAACGAAAGTCTCTTTACCTACAATTGTACCTGGGGCGATCGTGGTCTGTGCGCCAATAAGAACGTAATCACCAAATATTACCTTTTTGATAATCAAATATCTGCCAACAACCATAGAGGACATAATAGTTGCTGCTTGTCCGACTAAATTCCTGCGTCCGAATTGAATAAATTCTCCATCGCACCAAGAATCATATAGATTACCCGAAAAATCCATCTTTACTCCAAACCATCTAAATGCTAACACATCTGCCCATGGAAATGGCCAATTTCTCATGAGCCATAAAGCTATTTTCCTTAATTCAGTCCTTAACATCCAGAATTCAAAATCATTATCCCCTATCTCAGCTTTAAATACCCCTTCCTTAGGCCTATGAATAAGATTTATCAAAATCAAAAAAAGCTTGCTAAAAAAGAAACATCCAAGTATGAAAGTTAAATGCATTATTATCAACATCGCTGGTAAAAATAAAAGCATTAAATATAAGTTTGTAACAAAATAAGTGTACATATAGAAAAGCATAGAAACTAAAAATCCACTGAACCAGAATATTGGGATATATACTGCTAAAAATTTTATATTAACTCTAC
>JAEOTZ010000041.1 GCA_016839585.1 Promethearchaeota archaeon
TTATACCTTAAGAAGATATCTACCAAAAAAAGATGAGAAAGAACAGAAAAAGAAAGCAGAAGAAGCAGAAAAGGAAGAAGATATAGCGAAATTTAGAACCTCTTCTTTCTTTGCCCAAAAAATTGAATGGTATAGAGAGAAAAGTAATTATGGAAAAGCATTAACTCTACTCTATAGGAGATTGGAAAGGAAATTAAATAGCCTGTTAAAGGGTCAAAAAATCACAAAAGAAAATGTAGTAGATATGGTTGTCGCTAAAGAACTAGGAATTAGTAAAACAAAAGTTAGAAGAATAGATAAATTTATGGATAAGATTTTATTGATAAAAGAAGGTAAAGAAAAAATAAGAAATGAACAAGATTTTGAAAACCTGTTCTTTGAAATGGAATGGGTTGTAAATAATATCTAATTATGTTTACATATTAATCTAAAAGATTCAATCAAAAATTACTAATTAAATTAAAAAAAAGGTGTATAGAAAATGGAAGCCGACAAGGCAAAATATTATGAACATGAAGAAATTGATATTACCCCTATAAGAGAAATAGCACAGGAGGTATTAAGTGAAGTAAGCCGAGTCATTGTAGGGTATGGTGATATTCTGCAACAACTATTTATTTCACTTCTCGTAAATGGACATGTTCTTTTAGAAGGTGTACCAGGACTTGGAAAAACTGTAATGGCAAAGACTTTTGCTAAAACTCTTGGAATTACATTCAGGAGGGTTCAATTCACTCCCGATTTACTCCCAGCCGATATTACAGGCACAAAAATCTTCTCACAAGAAGAAGGTACATTTGTTCTTCAAAAGGGACCTATTTTTGCAAATGTTGTCCTTGCTGATGAAATTAATCGGAGTGCTCCTAAAACACAGGCGGCTCTTCTCGAGGCTATGGCTGAACGACAAGTAACCATAGAAGGAGATACCCTTAAACTTGAAAAGCCTTTTATCGTTATTGCAACTGAAAATCCCGTTGAAATGGAGGGAACTTACCCCTTACCAGAAGCACAAGTTGACCGATTTCTATTCAAGCTCTGGTTAGATTACCCTGAACAAGATGACGAAGTGGATATCATGAGAAGACAGATCTCAGGTGAATCACCATCGGTGGGTAAAATAACTAACGCAGAAGAAATACTTGCTGCTCAAAGATTAGTGAATATGGTTTACATTGATGATAGAATACTAAAATATATCAGAGATGTTATATTAAAAACTCGAAATCATCCACAAATTGCGTTAGGATGCGGTCCTAGGGCTGGTCTCACCTTAATGAAATGTGGAAAGGCACGTGCTGCTATTTTAGGTCGAACCTATGTAACACCTGATGATGTTCGTGCATTGACCGTTCCAGCATTAAATCATAGAATTTTATTAAAACCCGAAGCTGAATTAGAAGGTCTTGATGTAAATGCTGTGATTAAAGGAATTATCGAAGAAATTCCAGTACCAATATAAAAATATAATTTTTTCCATTTTTAATAGGGTTATAATCAATTAAGTTAAATTAAGATGTAGAAATCGTAAGTAAGGTGGAAATAATATTCTAGGAGGAAAAGGTAGAAGTTTAGTTTTATTTGCTATATTTTTTCTTACAGCAGGATTTGCGTTTACGAATTATTTCCTAATATATTTCGCCATTCTATTGCTCTTTAGTACCATTATTAGTTTACCAGTATTTCACTACAAAATGAATGTGGAAGAATTGAGGGTACATAGAGAACTCGAGAAAGAAAAAGTATTTAAAGATGACTTTGTCCATGTTAAAGTGGTTATAGAGAATATAGGTCGGAGTAGCTTTGATTATCTTGAGATTAGAGACAATTTTAACCCACAACTTTTTAGACTAATTTTAGGTGAAAATTTCATATCTACAAGAATAGGACCTAAAGCTACTGTTAGGTTCTCCTATGTTCTTGAACCAAAAGTTAGGGGTGAATATGCATTGGGACCATTGTCAATAATAGTTAAGGATCGCTTAGGTTTTAATTCACTCGAAAGAATCGTTCCTAATAGTGTTACAGATATACTTGTCTATCCTCCCTATGAAGATATTAAAAGAATTGAGATACTAGGTTCAAAAAGATCTTTACAATTGAACTATGGTCTCCAAAGATCGAAACAAAAAGGACTTGGTTCAGAGTTTTATGGTATGAGAAAATATGCTTTTGGTGATCAATTTAGATTAATTGACTGGAAGGCAAGTGCTCGTACCCAAACATTAATTGTAAAGGAGTTTGAATCAGAGAGAGACATCTCTGTTATGATTTTAGTAGATTCTTCAAGTTCTATGGCAGGAGGAGCTATAGAAAACACAAAATTTGAATTTGCTATAAGGGCTTGTATGTTATTAACAAAAGTAGCCCTAACACGCCGAGATAGTGTCGGCGTTTTTACCTTTTCTGATAAAAAGAATCTAAAGTTCTTAAAACCTGGAAGTGGTGAAGATCATTTTTATCAAGTATTAGATTTTGTTGCTCGAGTGAAACCAGAGGGAAAATGTAGAATTGTTGAAGCAATTGGCTATTTCACAAGACGTTTCCAAAAGCGTAGCTTAATCTTTATTATTTCTGATTTAGAAGCAGATGATAAAGAAGTTACCCAAGCAATAAAAAAATTAATTCCTTTTAATCATACGGTTATTATTATTAATCCATTTAGTCCTTGGTTTGAAATACATGAAATGGATTTATCTTCAACTGATAAAGCTTTAGCAGAAGCAATTAGTGAGGAAATGATGGAACATATTCTTAAAATAAAGCAAGAATTAAGAAATTTACGGGTTAATATAATAACAGTTGCACCCGATAATATGATGGGTGAAGTATTGAATAATTATATGGAAGCAAAGAAAAAGGGAAGGGCGTATTAGAAAATGACAAGATATTATATATTAATATTAAAAATCATAGGTGCATTAGTCCTCTCATGGATGTTAACCATATTTGTGATATCAATATTCCATTTTGATCGGGTTGTATACAATGATAATGGAGACTTCGTTTTTTTTGCTGTTATTGGTTCATTAGTCGATGTTTTTACATATCTCTTTTATGGCATTGCTTTTTTGATTGCTATTTTTTGCGCTTTTATAACAGCTGGTCCGAATAGTTATTTATTCGATTTTATTAGTACATTTTTTCAAAATTATTTGGGTTTATGGTTTAGATTTCCAGGAGGTATTAGTCCTGATATTGATCAAATCCCTGATCTTATAGGGGATGAAATTGCTGGATTATTAAATAATTTATATTTATTTTCCTTTCAGATTTTATTCGTGGTTGCAATAATATATGCCATAAGATCCTTTTTTAAAAGTGATCCAAAATATACACTTTATACAATTGGCTCTATAGTTCTTATGATTGTTATCCCTTTTATGGTGTTTGAGTTTAATGATATGATGGCTTTATTAGGTATGGAAACTCTTCCATTCTTTGAAAATTTAGTAGATCCAATTGATAACATGTTAACTGATTTGCCAATTGATGATTTTGCCGCATTCATGGCAAGTCCTGTTACTGTATTTGGGATTATAGCTTACATATATTTAGAACTCTCATTTCAAGCAAATTATGCAGAAACTGTTACTAAACCTTCATTACAAAGAAGTGATAGATTAGAAGCCCAATTAGAAATATTAAAAAGAGAATCAATTCATATTACGGCAAATGTGGATAAAATTAGGGAAGAAGCTAAAAAAAGGAGAGAGGAAATCGAAACTGGACAAAAAGAAGGAATATCAGTAGGTAAATTTTTCGCAAGAACAAGTAAACGATTTTCATTTGTAAAAGAAATGATAGAAAGGAGGAAATTGGAAGAAGAAGAGAAAAAATTGGTAACAGCCGCATCTAAAACAAGAAGGCTTGGTAGATATATAGATCGTCTTTTTAAGGAAGATCCAGAAGCACCTAATACATTAACGGCAAGGTCTTCGGCACCACGTGTAGGAAATTTAGCATCTTCAACAGTGATTAATTTTAGTTATCGCGTTATTTTATTGATTTTTATAAGTTATATAATTATTCACCCTAGATGGTTCTTACTTAATGTTTTTAATTTACCTCCTGCTATAACTGAAAGTGTTGTTATGTATTCGCCAGAATCTATTATAATTTTATTACTTCCGATAATGCTCCTTTTTCCTGTAATTTCTCAGATAATTTCTTACATTAAACACAGGAATTTGATAATTCGACTACAACAAGAGGGGCGTATAAAAGAGATTCTAGCATCTGTTGGAGATTACGTTAAAAAAGAAGAAGTAGAAGAGGAAGGAATCGTAGAAGAGACAGTTTAAATATCTTTATTTTACTATATTTTACAAATTAATAATAAATTGAGCTAAATTTCTTTTTTTCTTTAAGTTTATCATTAAAGTATCATAACAATAAGCATTTATCCCCAATTCTTCAATTCTTGGTTTTAATTTGCAATCTTTATTGTCAATTATGAAATGTTCTAAAAATTCCTTATAAAAAGTTGCAACACCAACACAAGAAACTTCTAAACCTAACGCTTGCATTAATGGAGCTGCTGGTCCTTTAACGGCAGCACCTTCAATTATAGGGCTTATCGCAAAAACTTTGCTTTTCTCTTTCATTAGCGTTTTTTTTATTTTTGGAACTTGAAGTATTGTCCCTATAGATACAATTGGATTTGAGGGACAAATCAAAATTTTTCTTGCATTTTTAATATAATCCAATATACCATTAACTGGTTTTACATTTTCAATTCCCTTGAATTTTACATCCAAAACTTCCGGTTCACAGCGCTCTTTTATGTAATATTCTTCAAAATGAATCTCGCCATCATGAGTACCAATGAATGTCTCTACAGTTTCATTACACATAGGAATTAGTTGTGATTTCACTCCTAATTTTTTGCAAATCATTTCTGTAATCTGAGCTTTAGTATAACCTCGAGTAAATAAATCAGTGCGATAAATATGCGTTGCTAAATCTTTGTCACCAGCATTAAACCAGCCCGTCTCGTAATATGTTTTCAATATTCTTAAACAATTGTATGTTTCATCAACAAAACCCCAACCTTTTTCTTTATCTACCAAATTAGCTAATGTATAGGTAATTATATCCAAGTCTGGACAGATTTTTAAACCAAACAATTCAATATCATCTCCAGTATTGACAATGATTTTGAGCAATTCTGGTTTTACAACATTAACTAACCCTTCAATAAATTTTGCTGCTCCCACTCCTCCAGCTAATATAACATAATAATCTTCTGACATATTTTTATTTTGCTTATTCTTTTAATTTAAAAATAATATCATTTAAGTTTTTACGTGGTGGTGCCTTAACTGGCTTTAAAGGATATCCCACAGTAAAAAATGCCATTGGAATATAAGATTCAGGAAGTTTTAAAACCTCTTTTATAATTTCTTTAGTGAATAATGGAGCACAATACCAACACGCAGCTAATTTTTCTACTTCAAAAGCAATTAGTAAATAAATTGCTGAACAGCTAACGCTTTGGATTCCTAATATAAATTCATTTTGTGAGCGATCTTCATCTGGATATTTTTCTAAATCTTTCGAATCTAAACATAAGAGAATTAAGAATGGAGCTTCTAAGAAATTCATTCTTGTTTTATTAATCTTATTTCTAATAAAAGATTCTACTCTACCATCTTTTTCTAAATCAAATCTTAACTTTTCATTTATTTTATCAATTAACCTATTTCGTAAACTTCCTTTACTCAATATTACGTAACGCCAATGTTGTCCATTATGAGCACTTGGAGCCCATCTGGCAAGTTCAATACAATTTTCAATAATTTTTTTATCAATATTCTTTGAATCAAAACCAAATTTATAACTTCTTCGATTTTTTAGAATTCCTTTAGTGTTTTCACTAGTTCCTACTCGAAATAAATCGATTTTTTTTTCTCTTAATAGGGATTTGATTGATGTATTTTCCGTTAACTCAAAATCATATCCTCTAATTAATACTATAGGAATTCCTTCATCTGCTTCACCCATAACTAATTGTGCAGCAGAAGCAAGACTATCAACATGTCCTATTATAGTACTATGAAGTTCATAATCAAATAAATCCCTTTTTCCACGTTTATCTAATATTGGAATTATTCCAGAAACACCTAAAGCCACTCCAACTGCTCCAACTCGAAATGGCCTTCCAAATGAATCAGAAATTATTATAGCGACATCTTTATTTGTGAGGCTTTTCAGATTTATTCTAATATTTTTAGCATCTTCATCTGGATTACTAGGTAACAATCCCACATTCTCTTTCCCTTCAATATTAGATTTATCTATTCCAGCATTTGCACAAATAAATCCATGTTTCGTTTCTGTAATTAAGACATGTTCCACTTTTAGAATATCCTTTGATTCATCCAATATTAATTGAATTAATTCGGGGGTTTTTTCAGGAACACCTAAATTTTTTGCTTTTGACGAAATTTTTTCATGAAGTTCAATAGCTCTCAAGCTTGGTATTATTTCCTTAAGATTTCTAATCCTTCCATTGCTCTTTGTAATTATTGTTTGAGCAATAACGAAAATATCGCCATTCATAAGTTTCAGATTGTTTTTCTTTAAGGCTTCGAGAATAATTTTAGCAATATCATCCCCCTTCTTAATTAATGGAATCTGTTTTAATCCTACAATTTGAATTTCATTCATAATAGTCAATTTAAATTGGAATTTTTATAAATTTAAATATCTTTTAATATCAGAATTTTTACTCATTGCTAAATTTTCAAATTTCTTTGGAATAGCACAACAAGCTGAAAAATATTTTAATTTTATTTGAGGATTATCCTTCTTTAACCATTTTATTGTTTGTTTTGATGGTATTTCAATTCTTGTGATTCCTGCTTTAATAGCATACTTTTCTAGTTCTATTTTTATCGATCCTCTGGGACGCATACACCCAAGAGAAATTTCTGTATGAGGAAAAAGAAATCTAATTATTGCTGCTACTTTTGCGATATCAATTGCCATTGGGGTTTTGAATTTAATAGAGTTTTTTGGAGGGATTAATGCAATTAGTACTATTAATGGGGGATTAATCTTAGAATCCACAATAAATTTAATTGATTCTAATTCTTTATGGAGCTTTCCGTAATATAAACCGATACAAATATGAGGAACTATATTTAGTTTATATCGTTTTAATAGATTTATTGCTTTCTTATAATCCATTAAATTTTTATTTAAATGGTATATCTCTCTTATTATTTCCTCATCTAAATTAATATCAAAAGAAACAATATCTACACCTGCTTCAGCTAATTTCTTAGCAGTAGCTTCATGCAATAATCCAGTATGGGTGTTTATTATTAAGTTAGTTTGACTTTTAACCTTTTTTATTGTATTCAAAAAACCCATTAATGGTACTGAACCATCTGGCTCACATCCTCCGGAAATTAGGGCTCCAACACCACCATTTTCATAATGATTCATTAAAAACAATTCCAAATCAAGATTGTTTAAGATTGGTTTCATTCCTTTCAAATATCTTTCATTACAATGTTCACAGTGAAGTGCACACTTATTACCTGTAATACTTATTGCTGGAAATTTATTGGTAGGATTATAAACCTTCAATGTATTGTTAAAGTTCTGTTTGGTCATTTCATAAGCGATATTAAATAATGGCTCTATATCATCCTTGTTTAAATTTAAAAAATATGAAAAATCTGACCAATTAGCATTTCCAGATTTTATTTTATCAAGTAATTGTTCAATTTCACTCATATTTCTTTAACCAATTCAGATTTGAATATTTCTCATTAACTAGGTTTTCAGCTAAGTTAAGCTCATAATCTGAAAAATAGCCCTCCTCTAATTTAATTTTTAAAATTTTTTCAAATCCAAATTTTAATGAGTTTACAAACTGCTTCTCATCATAAATTCTTAATTGATCCTTTATTCCTATACATTTAGCTCTAACAGATCTGACCATCCTTGATTTATCAACATACTCCGGAACTTTTAAAACAGAATACATTAAATCAGGATTAATTTCTAATAATATGGTACCATGTTGAAGAATATATCCTTTTCTTCTTACTTGTGCATTCCCAGAAAACTTTTTACCATCTAAAAAAATAGCGGGACAATGAATAATACCTTTTTCTGGTTCTAGTCCATAATTCCTTAAACCTGCGATAACTCCTTGCGTTATAATCTCAAATTGGTCTAAAATGGTTAATGCATTTAAATTCTTTAAAAATTTAATAGGACATACAATTGAATATGTGATTTCACCACGAAAATCATGAAATACTGCCCCTCCTCCAGTAATCCTTCTAACTACATTGAATCCTTTTTCTTTGATATACTCTAAATCGACTTCTGCTGATAAACTCTGATTTCTTCCTATACTAGCCGTTGATGGATTCCACTTGTAAAATCTTAAAGTATTTTGGGACTTGTTTTCAGAAACTGATTTTAAAATGGCTTCATCTAACGCCATATTCCAATACCCATTTCTAGTTTCAAAAGGTAAAATTCTCCATTTATCCATTGTTTCTCAAAATGTACCTAATTAACAAATCTATGCAATAAATTATAAATATCTTCTTTTTCATTCATAGTTAATTCTCTTGGATAATTAAATATTGGTCCAGAGGGTCTTGAAGTATAATAGGGACGATTACAACTAGGGCATCCTGAAGTCATAAAAGCATCATTGTCATCTATAATATTTTTTAATTCCAATTTATTTATATTAAACCTTATTACATCCCCCTTTAGATTAAAAGTAAAATCTTTTAAACTCTTTTGAACATTTAAAATAAGGTATCTTACAAGTTGTATTTTTCTGAATTTTAAAAGATCAGGTCGATTTAGATTCTCGAGTTTGGTGCCTTTTATAGGAGTAAACGCGAATAAGCTTACCTGTATTTTTAAATTATATAATTCCTTAATTAAATTTAATATGTCTTCTTGAGTTTCTCCTAATCCTACAATTAAATGAGTAGTGACAAAACCACCAGAAAAAATTTCTAATGCATCTTTAAGATTTTGAATGTGTTCACCCCAATTATAAGGTCCTTTCACACCCTCACCTTTTATCATTTTAAAAATTTCTTTGGTGGCACCATCTAAGGCAATCCCTACTCTCTCCACACCAATTAATTTTAAACCTTTTAATTTTTCTGTTGACATTGGAGGAATTGCGATAGATATAGGTATATTAGAATTTTTTTTTACTTGAGTTATAATTTCTATTAAATCATCAAAATTTTTTGGATAATTCAATGTTTGTATACAAATTCTTTTGAATCTTTTAGGAGGAGGCAGATAGTTAAGTTTTGTTAAAAAGTCTTTAAAGGGAAACACTGGCCAAGTTACTCGTGATAATTTTTCTGTTGAACTATTTGAATTACGTGCTTGAGGACAAAAGCCACAATTTGCAAGACAATGCCCTGGTATATAAGTCATAACATAACAAGTTGTTGGAGGATCTATGAATTTTTTATTTTGATACAAACCTAAGACTGATGCACTCCCAAACGAAACCCTAATTTTATCTATCGTCATTAATTTTCCCTAATTTTTTTATAATTTTAAGTTTTTTTCAAATAAAATTGAACTTATTCATAAAAAATTTATTGAATAAATTATTCAAGATTATATTTAAGTAAACTTTATTGAAAAAATTAGGTTTATTTATCATGGTAAGCTATGATCCACAGAAAATCGAGAAAAAGTGGCAGCAGAAATGGGAAGCTAGCAATATATTTACAGTAAAAGAGGATCTGAAAAAAAAGAAGAATAAATATTATGTTCTGGAAATGTATCCATATCCCTCAGGAGAAGGACTCCATATGGGACACCTCCGGAATTACTCTATCGGAGATGTTTTTACACGATTTAAAAGAATGTGTGGGTATAATATTCTCTATCCAATGGGTTATGATTCATTTGGACTTCCAGCAGAAAATGCTGCTATAGACCAAAATGCAAATCCTGAAGAGTGGACTAATGCTAATATGAAATTAATGAAAGAACAACAAAAGAGAATAGGTCTTTCTTATGATTGGTCTAGAATGATTTATAGCCATGATCCAAATTATTACAAATGGGATCAATGGTTTTTTTTAAAAATGTTCGATAGGAGCCTTGCATATAGACAAGAGAGTTATGTAAATTGGTGTCCTAGTTGCGCTACTGTCTTAGCAAATGAACAAGTTCAAAGTGGTCAATGTTGGCGATGCAATTCTGAAGTGGAGCAGAAATTTTTGACTCAATGGTTCTTAAAAATAAAAGATTATGCAGAAGAGTTATTAGATGGTTTAAACAAAGTGAATTGGCCTGAAAAGGTTAAAATAATGCAAAGAAATTGGATTGGAAGATCTGAAGGTTCAATAATCAAATTTCCAATTGTAGGTGAAGATAGAACTATAGATATCTTTACAACAAGAGCCGATACATTATTTGGTGCTACTTTCATGGTTTTCGCTCCTGAACATCCTTGGGTTAAAACCTGGGTAAAAAGTACAAAATACGAGAAAGATTTCGAAAAATTCTATGATGAGGTAATGAGACAAGATAAATTTGAAAGAACAGATATTGAAGTTATAAAAAAGGGAATGTTCATCGGAAAATACACTATTAACCCTATGACAAAAGAAGAGATCCCTATTTATATTGGAAATTTTGTCATTTTTGAATACGGTGCTGGGGCTGTTATGGCTGTTCCTGCCCATGACCAGCGAGATTTTGAATTTGCTAAAGAATATCATATTCCAATTAGAATAGTGATTCAACCTTTTGATTATGAGTTAAATGTAGATAAAATGATGCGTTCTTATGAGGGTGATGGTATCTTAGTTAATTCTGAAGAATTTAATGGTATAGAAAACCAAACAGCTATGAATGCTATTACAGAGAAGTTGGAACAAATTGGAATGGGCTTTGCGACGATTAATTATAAATTAAGAGATTGGTTAATCTCTCGCCAGAGATATTGGGGCTGTCCTATACCTATAATATATTGTGACGATTGTGGAATAGTACCTGTACCATATGAGGATTTACCTGTAGAATTACCAAAAGATGTAAAATTTACTGGAAAAGGAAACCCATTACAAACAAGTGAAAATTTCATAAAAGTTATATGTCCTAATTGTGGGAAACAGGGTATGCGCGAAACTGATACAATGGACACATTTGTAGATAGCGCTTGGTATTTCTTCAGATTTATGGACCCAATTTCAAAAGAATTACCATACAGAAAAGATATTGTCGATTATTGGGGTAATGTGGATCAATATATAGGTGGAATTGAACATGCTATTATGCATTTACTATATGCGCGATTCTTTACTAAAGTTGCAAGAGATTTAGGTTTGCATTCTTTTGATGAGCCATTTCAACGATTATTAACTCAAGGAATGATCAATAAAGCTCATCCTTATTGTCCTAAATGTAATACTTTTACCATGAAGACAGATGTGCATGACAAGAAATGTAAACGATGCGGAACAGAATATATTCTAAAAAGTGTTAAAATGAGTAAATCACTTGGTAATACGGTTGATCCCCTGAGCATAATGGATGAATATGGAGCTGATGCTGCTAGGTTTTTTATTTTATTCGGAGCAAGTCCTGAATCTGGCTTAGAATGGTCAGATGAAGGTGTTGGGTTTGCAAATAAATTCATAAAAAACACCTTTTCAATGCTAGTTGATCCTCCTGAGATTACAAGAAAAGAAAAAACTATTCGAGATACTCTTGTAAAATATATTTTAAACAAAATGATAAAGCTAGTTACTAATAATTTTGAAAAAATATCAATTAGAGACGCTGTAAACAATATAATACAATTCACTTCTGAATTTAATAAATATAAAAATGAAGGTGTAGTTGAAGAAATTTTTGAAGAATGTAGAGAAAAATTACTTTTAATACTCCATCCAATTATTCCTCATATCACTGAAGAAATCTGGGAAATCATTGATAAAAAAGGATTTATTAGTTTAGCTTCATGGCCTTCTTACAACAAAGAATTACTTACTCTTGAAAATGATTTCAAATGGAAGTTAATAAACAATATTCTAGATGATATTAACAATATTAAAACTGTTATGAGAAAAGAAGAATTAGATAAAATTTCAATTATTATAGCTGATGAATGGAAATATAGATTCTATAAACTGCTTCTATCATTGATTAATGAAACCAAAAATCAAGGTGAAATTATAAAAACACTCATGCAAAAAGATTACTTAAAGCCTCATAGTAAGTTCATAAGTCAAATCATCACAAAAGTTTTAAAAAATGTAGGAAAGTATCCAAAATTCACTCTTACAACAAATGAGGAATACAAATTTTTTCAGGATATTAAATCAATGATTATGAAAAAATATAACTGCGAGGTTGAAATTTTAATTGAGAAAGATTCGAATGCACAAAAAGCAATTCAATCTCTTCCAGGAAAGCCTGCTATTATCATTACATAAGATCTTCTTAAAAGTTTTTTGAATAAAAGTAATTTATTTAATTACATCTTTCATATATTTCTTGATTCTAATTTATTAACTTAAAATTAACTAAATTATTTTAAATGGAAAAATATTAAATCTTAATAAAATAAGGGTTAAATTAAATCCCATTAACAACAATTAAAACCTTCACATAAATGACCATATATGAATTAAGCATTATCTCTACTACAGGGTTCCCATATTTTAATATACAAGTTAAACCAATACCCGAAGGCGTGAAAATATTCCTTAGATTTTTTGATTTTTCCCATGATAAGCCTGTTGATCAAGATCAAATGGATTTGGATTCAAAATTTGATCTTACTGCAGGTTTAATATCTGCACTGTTTGAATTTGCTAGAAATATCGATAAAAAAATCGAAGTCCTTGAATTTAAACCTAAAAAGGAAAACAAGCCACAAATTACTAAAGATAAACTAAAACAAATAGGAGATGTGTTAATAACAGTGCAAACAGATCCCTTTTTATTACATAATTCAGTACAAGAAAAAGTTAAATTGATCTATAACACAATTATAACTTCCAAAATTCCACTTGATTCTGGAGAGGAAATGATGAAAAGTGAAGTAAATAAGATAATCAATATTCTAACCGATTCAAAGGCCAGAAAACAAATATCAAATCACAAGAATAAAATTAAACTTTTAGCCAATGATTTTTTAAACGAAATGAAGGGATATGGTTTAGAAGGAATTTGTATCACTTCATTTGATCTTTCACCTATTATAGTCTTTGGAAAAAAATACTCCTTAGAAAAAGTCAATCAAATTTTAAGACATATTGGATTTATACCTGAAATATCTCCTTTAGAATGGATTTACCGGCAATCTTTTCTTTCTGATGAGCAAATCCAAGTCACCATTGTTAAATCAGGGGTAGGTCCAACAGTGGAAGATATATTATTTGAGCCCTATTTTTATCTACTCTTTGCTGATCCTCAAAGTTATTTTGGTGAATTTCCTGCAAAATTAACTTCTTCTTTTAATGATATTCTTGGTTAATATTTTATAAAAATCGTATAATTTATTTAATTGTATTTTCAGCTGCTTTAATTATTTGAGTTAATGAATCAGCTTGGAGTGAAGCACCCCCAACTAAGCCACCATCAATATTTTCCTTATTAAATAAATCCTTTGCATTTGAAGGTTTAATTGAACCACCATACTGGATTCTCACCGAATCTGCGGTTTCTTTATCATATTTTTGAGATAAAAGGTCGCGAATAAAAACATGTATCTCTTCTGCTTGTTCAGGAGTTGCTGTTTTTCCGGTTCCTATTGCCCAAATTGGTTCATATGCGATTACAGTTTTCTTCATTTCCTCTATATTAAGATCTTTAAATGTTTCATTCATTTGATATTCAATAACCCCTTTAGTTTTACCTGATTCTCTTTCATTCAGATGTTCACCAATACATACAATCGGTTTTAAATCCATATACAGTGCTTTTTTAAGCTTTTTATTTATTAATTCGTCAGATTCCTTGAATATATCCCTTCTTTCACTATGCCCAAGAATGACATATTCTACTCCAAAATCTTTTAAAAAATTTGGGGATATTTCTCCAGTAAATGCTCCTTTTTCCTCAAAATACATATTTTGAGCACCAGCTTTAATACCAGTCTTTTTTGTGATTTCAATTAAAGTCTGTAATGCTGTAAATGGAGCACAGATTACAATATCAACTAAATCAATTCCCTTTACTTGAGGTATAAATTTTTTTAGCATTTCCTTTACTTCATCTGGAGTACCCCGATTCATCTTCCAATTGCCAGCAATTATAGGACTCCTCACTTTTTATAACCTCATCTTACTAATTTTGATTATTTATAATTTATATAATAGTAGTTAATTCATTTATAAAAATAAAATTATACATAAAGTAAGAAATTGAAAACTAATATAAAGAATTAGTAAATTTATTATTCTTCCTTTTTTGGAAGTTTCTCAGTTAATTTTGTTGATTCTAATAATTTTTTTACTTCATTAACATCCGGAGTTAATACTTTTGGTAAACCCAATTGATCCCGTCTCCTCTCTATCGCGGGTTGCATAGGAATTGCTTTACCATTTTCTAAGATTGTTGATGCTTGTGTAGTATAATATTCAGGACCCTCTCCTCTCTCAATGCTCATATTTTTAAGGATAGTAAAAATCTCTGTCAATTCCACTTTTTGAGGGCAAACCTCATCACACGTATCACATACAGTACATCCCCAAATATTAAATGCATTCTCCTTACCAAAAATCTTTTCTTTTAAACCTAAAAGAGCATCTAAAATTAATCTCCGTGGATTATAACGTCCTTGAGTAACTTGTGCCACAGGGCACGCTCCACTACAAGTTGCACACTGATAACAATAAGCAAGTGTACTTCCGATGTCTGATTGAATAATCTGGTTTCTAAAATCAAAATCTAATGTTGCCATTTTAATTAACACGCAATTATTCTTAATTTAATTATAATAACTCTCTTTTAATTTTAAAATTATTTTTTTTCAATAATAAGTACCAATTTTATTTTAGTAATTGTTAACAGAAAAAGTGTTTTTTTTAGAATTAAAACTAATAATTCATTTATAGTCTGAAAATAAAAAGAATAAAAAGAAAAGATGTATATAAAACAATAAAGAACACTAAAATTTCATCAATTCAACGAATTTTAGTTGTGCAAAAATTCTCACAAAATTAAATTAAACCGAGATAAAAAAATGGTAAATATCGAAGATTTAAAAAAGTTTGGTCTGCCAATTACAAATGACATGAAGGAAGGAATTACTGTAATAGATATATATACTGAATGGTGCGGTCCCTGCAAGTTCGTGTCCCCTATATTAGAAAAATTAGAACATGAAGGATTATTTCATCTTTTAGCCACCGATCTTGATCAAAACAGACCTCTAGGCGAAAGCTAACTAAAAAAATAGCCGCTAAAGATTTGGAGTAACTGCTATTCCAACAATTCTGTTTTTCAAGAATGGTGAGCTGTTAAATCATCCAATTGAAGTACAGGGTCAGCCATTAGTACAAAATGGGATGATGTTAGGGGCAGTTGGCGAACAAATCTTTAGAGAAATAATTCAAAAAATAGAAGCAATCTAAAATATTTTTTTATTTTTTCTTTAATTTTTTTTAGTCTATTGCTAGAAATCTTAAGAAATCATACTAATCATCTATTATTCGAATTAAAAATTTTTTATGTAATGGTATTTTTCAATATTTAATTTAATAAAAGATTGGAAAACATAATTATGAACTATACACGAGAAGAATTGATTCAATCAGAGGCGACTATGAATCAAATGCGGAATGCTATATACCACTTAGCACGTTTTATGGACAAAAATGGAGTATCAGACATAAAAGAGAGATTAAGAAGGATGGGTAAAAGTATCGCTCGGACATATATTAATCATTGGAAACCCACACAAGTGGTTACTATTTCTAACTTAAAGGATTTTATTACGACAATATATCAAAAAGTTCTTGACAGCTATGTTTCAATAGAAATTAATGAGAGTGAGAAATTAGTAATAGTAAGAGATTCTAAATGTTCATTATGTAAATATTATTACGAAGATATTGAAATAGCTGGTTGTGAAATAATTATTGGCATGGTGTCTGAACTTATCACTCAAATTAACTCAGTTTCAAAGGATTCTTCATCAGTTTTTTTAGAACCATTTGAAGTAAAAGAGTCTCGAACCCATGGAAATAAATCATGTATTCAAATATACAAATATAAGATCGGAGGGGCGAATTGAAAATGGGGGCATTTCAGTGGTTAATGAAAAAAATTACAAAAGCCTTTGGTCGTTCTACTAATGCACTATTTTATACACTCCTTTATAGGGAAATACTCAAAGAGATTAATGAAATAACGAAAAATGAAGAAGATAGTTTAATAATTCTGAGAGAAATGGGAAAAAGAGCGGCTTATGAATCATGTGAAAGGCATTCAGCAATCTTTAAATTTATGCCCGGAAATCCAAAAAAAGTTTTAGATTATTTTGAAATTCTTTGGATTGTTGTTTTTGGAAAAGAATTGGATGATTATTCTTATGAGGAAATCCCTAAAGAAGAATCAAAATATAACGATTATATTCTTAAAATTAAAAAATGTCCAATTTGTAGTAGTTATGGTGAAGATAAGGAGGATACATTTAATTTTATGAAAATAAAAGATAAAGAGACTGAAGGAATGGCTTGTGGACTCTGCGGAATGTTAGAAAGTGTAGCTAACTTTATACTCAAAGTAAAAAGGAATAATTATCGAATTGGTATAGTTGAGCAAAAATGTATTACTAGAGGTGACGATTGCCTCCAATTCATTTGTAGAATATATGATTATAAAGAATGGCAAGAACATACAGCAGTAAAAATTCAAGATAAAATTTCTTCTGATGTTTATTTCGAAGAAAGCATTGAAGAAGAACTTGTTCAAGAAACTAAGTTAGATATTGTAGACAAACTTCAAGAAGTTATATCAATAGATAAATTAGAAGAAATCCTTGATGAACCATTGGAGGGTATAAAGGAACGGGTTGCTGATCTTATACGAGATAAATTACACATGGAACCAGAACATTTCTTTGATTATTTTAGAAATTATGAAAATGATATGATAAGAATTATTGGATACTTAGGAACACATCTTTTAAATGAATATGGAGGTTTACTAGAAAAATCTCTTAAGAATGAAACAGTTGCGAAAATATTTGGTTATCTCTATAAACAGATTAAAGATATGACTCTTTTATTTATTCCCTTAGATGTAATACGAGATTATAATAAATTATTAGTAAGCTTTTTAGATGGATTGGCTCCAGTAGAAATGGTTGAAAATATAAAACTTTTTTCTGCTAAAGATACAATTAATTATCTGTTTGAAGGAGTTCAAATGGCGCTTGAAAACTTGGGCATTGATTTTTCCGAGTTAAAGGAAAATGTCTGGGAAGAATTAAAGAAAGAGCGTGAGGATGAGTTAATCCCCTCTGAAGCTTCTGCGATTGATAGAACTCGAGAAAACGTTCCAAAAATAATTAATCTTATTCAAGAGATTTTAATGATTATTACCGATATTTTTACACTCCCTATACGGGTTTTGATATCTGAAAGCCATTATGGATTAAAAACGGCTATAAATTCAGTTGTTTCCGAAGAGGAAGGATTGTATGGTTCAATAAGAGAACGATTTGATAACATCTTTGACCAAATTCAAGAAATAAGACGATAAATCTTTAATTTTTTAATTTTCATTTTTATAATTCTTATTTACTGATTATAATTTTTCTGAGGAATATATATCATAAAACCAATCAATGATATATTGAAAGAAAAACCGTTCTCGTAAAACATCATAATGAGATTTTCCTTTTAAACTTGTTAATTTAGCAATATCTTCTGCCTTTAATTTTCCATCAGCGATTAAGTTCATTCGAGCTTTATATTGATCAATCATCTTTATGGGTCGTAAAATTGCTGAAATTGCATTTGAAAATTTATCTATTAAATCCTGAAAATCAATTTTATTAAAATTTCGATGATAACCATCCTCGACTAAAAAATTTTTAATATGGCTAATAATTGACTTTTTTTTTTGGTAATTGATTTTTTCTTCTTTACTTAAAGTCTCTACGAGATAATCAACCAATTTTTTAATTGTATTAGTTTTAATGTGATGATTTTGTAATTCTTTTTCCAGTTTTTCAATAAATTGATTTCTTAAAAATTCTTTGAATTTAATTATAATTGCTTTATTCTGGTTAACATCAGTACAAATTTCAATTACTTCTCCTTTAGGAGTTGAATATATAAAACCCAATCCTTGTGGACCAACCCCGCCCATTAAAATCATTGATAAATTATAGAAATTATAATTATTTTCAGCTAAAATTTTATCTGTATTTTTAAAAATGTTCTTAGGAGATACTAAATGTCTTTTAATTTCACTATGTTCATGTTCTTCATCAGCATCATAATAAAATACATTATATTTATATACAACACTAAATTCAATAAATTTATTCTCTTTTAATAAGATATCTCTCTTTTCTTTATCTATTTGATCTCTGTAGAATAAACAATTTTTATTAAAATCGTCAATAAATCGTTTAATTGGGCTTAAATATCTAATACTAAGACCATATATAGTATACTGGTTAAAAAAAATATTCTTGATATAATACATTAATCCATCTCGATTTGGAAAATAAGTAAGTGGATTATTAATGAAATAATCATAAAGATCTTGAGGCATAACCTTATAAATATACAATATGAATGAATCAGATACCTTTCCAAATAAGTCATTTAAGTTTGACAAAAATAATTTATCTTCTTTAACACTTTCTAATATCTTTTTTTCATCTTCATTTAATTCTTTCTCTAATAAATTAAACTTATTACAAAATCTTAAAACATCTATTATATCACCTAAAGCAGATGTTTGGTATCCTTCAGATATCCTTTCAGTACAACTTAAAAGTAACAATGAGATTAGCTTGAATCTATTAGGTATTTTTTTTATATCTACAAAAATATCAAAGTTAATTGATTTATCAATTAATTTTTTGAAAATCTTAAATTTTCCATGTTTAAGACTTTCAGAAAGGCCATTATAGAATTCTTTCTCGATTTGCGTCCTATCTTTTAAATTTGAAATTCTTGATATATAATTTTCAAATGATTGATTTGAAGGCATATTACAACTATTATAATAAAAACATTATATTAAAAATAGTTATAGCTGAAATTTTAAAAATTGATTAAATTTCTTTAATCTAATAATTCAGCAATTTTATTCGAAACACTTTGGATATTTAGAAAAACCATCCCTAATGAGACGTCACTTTTCGCCAATGTACATAAAATGGCGTTTTCCCCTGCTTTTGATAAGATAATTATTCCGTCAACACCCTCTATCAAAATGCGCTTCAAGTCTCCACGAGCGAGTTCCTCTACAGCACGCTCAGATACACTTAAGATGGCAGCACTCATGGCACTAACTATACCGTCGTTAACATCTCGAGCAAGTACAGAACAAATAGGTAAGCCTTGTACGCTAACGATTGCACTACCCTGAATATCGGCATTAACTGCTTCCATTTTTCTTAGAAGATCGGTGAGTTCGCTAATATTTTCTGACAATCGGGGGTGTTACCTCCTTAATTGGTTAATTTTCCTTATAATTCCTTTAAGGTTAAATAAACCGAATTAATTATAGATGATATGAAAAAATGATTATAATATTATTTTTATATTTGATCTAATTTTAATGTTAACTTTATTAATAAAGTTAATACTTATTTAAAAACATACTTTCATTACATATTTTAATGACTGAGAATCAAAATTCAAAAAGCAAACCTCAAAAGGAGAAAAGTGAAGAAGAGTTAGAAAAAGAGGAAGAAGAAAAGAGATTAAAAATTGAATCACTTAGAAAAGCTGGAAAAATTGCTCAAGAAGTGAAAAAATTCATAAAACCAAAAATTAAAGTTGGAGCAAAAGCAATTGATATAATTTCTACTACCGAGGGAAAAATTGAAGAATTAGACGGAAATTGCGCATTTCCAGTAAATTTAAGTATAAATAATATCGCAGCACATTATACATCTCCTTTAAAAGATGATGGCTTAACCATTAATGATGGTGATATAGTAAAAATCGATTTAGGTGTCCATATAGAAGGTTATATCGTTGATACTGCCTTTTCTGTTAACTTAAATGAAAATAAATCGCTTGAAAATATAATACAAGCTACTGAAGTTGCTCTGGAAGCCGCTAAAATGATGACAAAACCTAAAGTGCATACTAAAGAAATGGGGAAAAAAATAGAAAGTATTGTTAAAGGATTTAAATATAATCCTATAAAAGAACTTGGAGGACACCAAATAGAAAGATGGACAGTTCATGGGGAAAAATCACTACCTGAATTAGGTACTCAAGGTGGTGATATTATGGAAGATGGTGAGGTATTTTCTATAGAAATATTTGCAAGTACAGGTGAAGGGACTGTTCATAATACCAGAAATGCTTTCATTTATGAATTGAACCCTTATGCTGGTAGAGTACCTTTAAGAAGGAAAACTTCCAAACAACTCTTAGGCTTTATTAATAAGAATTATAAAACTTTACCTTTCGCAGAGAGATGGTTGGCAAAAGAATTTAGGATGGGTATTGCATTTGGACTTCAAGAGCTTGTACAACAAGGAAAATTGCAAGCCCATTATGTATTAGCAGAAAAAAAAGGGGTTTTTGTAGCTCAGTCAGAAGAAACTATTTTAATTACTGAAGATGGATTTGAAGAATTAACATAAAATTATTTCAAATACAAAAATTTTTTTTAAAAAATTAAATGAAAAAACTGAAAATTTGTTTAGTTTCTTTAAAAATTGCTCCAGATAGCGAACGTTCTGGTTTTGAGGGGATTTTTGATTATTTAAAGAAACAGAATCATGACGTTAAATTAGTTACTGGTAAATGGAATATTAAACTTGATGATCCAAAAATAGTACAAGTCGATTTAATAAGAAAACGTTTTTTATGGGCACCTCAATTTGTATTTAAAATTGCTAAGTATCTTAGAAGTCATAATTTTGATATAATTCATGGAAATGGTGCCAAAGGAACATTACCTATAATTTTTTCTAATAAAAAGAAATTTATATCAACAATTCATGATTTAGGTCCTTTTGAAACAAAATTCACAACAATTCCATTGGAGACATATTTAATTAAATATATTATTAATAAGGCTACGTATATAACAACTGTATCAGATTATTCTAAGAATGGAATTAAACATTATATACCAAAGGCTAATTTAAGTAAAATTCAAGTAATCTATAATGGTATTGGAGATTGGTTTAAACCTAAACCAAAAGAAGCTCAAAAATTAAAAGAGAAGTTAAATATTACAGGTCCGGTGATCTTTACTTTCGGACGGATTGCAAACTATAAAGGTGTTAGTGATATAATAGCAGCTTATAAAATCGCCAAAAAGAAGATTCCAGACCTTAATTTTGTCATTGGTGGACTTCCTGATTTTAAAATGACAAGTATTTACAGAAAATGGAAAAACCAATATAAAGATATCATTTTTTTGGGGTATATTCCCGAAGAAGAGGTACCAGGTTATTACACTATGGCCGATATATTAATACAATATTCATTTGGGTCAGAAGGCTTCGGAAATACACAACTTGAGGCACTTGCATGTGGAACTTCTGTAATAAGCTCTTCATTAAAAGTCTATCATGAAATTTTACAGGATAATGCAATCTTTATTCCTCCTAAAAACCGTCAATTACTTGCTGAAGCAATTAATAAGCTCATTAAAGATGATACTCTAAGGGAAAATTTGGTTAAAAAAGGACAGGAATTTGTAAAAAGATACACTTGGGACTCAGTTGGAAAAAGATTAGAAAATGTTTATCAGAAATTTTTAATAGATACAAAAAATCAATAATTAGATAATAGCTCTGTAAGTTGAATTAAAAATACTCAAATTTGTCTCTTTAAATTGATCAATTATTATATAGGTTTTAACTTATTTTTTACATAATCGAAACAGATCTCAATTGGATTGTCAAATTGGTTAATTTTTTCTTTAAAAGAGCTAATCTTAAATCTATCGGGGGATGGACCTTGATTAAGGATATCTATAGTCCTATTAACCAATTGGTTTGACTCTCGTATATGTTCTAGAGGAAATCCATTTTTTATTAAAAATTTTTCCTGTGGTGCAGATTCTCCTGGGAAAAATTCGATGCTAGGTACATTTAACAAACTTGATTCACGTACAATGGTTCCCCCCCCACTAATTATTAAAGCTCCATAGAAACATAAATCGACGATTTTTGGTAAATATTGAGTTATGATGACATTTTTTTCTTTACTAAGAATTTTAAGTCGGTTTAAAAGGAATTGTTCTTGTTTTTTTGAACGAACAAGAAGGAAATATTTATGATTTGGAAATTCTTTGAAAATTTGAGGAAAAAATTTAACAATCATAGTTTCTTCTGGTTTAAGTTTATCAATCAAATAACTAGCATATGTAGGCTCAGTTCTCATTATCAAGTATTTTCCCTTTTCTAAATCGAATCTCTCAAGAATCTCAGGATTGGGAGCATATTCTGAAAGCCAACCAATTTCATCAACTCCATTATACCTAATAAGTTTCTCAAGATCGGCATAAAGTTGGATATACAATTCTTTAGGGATACATTCGGGAGTTATTATATTTCCTATGAATGGGTGTATTAACTTACATACAGGTTTATTGCGAGGTTCGTCATTAAATCCTATTGAAGGAATTTGTAATCCATATGCGATTCTTGCACCCTCTATCGACAAAAAAGTAACAAAATAGTCTGGTGAAAATTTAATAATTAGAGGAAATAATTGTTTTAAGCGAGTTATATAAGTTTCCAATTTGTCTTCTAATTTTTCACCTCCATGTCTACCAATTTTTTTGTATTTTACTCCAAAGTCATCCAAAATTTGATATGTTGAATCATAATCTCTGGCTGTTATTAAAAGATCTAAACCTTCTTTTTCAAACTTTTTAATTAGGGACTTAAACATTATGGCCGTTTTAGGTTGTTCAATGTCTATCCAAATCCTTTTACTAAATAGGCTCATAGTATGCACTAAAATGAAATAATAATTAAAGGGTTTATTAAAAATACAGTTATGTTTTATAGAAATTTTATAACTATTTAGGATTTTCTTAAATTTAAAATGTTTATTCTTCAAATTTCGAAATAAATCAGTTATTTCTCACAAATACAAGGATTAGATTTGCATTTAATGCACATATTAGGATATTTTTTTAATAGAGCATCTTCAAGGTCAATATCTAATAAATTTGCTAATGAGCTTGTCCAAGCTATAATATCAGCAAGTTCTTCAGAAGCTTTTTCTCTATCAATAATAGGATTATGGATAATATTCGCTAGTTCTCCAATCTCTTCTATTAACCAAATAAATGTTGCATTAATTCCTCTTATATAATCTTGTCGAAAGTAAAGATCTTTTATTAAGCTTTGAAATTCAGTAATTCTCATATTTTTTATTAATACTTCATTAAAGTAAAATAAAAAAAGAAATAACTTTAACCTCCTCCAGGAGTAAATAACCAATCAAAGATATGCGCATGAGCAAGAATTACGATTAGAATTAATGAAATAGATAATATTAGTGCACTTATAGGTCCCACTTTGATGCCTATTGAACTATCCTCAAAGAATCTCATTAATCCAGCTCCTCCCATTGGCATTGGAGCACTCCCGCTTCTTCTTTTCTTACGCCTTGATTGACTTGTGCGAGACGACATTTTTAAAAAAATCCAATAATTAATTAATATGTATTAAATAAATAACCAAGAAAATATAAAATTTTATCTGAAAGTTTAAAAATAAAATTTTAATAAATTTTTATAAATTGTTTTAATTAATTTTAGATAATTTTAAAAAGATTAAATAATCAAATGATAAGAAAAAACATTTTAATATTTTTTACCGTTTTTCTATTATTTATTGTAGCATACCCTTTCATTTCAAAACAGCCAGATTTAAATTATACATATCAAAATGGTAATCAAAGCCCTAAGTTTTCTGTTAGCTTGGAAGGAGCAGAAAATATATTAGTTACCCGCTTAGATAGATGGGGGAATATAAGTGGCTATGGTTTAGTAAGTATAGAAGATAAACTATCTATTAAAAATTTAAATAATAATCCGATAACGTCCATTTTTATAGGAATTCCTCTGAACCATTCAGATGATTTAATTTTTTTTGAGACTACCGGATTAGAGGGAAACACACTATTAACTGAACGTTCTTATATGATTCAAAGTGATTTTGAAATGCTAGCTATATATTTTGATTCTCCTTTATTACCGTATCAATCAAAAACAATTAAATTCACACATATTTACAAAAATCTTGTGTCATACAGCTTCATAGATAAGCAATACATTGAGTTTAATGGTTATGTTTATCCTTTTTTACCCTATAAAATGGAAAGTGATTTAACTACTACATATCTCGTACCAAGAATCTCAGAGATTGAAACAGGCGATTGGGGTGAGGTATATCCAGATCGATACTTTGTTAGATATTTCTTTGATGAACTTAGAGATGATCTTGGTATTGAATATATATCACCATTTCAAGAAAATTTAGGAGATAAAAAAGATATAACTATAGTTTTTACTAATGATGACTATACAAAAATGGAAGTAAATGAAATCAATCGAGAATTTTATATATCACCTTGGGGCATAATAAGAGTGAAAGAGGATTTTCTGATGCAAAATTTAGGTATAATGGATATCAATACTTTTTTACTAAATATACCTCGAGCTGCTAGAGATATATATGTCTATGATGATTTAGGCGAAATATTAGGAACTAGAATAATAAAAAGCTCCACACATAAAGAGTTGACAATTAACCTGGTAACAAACCGTGTAAAATTGACACCAAACTCTTCGTTTAGGTTTAAATTGCGATATTATTTGCCTTTCGAGAAATATATTTCATTTAACTGGTTTCAAGAATCAGTTCAAATTAATATTCTCTCAACTTCATTTGAATATTTAGGTAGACAACAAACTGTTAAATTAACCATTGATGGCTGTTATAGTATAGATTCCATTACTAAACCTCCCGAATCCATCCAAAAGTCTCATGGTGCTACGATAATTGTTTATAAATTTAACTATGTTGCTCCAATAGAAGAAAATTTAATTCAATTCACGTTTACCATAGATATTTTTGATATTCTTTTAAGACCTATTACTTTTATACTCATAATTTCTTTAATAGCAACATTTTACGTTTTAATAATTAAATTAAGAAAAAGAGAGTACGATTTAGTTGAAATCAAAAAAGAACTTCTCCTAGTAAATGAAATTCGAGAATTTTGTTCTTTATATGAAGAGAAAAATGCGCAATTTTTAGAGATTAAACAAGCTGAAGATGATGCAAAAAGAAAGAAAATGGCAAAGAAAAATTATAAAAATATATTAGAAAAAAATACTGCAAAAATCGAAGAAATCCAAAAAGAAATTGCTCCATTTAAAAAAGTTTTAATGGAAACAAACGAAACTTTTAAGAGTATCATAAAAAAATTAGACATTTTAGAAGCTGAACGAATAAGCGTTAAAGATAGTTTGAATCTATTAGAAACGCGGTACAAACGAGGAAGGTTACCTTCTAGAGCTGCTTATTTGAAGTTATCAGATGATTTCAAGAAAAGGGGAAAAAAAATAGATAGAAATATTGATAAATTTATTCAGCAATTAAGAAGTTACCTCCTATAATTATATTACAAAAAAACTTTAGATGTGCTCTTATTCATGAAACCTTGGCTTTTCGATATATTAGCATGTCCAATAGATAAAAGCTTTCCCTTAAAACTATTTATTTTCTCTTTTGAAACTAAAACCGAAGAATTTCAATCAATAATTAGCATATATGAGAAAAGAGATATAAATTACATTAAAAAAGAAAAAATAATCGAAATTTCAAGGGAAAATGGTACAGTTTATCTGAAAGATAATATAATTATGGAAAGAGTTCAAATTGAAACTTATCTTGAATTAATAATTTCCAGTATTAATGAATTAGACTATATTTTTGATAAAACAGATAATAAATTAAGTAAAAAATGTTTTGAAATTATAAAATCAAAAGTAAAAACTAAACTCATAGAGTTCTCCAAAAACATAAATCCTGACCAAATTGACCATTTATTACCTGAGCTCTTTTTTTTGAATAAAATAAAATTAGAAATTGAAATTGAATCAGGTTTATTGTTTTGTAAAAATTGCTATCGATGGTATCCCATAATAGAAACAATACCACAAATGCTACCTGATGAATATAGAGATGAAAAAAAAGATATTGAATTTCTAAAAACCAACAAAAATTTATTAGATGATGAATTTTTAAATCAAAATCTCAAACCTTTTAGTTTATAATTATTATTCTAAAAACTTAACAAATTTCTAGCCCGGTGGTGTAGATCGATATATCTCTGATATATTGGGCATAATGGCCAAGCATCTGGGGCCTTGAACCCCGTGACCACGGTTCGAATCCGTGCCGGGCTATTCTTTAACTAATTTCAAGCTATTTAATATATAAAATCTTAACAAAAAAAAAATAAAAAAATATAATAAATCAAATATTTTATTTTTTCATCTTGAAGCTTGAGCTATTGATAACTTCATAAAAAATTTTAAATAGTTTATAAAATCATGATTCTATTATCAGAATTGCATTGGAATTTTCTGGAAATATTCTATTTAATAATTATTTTTATTATTGTTTTTTTAACGACATATTTTATCCTCCCCTTTATAATAGAATTTATGAAAAAGAAAAAATATGTGGGATATGATATCCATAAAAATGCACACCCCGAAATTGCTGAATCTGGTGGACTTAGTATGGTTATTGGATTTACTATTGCCTCAATTTTATTGATGGTATTCTTTCCTGATTTTTTTAAAGAAACTATAATTTTTTTACTTACAGTTTTATTAGCTGGAGCAATAGGTTTCATTGATGATAGAATAAAATTCAAGTCAGGTTATAAAATTATTTTATCAATTTTTTCTGGTAGTGCTATATTTTTAGCAAATTATTTCAAGTATATCAATATTAATTCTCCGTCAATTCCATTTCTAGATAAAACAAGATTAACCATTATTTATCCACTAGTTTTGCCAATAATTATTGCAATATTTGCCAATACGGTAAATATGTTAGAAGGTTATAATGGTGAAGGCTCTGGAACATGTTTAATTGCGGTAACTTTTTTGCTTATATGTGGTGTATTATGGAATTCTGCTGAAGCCATTATTTTTACCATTCCAATAATTGCTGTTATTATGCCTTTTTTTATATATAATAAATTTCCATCTAAGGTTTTTCCAGGAGATATAGGGACTTTAAGTATGGGAGCAATGGTCGCGGGTATTGCATTATTTGGTTCACTTGAAGTTGCTGCATTTTGTGCGCTTTTAATTCACATTTTCAATAGTTTTTATGTAATTTATTCCGTTCGTGGTTTTCTTGAAAGTAGCGATATAAGAGAGAAAAAGGAGGATATTATCTTACTAGAAGATGATCGAATAAAAGCTTCAGATCAAAAAGATGCAGCTCTCACATTGCCAAGGTTAATATTAGCAAAAGGGCCGTTAACAGAACCAGAATTAGTTAGAAACTTTTATGCAATTTCTATTATATGTGGATTATTTTCAATTGTATCTGTTCAATTTTTGCAATTTACTTCAGAAAATATTAATATATTTTTTGTTGCTCTTACTATTCTCATACTTGCTATCCCTACTTCTTTCTTATTGTATAAATTTCCTAGAATCCGAGGGATAATTCTATTAATGATAATTTTATTAGTTTCAGGAATTATTTTCTTAATGATAGTTGAATTTGTTATCCTTCAGCTTCCTTTTGCCATAATTAACTTAGGAGAAATAGAAATTCCTATTAATCTATTATTCATTTTTTTACTGTTTATTATTGGATTTATCGCATGGTATTATATTACAATCAGATATTTTTGGAACCAAATTAGTAAGATGAAAAGATTGGAAATTAAAGAATAAGGTTAAGATTTAAAGGTAATTCTGTTGAAAAAATTTATAAGGATATTTCTGTTTTTAGTTTATATTTTTGGAACAATTGTATTCTTTTTCTTAATTAATTTTTTACTATTACAATTAACTTGGCTTCAACTTCTAAAAGATTGGAGTTTCTTAGTTACAATATTATTTTATATTTTAACAATTGAGGAATTTTATCATTGGGCGAAAAACGGTAAAAGAAGCGAGATGAGTGATATAATCGCTATTTTCTTTTTCTTTTTTCTTATATTTTTCTTTTCAAAAGACTTGCTAACCTCGATAATGGGAGCATTTTCAATATATTTATGGATAGGAATTTTTGAATTAAAGGATTATCCGGTTATTAACAAAATTTTAATCATCTCTTTAGTGACTTATAATGTTATCTTTATTTCTGGCATAATTTCATTTTATTTAGACGATCCTTTCTTTATAAATACAAGTTTTGCTTTTTCTTTTTGGATTATTCTAATTTTAGGATTTATACTTTTTGGTAGAAAATATATGGTAGTCTGGCGATTTATGAGTCCAGAATATTTAACTTTATTATTATATATTATAGCTTGGTTAGCAGTTGTATTTATTAATCAATATACACCTATTAATTTTCAAGTAAATAAACCTCTTGATATAAAAAAATTTAGATTGCTCGATTTTTTTATGAATATATATTTTATTTTAATTATAGTCAATTGGTTTATCTATTTCATTTCTGGAGAAATCTTAGATAAGTTACTTGGAATTAAAAAAGTAGAAAACACCGAAATTTTAGAATTAGTAAAAAGTGTAAAACAAGATATTGGAATAAAAGGTCATGTTAAGGTTGGGTTTGGGAACTATCCAATTTTAAATGCTATGGCTTATGGTTCTATTTTTGACAAAAGAATTGGTATTATTGCTGAAGATATTAATCAAATTCCTGAAGATGAGCTAAAAGGTATAGTTGCTCATGAATTGGCTCATACAAAAGGAAAACATACACTTATATTAACATTCATTACCACAGGTGATTTATTAATAAGAATGTTATTAGGTATACCAGCAACTTTTTATGACTATACCTTTGCTGATCCTCAAATTCCAATGATTGCTTTCATCTTTTTAAATTTGTTCATATACATAATTCTTTTTATATTCGTTCGAATTTTAGAAGGAAAAGCAGATTTGAGAGCAAAAAAATCAGGTTATGCAAATGAGCTCGTTAAAGCCCTCTATAATTTGGAGAGTTTTTATGCTACCGGTAGAGAAATCGGGCTTAACACTATGCTTTTATGTGAAGAAAAAATCTCAAAAGATAATCAACTTCTCGATTATATGAACACCGCAAATTATTTATATCGCTCAATGATAAGACCCTCTAAAGCTTCACTTTTAGCAAATTTTATAAATTCACATCCTCCAAGTTTTTATAGAATTGCCGCAATATTAAGCGATGAATTAAAACCAAGTAAGGAAGCAATTCTACCATTTATTTGTTTAAAAAAGTCAAAACAAAAAAAATATGCTAAAAAATTTGAAAATTCTAGATATATATTTAAGAATATAGCAAATGAAAAATTTAAAGAATTTTTTAAAATTAATGATATCTCATTATTGATGGATAAACTTGGAAGAAAAGAAATATACAAATTTGACCTTGAGAAAGATTATATCTTTAAAAATAAAATAACAGATGAAATTGTAATTGGTAAATTAAATGATATTAAATTTATTGATGATATATGTGATAGCGATCAATATATTATTTCTAATTTAAAATCCAATGAAGAAAATTTCTTAAACTCGTCAATGTATTCACTTATTCAAATTGATTTGAATGAAACATATTTTTTCCAAAATGATAATCCCTTAATTTTAACGGATATTGAATTTAAGGATGATAATAAAAATGGATACTATATCTTTATGAATAAGAATCGTTCTAATGTTCAAAAATCGATTTTAAAAACTAAATTACCAAATTCAATAGTATTAATTCAAAATTTTAAAGATCAAGATGTATTTCTAAGATCAAAAGGAGAATTAAATATATATAGATGTGTAAATATCGTAGGAGCTGAATATCTGGAAGATTTTAAGATTTTTCTTTCCGACTCGACTAAAGCTGAAAATCAAGATCAAGAACATTTGAATTATGCTCTTAGTGAATTAATTATCCGCCCTAAAAAGATATATTTAGCCATAAGCAAAAATGTTAAATATAGAAAATCTGAAGTTAAAGTTATTAGATGGTTGATGGATACTAATATAAGAGCATATTTTTATCTGAAAAAACCTGTAAATAATTTAGAAATTGGTTATATTCAGCAAGTAAATGTAGAATTAAAAAATTTAGAAAAAAACTCAAATAAGAATGAAGAATACAATGAAGATATAATTACTATTAAAAACATATTTGGTAAAGATAAAAGAATCCTATATAAAACGATAGAATTAATTAGTTTTGTATACAGTAGTGCAATGATTCAGACTAAATCTTCAACAAGCTTTTCTAGTCGTTTAGGGTATAGAATCTTGAAGAAATTTAAGCCGGAAAGAATTATAATAACTTAAAAAAGTTTAAAATAAATGTGTATTTCAAAAAGTTAACAATGACAAGTAAAATCAGAGGTATTTTATATCTTCTACGCATTCGACAATATTATAAAAATGTGATGATTTTCGTTGGGATTTTTTTTAGTGAAAGACTATTTGAAACATCCCTCTATTTTCCTCTAATAGTAGGGTTTATTTTGTTATGTTGTGCCTCTTCATTTAATTACATTATCAATGACATAAGAGATATTAAAACTGATAAAAAACACCCAGAAAAATTGAGAAAAAAACCACTTGCATCAGGAGATTTACCAATATATCTTGCAATACTATTATTAGTTGCGTTATCAGCAATTATGGTTTCGTCTCTGATCTTTTTGATCCCTAATTTGGGTTTTATTCTTACGATAGTCTTAGTAATCATAACAGGTCAACTTTATAATCACCTTTTTAAGAATTATGCTTTCATTGATATACTTGTTTTATCTACCGGATATCTGTGGAGAGCATTGGCAGGATGTGCAATAATCGAAGAATTTGTTTCAGCTTGGTTATTTTTAGCTATTTTTGAAATAGCCATGTTTTTAAGTATAGCTAAACGAAAAGGAGATTTGGAATTTCTTGGAAAAGATAGAGCTGTTGAACATAAGAAAATATATGACCAATATTCTCTAAAATTATTAGATCAATTTCATGTTATTATTGCCGGCTCTCTATTTATGACCTATTCTCTTTATTTAATCATCAAATTAAATCTTGACCCCAATCTTTCACCTGAACCAGGTGTTCCTGAACTTTATGAATATATTGCAATACTCACTATCCCTATTTCTCTATATATTCTCATGAGATATATGTATTTAATTTCAGCTAAGCCAAAAATCGCTCGCAATACAGAGAGAGCCTTTCTAGATAAAGGCATGATAATTGCAGCATTACTACTTATTGTAATTCTATTTTTCTCATTTTATCTTGATAAATTATAAATATTATTAAACTAACAGAAAGAGATTCCCATTTTATTCCCATTTTAAAAATTTTCATTCCCTTTCCACAAAAATTTTTCTTAAAATTAAGTTAGGAGATTATGGGAAATTAATCCATTTGATATGGTCTAAATTTCGCAAAGGTGAATCTTAATAACTCATTTTAATAATAAAGAATTGAATTTTAATAAAGAAACCTTTTATGATTTCAAAAAACAAAACTAAAAAAAGAATAAAACTTATAAGTCTACAAATTTAAACAACTATTTAACAACAAATCTAAAAAAAATTAATAAAAAAAAAAAATAAGTGAATTCAATATGGAAATGGAAAAAAAGAATTTAGCTATAATAATCTTAGCCGTTGTTCTGGGCGCATCTGGTATCGGTAACATGTTTCTTCTTGTTGAACTCGGTCTAGTGGAAGTTACTCCACCAGAAATTCAAAATGTTATAATTCAAGGTTCTATGTATGGTCCTGATCAGATGGATGTACAAGAAATGTGGGAAAGTGCTGCATTTCAAATAGCAATAAATGTTTACGAGGGACTATATCAATATAATCTAAGCTCTCCTGGTCTTGAACTTACTCCTCTGTTAGCAGCATCTCTTGGTACTTGGGTTGGGCCGGAACTTACTGTAACACTTAGACAAGGCATAACATTCCATGATGGGGGCGTATTTAATGCAACAGCTGTTCAATGGTCCTTCGACAGATTAAATTATTGGATAAATGCATCAGGTGACCTTCCTAATAATGAGACAGAGGCCCAAATAGCCGTTTTGTATCGATGGCCTGATGGTACTCCTGTTATTAATCATACAGAAGTCATTTCTCCGTATGTAATAAAATTCGTGTTGAATAAACCGTATGGTGTTTTTGATGCATTATTAACCTTCTCTGGCTCATTTATCATGTCACCTTACAGTAATTCCAAATATACTAGGATTCAAACTGCGCAGTGTGTAGGTCCGGATGAAGGAGGAATACACGCTTTCGTCGGAACTGGTCCTTTTATCTTTGAAGGATATATGGCTGGTATAGAAGTAAGAACCCGTCGAAATGACGACTACTGGCGCGAGCCAACTCAAGTTGAAGCATTAATATGGAATATCATACAGGATTCAGATGCCAGAAATAACGCTCTGTTAGCGGGTGATATTAATAGTTTAACCGCTCCACATCCTTCGTTTTATGACGAAATGAGATCTTCTTCTGATGTTAATCTGGTAGAAGTTGACGAACCAGCAAGCTCAATTACTCAATATCTTGGATTTAATAACAAAATGATTAATAAAACCTGGAGACAGGCTCTGTCATATGCGATAGATTACGATTATATGCTTACCGAACTTTTAGAAGGGTATGCTGTAAGATTGAAATCCCCTATTCCTTTAGGGATTGCATATGCTAACTATTCATATAATTGTGCTGTGTTAGACGTTCCGGTTGCCAGAGGAATCATTCAATCTATGGGATTCGGAACTGGATGGGATACAACTTATCCTGGTACAAGCGAAGCATTATGGTCGGCTGCCTCATTTGCCAGCTTTAACTATACATATAATATTGGTAATAGATTCCGAGAAGATATGTTGGTGATGTTACAAGGAAATATGGACCATATTGGAGTTACCGTTGTTGACAATGGTCAAGAATGGACTCCATATCTTGATTTAATCTATAATCGAACATCGCCTGGCTATAATGGATTGGCTCTCTACTTTATTGGATGGATTCCAGACTATAATGATCCAAGTAATTACGTTAATTCATTGATGTCCAATGTATCATCTTCCAACTCAGCACAAATTAACGATCCTATCTTAGAACCCTTGCTAAGGGCAGGTCTTGAGGAAACTGATCCTGTCGTAAGAAATACAATATATCAAACAATGCAAAAATACCTTGTTGAAGATCTCATGCCTTGGGCATGGGGCTACAACTCTTTAAACAGAGATGCATTCCACCCATCATTAAAAGGATTCCCAACTAATCCATGGGGCTATGATTATTTCTATCCATGCTATTTCGATTAAAATAATCTAGAAGGATAAATATAAAAATAAATCATATTTTTTTTTTTAATTTACTTAATATAGTTAATATATATATGTGGAACATTTAATAGATAATATGCTAAAAAGAATGAATTATGTAGCTTATTTGAATTATGATGATATATTTGATTCTTTTTCTTAGAATACAAAAATTTTACATGAGAGTCCACAAAGTGCTTTTGATTTAACACTTCAGAATTATAATGGAATAATTAAAAAAAGATCAAGTATTAATCAAATTTATAAGGAAACGATAAATAAATTTAAATTAAAGCAAATTAATTTGGTAGAAGGTTTATGAGGACTAAAATTGAGTTTGCTAGACAAGGGAATCTTATTTTTGCCATTCTAATGATCCATTTTATATTTTTTGGATATATAAGCAATCGCTATAGAAAATCCATAGGGGAAGATATATTATATTTGCACAAAATTCTGTTTAATCCATACTCATTTGTATCATTAATTATTCTTTTTATAATAGTATTTTTTATGGTATATAGAGAAGATTTTTATGAATATGGTATTAGGAATAGTATATGGCTTACTCCCATGATAATAGGACAATCTTGGTTCTGGTATATATTCGTCACTTACAGATTAGATGTATTTGTCGCAATTGGTCGATTTTTCACTAGTTATGAAGGATATCTTACAATTTTTTCAGTATTGACCATTAATTTGTTAGCTGCGACTTTAGCTGCTTTTACCAAGCAGAAATATCAAGAACATGTCAAAAAAATTGAAAAGGTTTAATTTTTAAAAACAAAATTTAAATAAAACATTATCTAAATTGTAAAATAAAAATTATCAAAATTAGTCGGTGATTTTATAAAACATGAGTATGCTTAAATATATTTTTAGAAGAATTCTACAATTAATACCCGTCCTATTTGGAGTTTTAGTTTTAACATTCGTACTTTCTAGAGCAATGCCCGGTGATCCTATTTTGGCACACCTCCCACCAGTATATACACCAGCACAATATGAAGCAGAAGCGCGTCAACTTGGATTTCATTTACCATTATGGCAACAATTTTTTATATATTTAGGAAACTTATTTACAGGTAATTGGGGTTATTCTATTTCAATTAATGAAGGGCAAGAGGTTTGGGAGCTTATCTGGGAAAGATTTCCTAGGACTTTAGATATAACTCTTTTTGCGGTATTAATTGCCTCATTTGTAGGTATTAAAGCGGGAGTGATTTCGGCAACTCATAGAAATAAAGCCAAAGATACAATAGTTAGAGGATTTTCTCTTGTAGGAGTAGCTATTCCAGTTTTTTGGTTAGGATTACTACTTCAATTCTTTATAGCCTATAGACTAGATTTGTTTCCAGCAATCGGATATAAGGATATGAGATATGCTGATCCTGAAATGATAACTGGTTTCAGAATAATAGATTCACTAATTTCAGGTCAATGGTATATAATTGGAGATTATTTAATTCATTTAGCTTTACCTGTATTTTGCTTATCTTTTATAACCCTCGCATCAATTACGAGACAAACCCGTTCAAGCATGCTTGAAGTCCTACAGCAAGATTATGTGAGAACCGCAAGAGCAAAAGGTTGTAAAGAAAAAGATGTAATAAAAAAACATGCCCGTAGAAATGCATTAATTCCTACTATAACGGTTATAGGATTAAACATCGGTGGTCTATTAGGGGGAGCTGTTCTTACCGAAACTACTTTTAATTTACATGGAGTAGGTGAATTATTATTACGAGCTATAATAGATCGTGACTATTATGTATTAAACGCAATTGTATTTATGATTACGATAATATTTATTCTTGTAAATTTATTTACTGACCTTATATATGCGTATCTAGACCCAAGAATAAAATATTAATAAAAAATTAAGAATTAGAAAAAATTGAGTGAAAAGTGATATGGATCAAACTTACGAAATAGAAGTAATCGAAGAAGAGAAAATAGAAATAGAGGCTGTTTCAAAAAGCATAGTCTCTTGGATTTTCAGTAACGTTAAATTTCTTCTCATACCTGGCTCTAGAATAGAAGAATTGTCAGTTCGAGAATTTGAATATGAAAGAACGATTAGTAAAAGAAAATTCATTCGGAGATTGAAATCAACCTTAACTATCTTAGGAATTGGAATCGTTATTATAGTTGTATCTCTTGCTGTTTTTATGCATTGGATCTCTCCCTATACCTTTGCATTTGCAGATGGAGTTCATTCTGGTTCTTGGGGAGCTCCATCTTCAGAACATCCTTTAGGACAAACTAATTTCGGGCGTGATGTTTTAGCAAGGATAATATTCGGTGCCCGTTCTTCTTTGACGATTGCCCTCCCTGCAATAACTTTAAGTGTAGTGGTAGGTGTTATATTAGGTGTGATTGCCGCTTATTATGGAGGAATAATTGATACGATAATAATGAGAATTGGAGATGTTTTCCTTGCATTTCCCGGTTTGATTTTTGCTATCGTATTAGTTGGAATTTTAGGCCGACAAATGGAATATATAATATTGGCTTATGGAATTCTAGGAATACCTTATTATTCGCGTTTAATTAGGGGATCAGTATTACAAGCACGAGAATTACCTTATGTAGAAGCGGCAAAAGTTGCCGGTGCAGGAAATTGGAGGATAATGTTTCGGCATATCCTTCCCAATTGTATACAACCAATCATAATTTCATTCACATTTGATATAGGTGGAGTTATTTTAAGTTTTGCGGGACTTGCCTTTCTAGGTTATAGCGACCCTTCATTAATCGAATGGGGGAGGGATATTGATATTGGACGTGGCCATCTTATTAATGCTCCTTGGGCGGCTTTATTTCCGGGGTTGATGATCTTAGTTACAGTATTGGGTTTTATGTTAGTAGGAGATGGGTTAAGAGATGCTCTAGATCCGAGATTAAGAAATTTATAGCATTAGATCAAATTTTTTCGTTACATTATTAATGAGTGATAAAGAAAATGGATATAGTAGAAAAAAAAGATGTTGTTATTGAAAACAGTAGAACAGATCAATTGGATTTAAAAGATAAATCAGGAAAATTACTTGAAATCAAAAATTTAAAAACTTATTTTTATACTGAAGAAGGTATTGTTAAAGCAGTTGATGGTGTTTCATTTGATATATATCCAGATGAGGTACTTGGTCTTGTTGGCGAGACTGGCTGCGGAAAATCAGTCACAGCTCTTTCAATTTTACGGCTTGTGAGGGAGCCTGGAAAAATTCTGGATGGCTCAATTACTTTTAAAGACATAAATCTTCTGGAGTTATCCGAACCAGAAATGAGAGATTTCCGTGGTAATAAGATTACTATGATATTTCAAGATCCTCTTAATTCACTTAATCCTGTAATTTCTATTGGTAATCAAATTTCAGAAGTATTTCTTCTGCACCAAAAAGAAAAACTAAAAAAAACTCTAGACAACCGTCTTTTAGAGAGGAAAAAAATAATTGAAGAAAGGAAGAACTTAAAGAAAGAATTAGCAAATCAAGAAAAGGATGGACTTTTAACTGAAGAGGAAAAGAATAAACTTCAGTCAAAAATCGACGAGCTTAAAGATCAAATACCAAAACTACCCCTTTTAAAAAATATTGTATTAGAAGAAGTAGAGAGAATTGTCAATGAAGTAGGTATTGCTGATGCGAGGGGTATATTAAAGAGATACCCTCATGAGTTAAGTGGTGGTATGAGACAACGTGTTATGATTTCTATGGCTCTTTCATGTAATCCAGCGCTTTTAATAGCCGACGAACCAACAACAGCACTAGACGTGACTATACAAGCTCAAATTCTAGATTTAATGAAAGATTTAAAAGTAAGGTTTAGAACATCAATTCTTTTAATTACTCACGATTTAGGAATTATTGCAGAATTATGCGATAGAGTAGCTGTGATGTATAGCGGAAATATTGTAGAATATGCAACAGCAGAAGAATTATTCAAAAAGTCACAACATCCATATACCCAAGGATTGATGGGAGCTATTCCAAGTATTGAAAAAAGGGATCAAAAATTAGAAACTATTCGAGGGATGGTTCCAAACCTTATTTATCCCCCTTCAGGTTGTAGATTTCACCCTAGATGTGACTACAGATTAGAAGTATGCGACAAAGTAAAACCTCGATTTATTGAAATTGCAGATAGATATTTCATTGCATGTCATCTTTATGATCCCAAGTATAAGGATTCCCCTAAATTTGAGTGGAAAGAAGAAGAGCTTAAAATGGCTCGTAGAGTTTAAAATTATAAAGTTAAAAGAAGATATAAAATGACATTGAGAGAAGAAAAAGTAAAGGAAAAAGAGTGGGAAAAAAAAGCAAAGCCTGTCCCTAAAAGAGAAAAAATCCTCACTGCAAAAAATCTTAAAACATTTTATCCAATTTATGGTGGATTATTTAAACGAAAAATCGGAGAAGTCAAAGCAGTTGATGGAGTTACTTTTAATCTTTATAGAAACGAAACTCTCGGATTAGTTGGAGAGAGTGGGTGCGGCAAAACAACTATTGGAAATACAGTTTTAAATCTGGTTCCAAATACTGATGGCGAAATTTATTATAAAAATAGTAGGATTGATCCTCTAAGAATTCGAGGAATAATAGAAAAGGTTATTAGAAGAATTAAAGGTCTTTATCTCTATTTTATACAAAACATTTATCAAAAATATTCTGAAAAAATTAATTCATTCATGACTAAATTACCATCTACTAAGACCTGTTCTTTCTTAATCAGTCGATTTTTTTCTTTTTTGGCAGGATTGAGTGTGCTTTTTGCTGCAGCCTATTTTGGAGTAACAGCAACTTTATTACTATTATTCTTAGGGTTAGGAATTTATAGTACTGCTGGTTCATTTTTCCTATACGCGGCATATAAATCTTCAAAAAATAAATCCATAAATATGGACCTTTTGTTGGCTTTAGGAACAACGATAGCATTGGTTTATTCAATTTTAACAACACTCGTTATTGAAGGAAAAACCTTATATGAAGCAATGAGTATGATACTTTTTTGTCTAGTTTTTTTATCTGTTATAGTTTTGGCTCTAGCTATCTTATCTACTAATATTTCTTATACCAAAGCAAAATCCATTGCTAAACAAATAGAAATTGATATAACTGCTTCTAAATTTATGAGAAAAAAAATTCAAATGGTATTTCAAGATCCAGATGCATCTTTAAATCCACGGTGGAAAATAGTTAATATTATTGGTGAACCACTTAGAATTTTAGAGGGAATTACTAAAAGGCGAGAAATACGCGATAGAGTTCTTCAATTACTTCACACTGTTTCCATGAAATCAGAACACTTAGATAGATATCCTCATGAATTTTCTGGTGGACAAAAACAAAGAATTGTGATTGCAAGAGCGTTGGCTTGTAATCCTGAGATAATTGTTTTAGATGAACCTACATCCGCGCTTGATGTATCCGTTCAAGCCCAAATTCTAAATCTTTTAAAAGATTTACAGAAACTATTTGATTTATCGTTTTTATTCATTACCCATGATCTAAGTGTAGTACAGCACATAGCCGATAGAATTGCAGTAATGTATCTAGGCAAGTTTGTAGAAATTGGTACGATTGATGAGGTATTTTACAATCCTACGCATCCCTATACTAAGGCATTATTATCAGCACGACCCACATTCGATCCTAGTTCAAAAACAACTAGAATTATATTAGAAGGCGACGTTCCAAGCCCAATTAATCCACCAGAGGGATGTGCATTTCATCCAAGGTGCCCTGAAAAAGATAAACACATAGGATGTGGTATTGAAAATCCAAGAAAGATTCATCTAGGTGGAGATCATTATATGATGTGTTTACCTTTTAAAGAAGAGCCAAAATCTTATAAAGGAATGGATTACATTTCAGATTAATTTTACTTACTTTTTTTTTATAATAATTATTATTCTATCTATTAATCTTAATTTCAATTTTTTTGTAATTATATTTACAATTAGATTTGAAGATATCTGTTTAAATATCCTAATAAAATTATTAAAATATTATAACTGTATTGAATTATGAAATCAGAAAGCTCTCAGATATTCGTAATTAAAACATCTCCTAAAACTGTCTTAGAAGATTATAAGAAATTACTAAATATGGCGAATTATGAAAAATATTACGATAAGGATAAAAGAATTATCATTAAACTAAACTTAAGTTGGTCTAAATTTTTTCCAGCTTGTTCTAGCCCTCCATGGCAATTGGAAGGATTGATTAAAACAATGATTGAAGATGGATATGATCCTAAAAAAATTTTTACTGCTGAGAATAGAACTGTAGTTACAAACATTAAAAAAGGCTTAATGGGAAATAAATGGAACCCAATTATTAAAAAGTATGGCGTTTGGTTTATACCATTAACTCGAATTCCTTTTATTCCATATGAATCATTAAAACCTAAGTTCATAACGTTAAAAAATAAACAATTGCATGCTTTAGATTCAAAAATATTTCCAGAGGGTTTTAAAATTCCTAAATTTTATGTAGGGAAGCCTATAATTCATCTTCCAACTATGAAAACTCATGGCCATACCGGTGCAGAAGGAGGTAGTTTAAAAAAAACAAAAGGAGTAATGAAACATGGTGGAATAACATGTGCAATGAAAAATGCGTTTGGAGGATTATTAACAAAAAGGAGGCATTTTAGTCATCAGTATATGTCTGAAGTATTAGTGGATCTATTAATTATTCAAAAGCAGATCCACCCTAGCATATTTGCAGTGGTAGATGGTACTGTTTGTGGAGACGGTGCAGGTCCCAGAACTATGATTCCCCGTATTAAAAATTTTTTGCTTGCAGGATATGATCAAGTAGCAGTTGATGCAGCTGTTGCTCATATGCTAGGTTTTGAACCATTAAAATTACCTGCTATAAAAATGGCGCATGATGAAGGATTGGGCTGTGGAGATTTCGATCAAATTGAATTTATTGGAGAAAATGTGTCTGAAATTAATTGGAAATTCAAAGTTAAACGAAGCTTAGTTATTTGGGGAGATCAAATGGTTCGAAAAGGACCTCTACAATTTATTTACCCCCTTTTTCGAAGTGAATTATTCTTTTTAGGTCCTATTTATGCATCTAAAATATATCATGATATGTTTTGGTATCCTACAAAAGGGAAAAAATTGATAAAGAAATTCCTAAACACAGGGTGGGGTAAAATTTTTACTAGCTATCCCGAAATATAAAAAAAATTTAAAAACTCTTGAAGTTCAATGTAGAATCTCCTTTAATCTCCCTTGATAATTAAAGTTTGAGTCTAACTTTTCCCCTCTTAGATGAATAAAAAATTCAATTGATCCCTCTTTGCCTGATATTGGAGACTTAATGATTCCACAAGGGAATAATTGATTTTCAATATTCCATTGAATTAAATTTAAAAGAATCTGGTAAAGTTTCTTAGAATCTTGAATTATTTTAAATTTAATCTCATTTTGAAAGGCTATCTCAAAAAGTGGTTTTACTAATGCGATGATATCACCATTAGCGAACAAGATTCTTTTTACATTTGGAAGAATTGTTTTTAAGGAGGTAAAGGTGACGTCTATAGTACAAATATCAACCTTCTCTTCAATATTTATTATATCACGAGCGTCAACTCCTAACATAGGCATTACCTTATTTTTCATCTTCTCGCACCTTAATGAGGAATGAAGTAGATCAGTAGCAGTATCAATAGCATATACCTTTGAAGCTCCATGTTTTACCAAGCAATCTGTAAATCCTCCTATTGATGCTCCAATATCAATACATGTTTTCCCTTCAACAGTAATTGAAAATTCTTTTAGAGCAGCTTCTAATTTTAGACCTCCACGACCTACATAAGGAAAATCTTTCTCTAATTTAATTGTAAGGGAATTGTCTATTCTCTTTCCAGGTTTCAACACTTTTTTTCCTTTAACAAACACATACCCATTCTTTATTAACCATTGCGCTTTAGTTCTACTTTCAACTAACCGCCGTTCTACTAATAGAATATCAATTCTTTCTTTCATTGATTCTCTTTCCTCTTATATTTTCAATTTTCATTGTTAAAACTGAACTTAATCTCCCTAATTGTACTTTTAAAGATGCATAACCTTCCCATTTTTTATAAATGACTCTGAATAATATAGATATAATAATAAACACCATTGCTACTAAGATCCAGATATTAAATGCATTTAATTGATTGTAAAATAGAAAATATAATAAATAATGAGCTAAGTAAATAGTTAAAGAATAATAAGAGTAGTAAAATAACACCTTATAACTTTTTTTTGTCTTAATAATCTTAAACTCTTCAAAGGCTAATAAGATTGTTAATAAAATTAAATTAATTCCTAAAGAATAAATTATCCATGAAAAACTTTCTCTATTTAAAAAAGTAGGAAATTTAAAGATAACAGCGATCATTATCAGAAGAATACCAGTTAATATTGATGGAATTAATAGATTTTTTTTCAATACCAATTTTCTTTCGTTTTGATTATTTCTAAGATATGAGTCGAATATAATTTCTCCAATAACCGTTCCAAATAGAAAAAAAGGAAAAAATGTCAATATTGGATCTTGATGCATATCACTATATAAAATACGAAACAGTATTCCAAATAGGTTTAAATCACCTTTATAAGGCACTAAAAATCCAACTATAAACTGATTTACAATTAAAATTATTGTTCCGAAAATAATTCTAAACATTTTGGAAGTCTTTAATAAGGGCCAAGCCATAAAAAGCGATACAGCTACTGTTAATAAAAAAAACCAAGTCCAAATCCATGAAGGATCGTTAATTCCTGCTGCTAAACAAAAATTAAAAAATATAGCAATTATTAATATGAAAAGTGCTCGAAATAGGTATGAATTTCTTACCATTCTATAATTATAATCTTCTGAAATTTTAACTTTAATAAGTCTACTTCGATATGATAAAGTTGTACTCACTCCTGCAATAAATAAAAATCCAGAAGCTCCAATTGGGTCTAGGATCATTATTAAAGCTTTATGTAGCCAATTATATTCATTTTTTAACCACCAATCAATTAGATGCGCCAAAACCATCCAAGACATGCATAAACCACGAAAAATATCAATACTTTTTAGTCTTTGAGGTTTCATTTAAAGCAATTTTTTCCTTTTTACAATTAATTATTCCTTAATTAATTCATTTCTATTTACTCTTTACTACTTCCGTTCTTGCAAGAGAAACCGCCATTCTACCAATTTGAACTTTTAAAGAATATTGGGGACCTAATTTTTTATACAAAAATCTTAACAATAAACCATATAGTATAACCGTCACTACAATAAAAAGCCAGATATTATACCTATTTAATAGAGCATAAAAAAGAAAGAAATTTATATTTTGTACGAGAAAAAGGGTTAGAGAATAATAAGAAAAATAATATAAAAATCTATAACTTTTTTCAGTTTTAATGAGTTCAAATTCTTCAATGCCTAATAAAATTAGAATTAAAATTAATTCTATTCCTAATGAATAGATTAACCACCAAATGTTTGTTTTTATCGTAAGAATTTTTTCGGTAAATAAATTAGGTAATAAAAACCAAAAACTAAACATAATCATAGCTATACCAAATATTAATGACGGAACTAAAATTTTCTGTTTTATAGCTCTTTTTCTAGCAATTTCATCATCTACTAGGTAAATATCATAGATAATATCCCCTATTACTGTTCCTATTAAAAAGAAGGTAAAAAAAGACAATATAGGATTTTGATCTAAAGAATTGTATAATATGAAGAATATTACGCCAAAAAAATTGGTTTGCTCTTCAAAGGGTAATAAAAATACCAATACAAATTGATTCACAATCCATACTATAGCTCCAACTAATAATCTGAACAATTTTGAAGTCTTTAAAAATGGCCAAGCCATAAAAAGGCAAACTGCAACAGTTAATATAATAAACCACTTCCAAATTAGAAGGGGATCTAAAAATTCAATTGCTACAATAGAATTATATATTAACCCAAGTATTAAAACTAAAAATGCTCGAAATAGATATTCCTTTTTTATTATCTTGTTGTTATAATCATCTAAGGTTTTAGCTTTAACAAGCCTATTTCTATAAGATAACGCAGTACTTACTCCTGAAATAAATACAAATCCAGCAGCTCCTATAGCGGAGAAAAGGGATACATATATATAAAATAAAAAATCATCTTCAGGTCTTGTCCACCAGTCAATCATGTGGCCTACTATAATATAGACCATTCCTATTCCTCGAAAAATATCGATACTCTTTAATCTCTTCATAAAAATTTCAAAGAATTGTTCTATTAATTATTCTTATGGTTGGGTTATACACAAAGATATAAAGACTCTATCGTTAACAACTTTCTTATAAACAATTTTTATCCTCCTTTAACATTTCTATTGATTTACTAAGAGAAATTTCATTGTTTAATACTTTCTCAATTATATTTCTTAAATCGATTACTGAATCATTGACTTCTTCAATGTGTCTTTCTTTATTATCCATGGTATTTAACTTTTGAAATTTATTCTGTCTAATATTTTCAAAATTATTTGCATAATTCATTTCAATTCCATTCCTAAATGCTAAGATTAATGCAGAAACTTCATGTTTTGTCATTATTCTCTTTTTAATATCCTGAATTTTAATTTTTGAGGATTTAGATTCATCAATTAAATAAAGGTTCAAATGACTTCTATTATTAAAAACTTGATAAATTTCTTTTATCAAATTTATAGTTATTTGCAGAATTCCTCTTCCAAATTTAAGGTTTACTTTTAATAACTTTGGGTTATTTTTTTGGAAACAGTCAACATAATCTCTAATCACCATGATAAAAGCTTTTTCGTCATAAATTGTTTGAGAATTTAAGTAATAATCATCTAAAAAAACAACCATTCCAATATGTTTTGTACCAGGATCAATAGAAAATGTCAGCTCTGAATAAAAATTTTTATATTCTATTCGATAAGCAGCGATTACTTTTAGAATATAATGGTTGAAATTATCATCTTTAGAATATATGAGGAAATTTAAATTTTTATTAGAGTTTCTATATTGTTGGAGATCTTCTGAAGTTGTAAGGATTAGGGAGGAATGAAATGGAAGTTTAGCTCCTATATTTAAAATTTTAAACTTAATATTTAGACGGTTAAGTTCATTATTTATTCTATAAAAAAAATTTAAATTTTCCGTATATACATATAAAATTTTATTTCTCAAATTATAATTATAAATATTAAATAAAATTAAAAATTTTTAATTAAATGAAATTTCCAACCCAGAAATTAAATGCATATTTCAAAAGTACCGATCCTTTAAAAGGAATAATTTCTATTTGGGGGGATTTCGGTGTTGGAAAAACTACATTTGCTCTTCAGACAGCAATTAATACCGCAAAAATTGGAAAACGAGTTATATATATTTATACTAAATCTAACTTTCCTTCTGAGAAAATTGATATGATTCAAAAGGATTCCTTTAAAATATTAGATAAGATAATATTTATTCAAACTACTAATTTTGATGAATTGAATAATATTGTTTTTAATTTTGAATTCTTGATTCTGAAATATTTGAATGAGAGTAATATCAATTTTGACTTAATTGTTATAGATTCTTTAACTAATTTATATCGAATAGAGTTAAATAAAGATAAAAAAGAAAAGAATTACAATTTAAATTACCAATTAAATCAGATCTTAGCAAATTTATTCTATATAAATGAAACCTATGGTATCGAAATTATGATAATTAACGAAATTAGTAGAAAAAATTTCAATGATCAAATCATTGAAGTTCAGAGTGGCGGTAAAGTTATGAAATATTGGGTGGATTTTAGTATAAAAATAACAAGAACAGAAAAATTGAATGAAAGAAAATTAATTTTAACTGAAGATCCTGAAATTGAGTTAAATAACTTTACATTGAATTTAACTGAAAATGGATTTGAATAATTATTATTATAATGTTTTCAAACATAAAAAAATGGAAGTAAAAGATTTCATAATAAACAGGGAAGGATTAGCAGATTTTTATGTTCTTGCTATTGATGAGAACACAGTTCCTTCAAAATCTATGGTTGTTTTTTATAATAAAAAAATGATGATAAATCGTGATATAACTAATCTAGCAATAACAGCATATAATAAAATTTACAGTCAAAAAAGTCTCATTATAGTAGATTCTATGGCAGCATCGGGAGTAAGTTCTATTAGAATTCTAAAAGAATGTAGAAATGTTAAAAAAATATATATTAATGATATTAATCCCATTGCTATTAAGTTAATTAAGAAAAATATCACTTTAAATAAGTTAGACAAACCAAAACATAAAATTGAAATTTCAAGAAAAGATGCTAATTTCCTTTTGTCTGAAATTGCTCAAGATGACTGTTTTACATCAGAACAAGAAAAATATAAACCAAATATAATCTCCATTGATCCCTTTGGTACCCCAAATCGCTACTTAAATTCAGCTTTTAAAGCTATACAAAAAGTAAATGGTTTATTATGTGTAACTGCCACAGATACACCTGTATTGTTTGGAATCAAACAAAATGCTTGCCTAAGAAAATATTTATCTAAATCACTTCATAGTGAGTATTGTAAGGAAATTGGAGCAAGAATTTTGATTTATTTTATTTCAAGAATGGCAAATATCAATAACTTAGGTATCATTCCTCTCTTAACTTTTTCTTACAAACATTTCATTCGTATTTTTGCCCTAACTTTTAAAAATAAAGAAATAATAACTAAATTCATTAAAAATTATGGATATATAATCCATTGTCAATACTGTGGATATAGAACTACTCTAAAAAATCAACCCCTTCATATATTTGAAAATTGTCCCTTATGTAATACTAAGGATACATTAGATTATGCAGGACCATTGTGGCTTGAGGAAATTCATGATAATCAATTTATCAAAGAAATTTTAATTTTAAACCAAAAAATTGGATATAAATGTAAGAATAGAATAGATAAGCTCTTAAATTTAGCATTAGAGGAAATTAATATGCCTGTTTCTTATTACAATATACATAAATTGAGTCAAAACTTAAAGTTGCCCTACGTTCCAAAGATGCATGTAATTCAAAACAAAATTAAGGAAAAAGGATACAAGGTTTCAAGAACACATTTTGATTTTCTCTCAATTAAAACAAATATGGGTTTAAACCTTATAAAGGATAGTCTATTAGATTTAAAAAGTTAATTCTTTATTGAAAAAAGATGGTTAGAAATTCAAAAGAGCATAGGAGAGATCCACATTATAAAAGTGCTAAACAAGAAGGGTATAGAGCGAGATCTGCTTTTAAATTATTAGAAATTCAAAAAAGATTCAACATTTTTAAACGCGCATTTTATATTTTAGATTTAGGATGTGCTCCTGGTTCATGGTTGCAAGTAGCAAGGAAATTCTCTGAAGAAAATATAGAGAAATATAATGATCAGTATTATCATCGAGATCATTATAAAATTATGGGAGTTGATATAAAAAAAACAACACTAATTGAAAAAATTAAACTAGTCCAAGAGGATTTTACTAAACCAAAATTCATTGATGAATTAAATGCATTTTTTCCAGAGAAATTAGATTTAATCTTGTCTGATGCTTCAATTAATAAATCTGGTAATAAATTCAGTGATCAAATAAGACAAATTAACCTTTGTCTTAAAATTATTGATTTAACAAAAAAAAATCTAAAAATTAATGGAAGTTTAGTTATTAAAGTTTTTCAAGGAACTGATTTTAATAATTTTTTTAAAAAAGTGAAGCAAGAATTTAAATATTTAAAATCTTATAAACCAAAATCATCTAAAAAAACAAGTAACGAAATTTATCTTATTGGCTTACAGAAAATATAATTAGCTTTTTTGTAATCTTGCTTTAATTTCATCAAAATTGACATTATATTCTTTTCCTTCTAGGGATACCTCAATCCAATCTGTTAACCATTGACAATGATATGGATTAAACTGATCTGAATTAGTTTCATTACACTTTTCACGGAAAGGACAAATGAAGCACGGTTGTCTTGAAAACATATTCCAAATGAAAGACTTCTGTTTCTTGTTAATTTTAAGTTCTTTAGTTTTTATATCAATTTCTTCAATTGAAGTTATATGTTTTGTCCAGGAAGCCTCCACTAATTCTCGTCTAAGTTTTATTTTTGATTGCATTGCTAAAACATCTAGGATTTGATCCAATTCATCTCGTTTCTTTTTACTCAACTCTAAAAGATCATTAAAAAATAAATCTTTTTTTCTATTAATAATGCTTAAGATCATTGCCTCATCTTTTCGTAATGTTCGGTTAAATACTTTCTTCTTTTCTTCCATTCTTTCAACTCTTCTCTCCATTTCAGATTTCTCATCTGAAGAACCTTCAACTCGTTCTTTAATTCTGCATTTATGACGAGATAAATAAACGAAACTCTTTCCACAATACTGACAAATTTCTTTTTTTCGTTTTGCCATTTTTATAATTATATAAATAAGTGGTAGTTTATAAGAAAATTCACAAATCTTAGGATAGATCATATTTATGATTACCTAAAAATTAATTTTTCGATTTTATATTGAAGAATACAATAAAAATTTTTTAGATGAATACGTTAAATTATATTAAAACCCTTAATTAATTAATTATTAAATGAAAATGGATCTCTGCAACAGCCTAAATATTAAACAAAATCAATTGATCAACATACGTTATGCTTTAAATGATTATAGTAAAAAAAGAAGTGAAAAATTAGTATTATCTTCCGGTTCAAAAAATTGTGATGAAATTTTTGGCGGAGGACTTTATACGGGTAAAAAATATTTGATTTTTGGAGCTAATAAAACAGGTAAAACTCAGATTTGTCATCAAATATGTGTTCAAGCATACAAAAAATTATCAAGAATTTATGAAAAATTAAAAAACGTAAGATTTGTTTATTATTTTGATACAGAAAATACCTTTCGTCCAGAAAGAATAAGGGATATAGCAAATGAATTTAAATATGACTATAAAAAAGTATTAAAAAGTATACTAGTTACTAAAATTCTAAGTAATTCTGCTTTTTTACTTACTTTAAATGATCTAGAAAACTTAATAGAAAAAAACCCTTATGGAGTATTGATTATTGATACTCTAAATAATCATTTTAGATCAGAACAGGGTGAAAAGAGAATTTCATATAAAAAATCAAAAGATAGGTTTATAGAAATTATAAAGAAAATAAATTCACTCACCAAAACATATAATCTAATAACTATAGCAACAGCACAAGTTGCTCCGAACCTATTTAAAAATGCATTTATTCGAGTATTACCTGTTGGTAACCTTTTCATAAATAATTATTTCTCAGAATATTTATATCTAAATCGCAAAGAAGAAGGGAAATATTATATTCATAATGTCAATTCAAGCGCAAATCCTGAGATAAGATTATTATATAAAATTACTTCTGCTGGTATCCAAGATTATAAGATATAGATTTTATTTATGAAATTATTTTTTTAAATTCCTCTATTGAAAGGTAGTTGAATTTATCTGAGATAAATTTTGAATTTATAAAATATATCTCGTTTTTTATTAAATGCATAATCCATTCTATTAATTCTATAGCAAATTTGAGTTTTTTTATTTTAATTGCATTTCCTTCTTGATTTTCATTTATATACAATTTAGAATATTTGCCAATAATATTTTGAAAATCCATACCAATTAAAAATATTTGATGTTTAGGTTCTAAAAGTGTTCGTAAAAAATAAAGAATCCTATCCCCATCTGTAAAACCTCCTGGATTAACTAAGTTCTTTGATGGTTCTACTTGAGTAGTTCCAATTACATTTTTAAAAATAAGTATTTCATCCTTAAAACTTTTCAATTTTTCAATATTATCTCCATGAGCATGAATAAATAGAAACTCTGAATAGAAAAATTCTTCTTTAGTTATTCCATCTAAGTCAGTAAAGATTCCATTGATATGTAAGCCTTTATTTTTTAGTAAAATCGAGGCGCCATCAGCAGCTAAATTTACACAATTAGCAAAAAATTTTGGTCTAAGTTCTTTCAATAAAATTTTAACGGTAACTTCTAGTGATGGTCCGCACCCATAGATTAAAATGATATTTTTAGTTTTAAGAAGATTTTTAAAAGTAACTAAATTTAATTCCAGATCCCAATTCTTTCCTTTTTTTTCTAAAATGTGAGATAAATAATTACGTGCTTTGTAATCTTTTTTATGATTAAACTTTAAATCCTCTATAATTTTAAAGTACCAATCTTTAAATTCTATATAAAAATCAATTTGTTCTTTAAGAGTCAATGTTCTTTTTTTCTAATATTAATCGAATAAAAAAATTTTAAATCTTTACTATAATTAATTTAAAATATCATTAAATTCAATATCTTTTAATAATTTTTATTTGTAAATTAAAAATAAAAAAATTGTGATTAAAAAAATGGCTGATGTTAAAGAGGGATTTTTTTATACTAAAACTCATCAATGGTTCGATCCTGGAACTAAAAAAATAGGTCTTACCGCATATGCTGCTGAACAACTTGGAGAAATTAGTTTTGTAGATGTTGAGGGCCTTGAGGGGGCAGAATTGACACAAGTGGAAATGTCAGGGGATGAACCAACCTCAGATCCTATTGATGCTACAGTTGAAAGCTCTAAAGCAGTAGGTGATATATATTCTCCCGTTAGTGGAAAAGTTACTACTATTAATAGCGACTTAATGGATGAACCTGAAAAAATAAACGAAGATCCTTATGGAGCAGGCTGGTTGTATGAAATTGAACCATCAAATTGGGACGGAGAAAAAGGTAACTTACTTTCGGCAGCAGATTATCAATCATTTACAGCAGAATAATACATCTTTGATTTTTGGTACATAACTTCAAAAATTTTTTCTTTTTTTTTAATTATATTGATGACAAATGAAAAATCTTACTAAATTCAAATTAGGTTTAATCATAAATCCCATCTCGGGAATGGGGGGTTCTGTAGGATTAAAAGGTACAGACGGCAGGGCAATATTAAAAAAGGCAATTAGATTAGGTGCAAAACCTAATGCTATAAATAGAACAAAAGAACTTCTAACAGAATTAGAATCAATTAAAACTAAATTAAAATTCATTACTTGTCCAGGAATCATGGGTCAAAATGTTTTGAAATATCTGAATTTTGATTATGAAATTATTGATCACTCGATTTTTAATAACATTAAGGATATTTTAGATACTAATACTGACCACACGAAAATCGCAGCGAAGATAATGAAAAACATTGAAGATCTAAAATTATTATTATTTGTTGGAGGTGATGGAACAGCACGCGACATCTTTAGTGTTGTTAATACAAATATCCCATGCCTTGGGATTCCTGCAGGTGTAAAAATTTATTCAAGTGTTTTTTCTTTAACTCCTAGAATTGCGAGTTATTTAATAATACAATTTTTATGGGATGAATTACCATTAAAGGAATCAGAGGTTTTAGATATTGATGAGACTGAATATAGAAAAGGTAAATTAATCTCAAGATTATATGGTTACTTACTAACACCTTTTAATCCAGATTTTTCTCAATTATCTAAGATGGGTTCTATTGATTCGGATTTAATTCATCAAGAAAGAATTGCTAAAAGAGTTGTAGAAAACTTAGAAAAAGATATATATTACTTAATTGGACCTGGATCCACAACTAAGGCAATAACAGACAGATTAAACGAAAAAAAATCAATTTTAGGTGTGGATTTGCTTATAAATGGTAAAATTATTGCAATGGATTTAAATGAACAACAAATTCTTGAATATATTGAGGGTAAAAAAGTTAAGATCATTGTTTCACCTATTGGAAGACAAGGTTTTCTCTTTGGACGTGGTAATTTACAAATTTCGCCAAGAATCTTACGTAAAATAAGCTCTAAAAATATAATTATTTTATGCGCGAAATATAAACTTCAAACTATTCCTAATCAAATCTTAAGATTAGATACACGCGATTCTGAATTGGATGAAGAAATGAAAGGATTATATAAAGTATTTGTAGATTATGATGAGATAAAAATCTGTAAAGTGGAATAATATAAATTCAAATTGAAATCTAATCCCTTTAATGAAAACTAAGCAATTTATCATACTCTTTTATTAGAATTTAAAAAGTATTAGCCTATATATTTTCAAATTAATGACTAGAGAATATATTACTGCATTTGGTTCTATCTTTATGTTTCTATCAATTCCAATTTTTCTATAATGTATAGAGACTCTTAAAAGAGAATAAAGGATAAAAATTAGTATTTTCTTTTTTTATTTTTTCTTGTCCTTCAAATTCAATACTCTTTTAGATCTAACTAACAAAAATTAATTAATGGTTAAATTTAAAAAAATTTAATATCTAATTTAATAATTTGTTTATGGTTCATCCAGCGTGCCCATTTTCACCCCAATCATGTATTGGAGTATGACAAATGTAATAATTATCATTACTATACCAATTGCTAGAATTCGTAGAGCTAAACTTTTATTATAGACGTGTTTAGACGCTTGATATAAAAAGATAAATCCTATTGAGCAAAAAAACATCAACATAGAAGCTACTATACCCTCTATTATGAAACTTTCATAAAGATCTGGATAAAGAAAAATCGGTGTGTGTGGTGGATTTGGATCAGATCCTAATGCTGGAGGGTTTCTGATCATTAAATAAATTACTCCAGTCTGAAGAATAAATAGTATTATGTATACTACCACAATACTCAAATATTTTGATGGCATAGGTAAAGAAACTCTAGGAGTTCTAAATTTAGGAAAATTGATTTTAGGTTTTCTCAATAATTTTCCTGGAATCCAAGGAGTTTTACTTCTTATTCTTTCTAATATTGTTTCGGAGCCTATGACTTCTTCTTTTTTAATTTTTTTTTTTGAACCTGATTGCTTTTGCATAATGAACTATGGATAGATTATTTATTTAAATTTATTAATTTTTTCAAATGATATAAAAAAAGTCTTAATATCTTAATCTAATTTCTCGAATAAATTAACTAGAAAATTCCAGATCCTTTCAACAGATTTTACTTGTAATCGCTCATTAGGAGAATGAGCTCCTTCATTGTTAGGTCCTAATGAAATCATTTCCATTTTAGGAAAATGTTTCTTTAGAATGCCACATTCTAAACCAGCATGAATCGCTTTAATGTGAACATCTTTTTTAAATATTTGTTTATAAGCATCCTTGGATAATGCCAATAGCTTGGAATTAAAATCAGGTGTCCACCCCGGATAATCACTGCCTATTATAATTTCAGTTTCTAAATTAGATAATTTGAATAAGGTCTTCAATCTTTCCCAAATTACGTATTTGAAGTATTCACTCATGCTTCTTTGATGAAATATGATTTCAATACGATTATTTTTAGTATTTATTATTGCAAAATTTGTTGAAGTAAATACTAAGTCTTTAATTTTTGGATGCATCAAATGAGAACCGCTAGGGAGTAAATATAAGATATTCAAGAGTTTTTCCTGAAAATCATTTGCTAAAACCTTGTTATTAGCAAAGTGTTCTATTTTTTTTATAATAACTTCCATCTTTGGCTCAATACCATTAAAAGCAATTTTTATATCTTTAATAAGATCCCCAATAAAAGTGTTTATTTCTGAAAATTTCTCCCTCTTTACTAATAAAATAGCATTAGCTTCTCTAGGTATAGCATTATTCCTATTTCCTCCATCTATAGAAATGATATGAATTAAAAATTTATCATTTAACTTCCAGAGAAGTTGACTCATTATTTTTAGAGCATTAGCTCGCCCTAAATGAATATCGGCCCCTGAATGTCCTCCTAATAAGCCAGTTATAAAAATTTTTATAGGTATTAGTCGCTCTTCACTCTGATTTATATTAGATATCTCTTTCTTAATATCAAAGATAGTAACTATACCTCCTGCACATCCGACTGTAAAAGCATTATCTTCTTCTGAATCGATATTTACCAGATAATCTCCTTTTATTAAATCTGTTTCTATCTCGAACGCACCCTTTAGACCTACTTCTTCATCAACAGTAAATAATAATTCAAAACTTAATGAATCAAACTCTAATTCCTTCTTGTAAATCTTTTTCATTAGAGTTAATAAATAAGAAATTCCAACACCATTGTCGGCACCTAAAGTGGTTCCTTCAGCTGTAACCCATACTTCATCGTCAATGTTTATTGTTTTTAACTTTAATGGATCTTTTGTAAAATCATGGGAAATGGCTTCATTTTTTTCACAAACCATATCCATATGACACTGCAAAATAATTCGTTGTTTTTCATGAGATATTGATGGAATTCTAACTACTAGATTTCCTGTTTTATCAACCTTTGTATTGAAAACTAATTTCTCTGCTTGATTTTTAATATAGTCTCTTACTTCATCTTCATTACCCGAACAACGAGGAATTTTAGAAATTTCTTCAAAATAATCCCAAAATTCATATGGTGGACCTAACTCTTTTAATATTGACAATTTATTCACTTCCTATACAAAAATATATATTAACTTATTTATATTAATTATAAAATAACACTAGATTCCTTTTAACTTTATTTAAAGGCAAGTAAAATGAGCTGGAAAGATTTATATTCAGAAGTAAAAAAACGAAAAATGGAGGCATTGAATAAAAAAGATGTAGTAGAAGCGGTGGAAAAACACGGAAAAATTCTAGCTGTAAGTGGAAAATATGAGAAACCTAAAAAAGTAATTGAATATATGTATGCCTCTCAAAAGGAAGTAATAAAAGAAAACGCAATAATGAAAGTCGATTTATCTCAATATGATGTATTACTTATAGGATGTCCAGGAAGCGATATTCCTTATTCTGCTCATCCTAAAGTTAAAAATTTTGTTGTAAATGGGGGATGGTTAATTACAACTGATTGGGCCATTCGAAGTATTATTGAAAATATTTTTCCAGGTTATATCAGATGGAATGGCGCTAAAACTGCTGATGCTGTTGTGGCTTGTCAAATTCTTGAACCAAATCATCCTTTTCTAGAAGGAGTGATAAATGAAATTCAACAGAGTAAATGGGAGAAACAAGCATCAAAAAACACAAAAAAGAAAGAGTTTAGATGGTGGCTTGAAACTCGCTCCTTTCCTATACAAATTATAAACCATCAAGCGGTTAAGGTATTAATTGGCTCATGGGAGATTCAAAATAAATGGGGGGAAGCACCTGTGTTAGTTGAATTCGATTATGGTAAAACAGGTGGAAAAATTATTCATATGATTAGCCATACACATTTGCAAAAAGGAGGAGCTAAAGGAAAATATGCTTCCGCATTAATTTTAACAAATATCTTAGATGAAAAAATATCTAAAAAAATGGGGATAACAAAGAAACCTACTTCTGGATATGTTTCTGATTGGGAAAGTATGCAATCTCAACCTCAACAACCTTTAGAAGATCAATGGGTTTCGGTCCCCCAACAAGAAAATTATATAACGCCTAATACTATTGGAGGAGGATTAACAGAAACTTCTCAAATTATAGAAGCAGATGTTAATAATAAAAGCTTTTCTTTTACATCTAAATGTATATATTGTGGATATGATTTTATAGATTATACGGGGAAAATTTATATATGTAAAGCATGTGGAATTCCTTATCATGAAAATTGTATAAATACGCAGATAAACGAAGGAACTTGTAAAAATTGTAGTCGAATCTTATTGTGGTAGGTAAATGTCTTGAAATTTAAATGTTATGTAAATTTATATTTTATATTTTGAAAAAGTAAAAATTACTATTTCTCAATTAAACTAAAAGTTAAATTCTATGTGCATATTTATAATTGATAGAGATATTTTTTTAAAAAACAACACTCTACTTTAAATAAAAAATAAGTGAAAAAGAATAAAAAAAAATAATAATTAAATGAATTCTAATTTTAATCTTCAGTTATAGTAATAGCTTCTTCAGGACATTGAGTTTCGCATGCCATACAACCTACGCAATCTTCACGATTTTCCTCGATAACATTTACTTTATCGCCCTCTGGTTCGCCAAAACATTCTGAAGGGCAGACTTCATAACATGTTCCACAGCCAGTACAGGCATCGAGATCTATTTCAATACTAAATGACATAAAATTATAACTCCTTTCTTATTTTTATTAACAATTTTAAATTGTTTTATAACAATTTTATATTTGATAATAATATAAAAAATTTAAATTTCGTTTTTATTAAGAACAATTATCAATTAATTATTATTTTTTAAACTTAATGCAAACATTTTAATACTTAAATGTAAATCAATCTTGAAAGTACAAGAACTCTGGAGATTTAAGTATGGTGAATCAATTCTAGGAATTGAGCTTGATGATATTAATAATAATGGTCAAAAAGAAATTATTGCTTATTCTAAAGACGGCAAATTATTAATTATTTCTTTAGAAGGAAAATTACTACTAGAAAAGCAAATTTCAGAAAAGAGTTCAATTTGGCAAGCAAATATCTATGATATCGATAATGATGGAAAAAAAGAATTACTTTTAGGTGGAATGGATGGTATATTAAGAATTCTTAGCTGTGATTTAACTTATAATTTAAATCTCTTCTGGTCACACCAATTTGGAGCTTCAATAAGTGGAATACTTATCGATGATATAAATAATGATGGATTAGACGATGTAATTGCATTCTCACTAGATAAAACTATTAGAGTGTTAAATCCATTGGAGGGTAATTTAGTTTGGGGGCAAGTTTTTAAAGATGGTATTGAAGATGCAATCATTTGGTCTGAAATTAATGGACTTAGAAATAAAGAATTAATAGCATGTGGAAATGATGGCACTATTAGAGTATTTAATGGCAAAAGTGGAGAATTAAGCTGGTTTAAACAGTTCTCAAATAAAGTACGTTGTATTACTACTTTAAAATCAAATTTAGGGAATTTAGTGATATGTGGTGAAGATGATAAGCTTCTGCATTTCATAGATAAAAACTCACATGAAGAAATTAAGTCTATGAAATTTAATGATTACGTATGGAATTGTAAATCTTTCCCTTCTAGTATTTACAATAAATTAATAGTTAGTACTTATTCATTCGCGTATTTCAATGACTCAATTCCAAATGAAAAAATTTCTTTCACTTCAAAATTAGTCTATTTAGATGAATATTTAGTGCAAAAATGGGAATTAAAAAATAAGAATATCGAGGCCATACATATAGTTAAAAAAAATAAAAGAAATTTAATATTCTTAGGAACTACCTGGGTGAATTGATTATTATGGATGAAATTACTGGTAAAATCTTACTCAATATTAAATATAAATCGTGCTTGAATGCTGTAAAATATTGTTTAAATCTTAACATTATAATCGCTTGCCATGATAATGGAACAATATTTGCCTATTTTTTAGAAGAATCTTAGTATTTTTAATATTCAGCTTAAATTCTGAAAAAAAATTTTATTTGATAAGAAAATGAACTAATCTTGTAATTAAGTTCTTTAATTAGTATTAAAATACTGAAGAAAAAGATGATTACTCAATTTTTAGATTGGTTGTTCTCAAATGAATAATAAACAATATTAAATCTTAAAGATTTAAATTTGAAAAATAAAAAAAAATAAAATTTTGTTATATTTTATTCTTCGCTCTCTTCTTCTGCTGCCAATTCCTCCTCCAACTCCTCTAATGGGACCGGCGCTGGGGTTGTAAGCATTGAGTATCCAATCCAGATTGCGATAATCGCGATTAGGATAATCAGGAGCCACATGGGAGCAACCACGAATAATCTCCAATCTAACCAATCTATATCAAAAAGGTGAGTCCATTCATCCCACTCACCACTGGAAGGAGCCCAAATTGTTGTAAATAAGAGATCTAAGATAGAACCCATTGTGTAGACGATAGCGATTAGAATCCCGATAATCATCACAATAGCTCCAATCACTTTATCTTTAGCCATATTAATAACCTTTAGGAAATGTTTTTGTATTTTTTATTTAATTGCTTTACACTTTATTATTTTAAGCAGATTAATTTGCTTAATATTATATTTTAAAAATTTATTTAATTAAAACCATTCGATCAAAACTATATGATCATAAATAAAATATTATGATGATCCATAATTAGACTATATAGAAATAATTAAAATCTTAATAGAATCTGAATATCAAATTAATATTATGTCTAAAAAAGATGGTTATGTCATTATAATTGGTTCTAGTAATATGGATTTAAATATTTATTCTAAGCAATTCCCAAATCCGGGCGAAACCGTTACTGGCGGGACGTTTAAGCAATTTTTAGGTGGCAAAGGAGCTAATCAGGCAGTTGCTTCCGTTAGATCCGGGGCAAGTACAATTTTCATAGGAAAAATTGGAATTGATACCTTTGGTGAACAAATGATATCGCGATTAACTGCTGAGGGTATTAATACAGAACATATTTTTAGAGATCCACAAGAACATAGCGGTGTAGCGTTCATAATCATTGATGAGAATGGAGAAAATATGATAAGTGTAGCTCCAGGAGCAAATTTCAAATTAACTCCAGAAGAAATCAAATTAAAAGCAAATATAATTAAAAATGCTAAATCGTTAGTGGTTCAAATGGAGATTCCAATTGAAACTATCATTGAAATATTTAATATAGCTTCTAAAGGTGATGTAATAAAAATATTAAATCCTGCCCCATTAAAACCCATTCCTCTCAGTATTTTAAAGAATATAGATATAATCATCCCGAATGAAGGAGAATTATTTCGTTTATATTCACTTTTAGAGTTAAAAGGTCTATCTGGTGAAGGAAAGCAAAAAATTCTTCAAGCTTCTAAAGATATATACAATTTAGGTCTAAAAATTATCATTACTACACTTGGTAAGAAAGGTTGTGTTATTTATGATGGAGAAAAAGATAAGATTATTGACATTTCAGCTCCTAAAGTTAAGGCAGTAGATACAGTTGGAGCTGGAGATTGTTTCATTGGAGTTTTAGCAAGTAAATTGAGTAAAGGTGAAACTATTGTTAAAGCAGTTAAATATGCAACAGTAGCAGCATCTATTGCTGTTACTAGAAAAGGAGCTCAAGAATCAATGCCCTATTTAAATGAAATTGAAGAAAAAATAAAAAATTTGAAGATTAATCTTTATTAAAGAGAGATTTAATATGAAAAAAAAAAAAATTTTCCCAGAAAGAAGTACATCATTGAGAAAAAATGGTTCTCAAGAATTAAGAATCTCCTTTAAAAAAAACAACATTAAAAAAGTGTACATTATTAATGGTTCATCTTTTATTACTGAAAATAATTTGAGTTCTATTTTAATTATAAAACCAGAAAATCACTATATGATCATAAATAAAGAAGAAAATCCTATTGAGATCACCTATAGTAGGGATATTTCTAATCACCAAGTTATTTATGATCCTTATAAGTATGAGGATTCAGAAAAAATAAATTTTAAAGCTGAGTTTTTTAAAAGAAAATATAAAATCCCTAAAGGATATATTATTACACTTCCTAAGTGGTACAGTTTTAAATTTACGTATCCAGATCATAATTTAATTTTTGTTCGACCAGAATATGGGCTTTCAATTCAAATACATAAGTATAGGAATGAGTTATGGGAAATTTTAGATGGTAATCCAATTATTCTAAATGGAAATACGGTTTATTATTATGTAAAAAGCGGTACTAAATTTAAAATTCCTATAAACACATTCCACACAGTTATTAATCCAAATAAAAAAAAATTTGTCATTTTAAAAGAGCAATGGAGTGGAAATTTTAACGAGGAAGACATTTCAAGAGTGTTTAACCCAAATAATTATACATAATCATTATGCCTATTTTGAAAAAGAGCAATTAGAATATTCGATAAAATTTAAGATTTGAAGATAAACAAAAAATCTTTCAAATTCGTATCTAAGACTTATAAGTTTTATGTTTTTTCTTAGATTTATATCTCTTTTTAATAAAATTAAAATTTGATATATTACTAAAAACCTCACCGTAATGAATAAAATTATAAAAAAAAATTACATAATATAATAAATGGAACAAGCAGATTGGTTTAAAAATGGCTCCGGATGAACAATTTAATGAAGAAGAATTGGAAAAAAATGAAAAAGAAGATATCTCTGATGAAGAAATTGAGGAAGAGTTAGAGGAAGAGTTAGATTTAGAAGAAGAAAGAAGGAAATTGCAATTTCAATATCGAGGCTACACACTAGATGAATTAAAGAAGATGAACATGGACCAATTTATTCAATTATTACCAGCAAGAGCACGACGATCATTACGTAGAGGATTACCGCCAAGACAAAAAAAATTGCTCGAAAGATTAAGAAGGGCTTATCGTGCTAAGAAAAGAGGTAAAGATTTAATTACAAGAACACACATCCGTGATATGATTATTTTCCCTGAGATGGTTGGACTTAAGATCGGTGTTTACAACGGAAAAGAATTTGAAATCGTTGATATCTTACCAGATATGATTGGACATTATCTTGGAGAATTTTCATTAACAAGAAGGCGAGTTCAGCATGGCAGTCCTGGAATAGGAGCCACACGTTCAAGTAAATATGTTCCTTTAAAATAATAATTATTTTAGTAATGAATTAAATAAGAAGGATGATATTAAATGCCTAATTGGGGTTATTCTTTCATAGAACAGAAATATGATGCCGAAAGATTGGCAAAAGCAGCAGGTAGAGATCTACGAATTAAACCTAAACAGGCTAGAGAAATCTGTGCTGTAATAAAAGGTATGAAGATCGATCGAGCTAAAACTTTTTTAGAAGATGTAATTCAATTAAAGCAATCAGTCCCCTTCAGAAGACATAAGAAAAAACTTGCTCATAAAAAAGATCTAAAACAATTTAAATGGTACGCTGGAAGATATCCTCAGAAAGCAGCAGCTAGGATTTACGAGATTCTTGCCTCTGTTGAATCAAATGCCGAATATAAAGGTTTAGACACAGAATTATGCAGAATAATCCATGCGGCAACACATAGGGGAAGAATAATAAAAAGGTATATGCCACGAGCTCAGGGTCGATCAACTGCCAGATTTAAGCATTTAAGCCATGTTGAAATTGTAATCTATGAATTTCCTAGTTAGGTATGAATTATTAAAATTAAAAAAACACACACATAATTGGTGATAAAGAACAAGATGGTTGGTGAATACTGATGCCGCTTGCTAAACACTTCATTAGGTAAAGCAAGACTTTCCTAAAGTGAAATCGAGCAGGGTATCAAATTAATGCAAATAAATGAATATTTACGTTCTGAATTAGTTCGCGCTGGATTTGCAGGCGTTGACATTCAAAAGACTCCCCTTGGAGTTCGTATTACGTTAAAGACATCAAGACCGGGATTAGTAATTGGTAAAGGAGGAAAACGAATTCAAGAAATTACAGATGTTCTTCAAGAAAAATTTGGATTAGAAATGCCACAAATAGAAGTGGAAGAAGTAGAACAGCCTGATTTAGACGCACAAATTATGGCTGAAAGGCTTGCATACAGTCTCGATAGAGGAAGGCATTATAGAAGAGCAGGTTACTACATCCTCCGCAAAGTAATGGATGCTGGTGCAAAGGGTGTGGAAATAATTATATCAGGTAAAGTGACTTCACAACGCGCACGTACGCAAATATTTCGCGCTGGAACCATGTCAAAATCGGGACAATCCGCTCAAGAAGGGGTAGATAAAGGAATTGCTCAATGTATTCAAAAATCAGGAGTTTTAGGAGTAATTGTAAAAGTAATGCGAGCCGATACTAAAATGGGGGATGACATTACAATTAAAGAGGAACTCCTAGCACAAGCTCAGACAAAAAAGGCAGCAGAGTTAACCAAAACAAGAGCAGAGAAAAAATTGAAAAAAGACTATGAAATGGTGGAAGAAGAGGGAGTTCTAAGTGAGGATGATAAAGCATTGCTCGATGAAGTGGATGAAGAAGATATTTCTGAGATTTCTTTAGAGCCAAATAAAATGGCTGAAAAAGAAAAATAATTAAAATAAAAATACAAAATTGTGGTAAGATATGGATATCATAACTGCCAATAAAGTTCGAGAGATGGATGATCGGGAAAGGGAAAGAGCATTAATTGATTTAAGAGAGCAATTAATGATGTTATACTCCTCCCAAACTGGTGGTGGTCTTTCTGATAACCCCGCAAAAGCAAAAATGTTAAGAAAGCAAATAGCTAGAATACTAACCGTAATAAATGAAGAAAAATGACTATTAATCCAAAATATCTAATATATCATGATTTAATTGGTCTATATGTATATATAAAACCCAAATCAAAACCAAATGACGCAGATTTTTCGGATGTTGGTGTTGTGATTGATGAAACAAGAAATATGTTAATAACACAAAAAAATAATGTGATTAAAAAATATATAAAAAAAGATCATATATTTAGGTTTAAAATAGTAGATGGAATTTTGGAAGTGAACGGATCTAAGATTGTTGGAATTCCGGTAAATAGATTAAGAAGTTTAAAAAAGAAAAAATGGTTGAAGAAATAAAATGAGTGCACGAAATATTGGTATTCCTGGAGTAAGTCCTCCCAAAGTAAGCGAATGCAATGATAAATGTTGTCCATTTCATGGTACTACTCGTATAAGAGGAAAAATTACCAAAGGAGTTATAGTAAGTAAAAGATCAAGAAATACCGTAATTATAAGACAAGATTATCTTCAATTTGTAAGAAAATATCAACGTTATGAACGTCGTAATTCACGACTTGCATGTCATTTACCAGAATGTTTAAATAACGAGGTTCAAATTGGGGATATTGTAAGAGTAGGTGAATCTCGTAAAATATCAAAAACCAAAGCATTTATTGTATTAGAAAAACTTTCAAGTACGGCGATGTAAATGGGAACAAGAAGAAAATTAGGTAGTAAAAGAGTCGTTAAGCCAAGAACGAGTTATGGGTTGTGCAATGGCTCTAAGATTCTCATTACGGATAATTCTGGAGCAAAAATTGCTCAAATTATTAATGTTGACCATAGTAAAACAAGATTAAGAAGATTACCTAAAGCAACCATTGGGAGTGTATGTACGGTTACAATTAAGAAAGGAAAACCTGAAATGCGCGGAAATATTTTAAAAGCTGTTATCGTACGACAAAGAATGATTTATAGGCGCTTAGATGGAACACGATTGTGTTTTGAAGATAATGCAGGTGTTTTAATATCTAAGGAAGGCGATCCAAGAGGTACAGAAATTAGAGGACCAATTGCAAGAGAAGCTGCTGAAATGTTTCCAAGATTAGCATCAATATCATCATTAATTATTTAATATCAGTATTAGAGTGGTAAAAGTGAAAATTGAATCAAAAAAACCAAGTAAGCAAAGAAAAGCTTTATACAAATACAAAAATCATCAAAGATCAAAATTACTTAGTACACGACTTGCCGATTTTTTGCGTGATGAATATGGCATAAGGCGGCTTCCTCTTAGAGTGGATGACCAAGTGAGAGTATGTCGGGGGGAGTTTAAAGATTTTGAAGGATCTGTGCTTGAAATTACAAAAGATCAGCGGGTAAAAATCAAAGAAGCCCAGTTCGAGAAAACAGATGGAACAACATTCAATCCTCCTATTCATATTTCAAATTTAGTTATTACAAAATTAACAAAAGAAAAGAAAATGGATCCATGGCGCGCTAAAATGATTGAGAGAAAAGCATTATATGGATTTTGGGAGGAAGAATTAACTGCTCCGAAAAAAGAGAAGGAGGTAGAAAAGGAATTATGACTCGTCATGGAGAAAAGAAGACATTAAAGAGATTAAATACTCCAGCATTCTTACAAATTAAAAGAAAACATGGTAAATTTTTCATAAAATCATCCCCAGGACCTCATCCTAGTAAATTTTGTTTACAAATTCTCCATATAATAAGAGATATTCTTAAAATTGTAGATAGCTATAGAGAAGCGAAAAAAATTATTGGATTAGGATATTTTAAAGTAGATGGAAAAGTTGTCAAAGATAAAGCATTTCCGGTTGGGTTAATGGATGTTCTTTCTATCGAAAAAATGAATAAATATTTTCGTGTATTACCAGATTCTCATTATGGTTTAATATTACATGAAATTAAAGAAGAGGAAAGTCTATATAAATTGTGCCGAATAATCCAAAAAACAACTATTAAAGGTGGTCATATTCAATTAAATCTTCATGATGGAAGAAATATACTAATAAAGGTTAATGATCCGAAAAATCCTAAAGAGGATATTTATAAAAGAATGGATGTTTTAAAAATTTCCATCCCCGAGCAAGAAATTATTAAAGTTTTAAAATTTAAAGAGAATAATTTAGCAATTATTATGTCCGGAAAAAATATCGGACAAATTGGAAAAATTTTAAATATTACCAAAAAATTTGGTCCTAAAGCAAGCACGGTTTCCATTGAACATAACGGAAGCCATACAGAAACCTTGTATGATTACACGTTTATTATTGGTGAAGATCAACCCGAAATTAATTTACCAAATATAAAAAATTAATATAATATTGTGTGATTTTAAATGTCAACCAAAACCAAAAAAACAATCCAAAAAGCTCAGCTGAAACAATATGAGAAAAAATGGGAAAATCCTATGAAACGACCATATTTAGAAAAACTAGTTCTAAATATAGGAGTTGGAGCTGGAGGTGAGGAGTTAGAACGAGCAGTAACAATATTAGAATCAATTACAGGTAAAAAAGCAATCAAAACTATATCTAAAAAAAATGTAAAAGAATTTAATTTAAGAAAAGGTCGTCCAATAGGAACAAAAATAACAGTTAGGGGTAAAGAGGCAGAGAAATTATTACAAAGACTATTAATAGTTACTAATAATAAAATTTTGAGGAAAAGTTTTGATAATTATGGAAATTTTGGTTTTGGAATAAAAGAACATATCTCCATTCCTGGGATAGAATATGAAAGTACTTTAGGTATTTGGGGTCTTGATGTTTGCGGTAGAATAATAAGACCAGGAATTCGTGTAAAATTTAGAAGGAAAAGTCGTGCTAAAGTCCCAAAATATCATTATGTTTCACGTGAGGAGGCTCAATTTTTTCTAGAAAAAAATTTTGGAGTGAACGTCGTTAAAGTATTAGATCTTGAATTTATATAATAAATGAAGGTGAAGAGGTATTCCACAGGGCAAAAACTATGGTAAGGGTCAGCGAGAGTGTAGAAGATGTCACACTCATAGAGGAGTGATTCGAAGGTATGGATTATACATTTGTCGTAGGTGTTTTTTTGAAATAGGGAAGGAAATTGGATTCAAGAGGTATGAATAGAAGAGGTAAAAAAAAATGGCAAATACATTAGCAGATTCGATGAATATAATTAAAAATGCGGAAAGAGCGCGGAAAAATCTAGTTGTAATTAGCCCTGCTTCTAAGAATCTACAACAAGTTTTAAGAATATTCCAGAAATATGCATATATTGGAGAATTTGAGAGATATGAAGATGGACGACAAGGAAAATTTAAAATTGCATTATTAGGAAAAATTAATTATTGTGCTGGGTTAATACGTCTAAATTATAAAACTTCTCAATTTGAAACATTAGAGAGAAAGCTATTACCTGCTCCCGGATTTGGATTAATTATTCTTACAACGAATCAAGGTATTATGACAATGAAAGAAGCAGAAGAAAAAAATATTGGTGGTCACACTTTATGCTATATTTATTAAATCAATTAAGAGGTTACTAAAAAATGGTTAAATTAGCATTCTTTAAAGAAGAAGTGGAGATTCCCAAGGGAGTAACAGTCACATTAGAAGGTGGTCACCAAATTAGAGTAAGAGGACCTAATGGAGATATTACAAAAGATTTTTCTCATGTTAGAGGTATTAAAGTTGCAATAAAGGACAATAAAGTAACATTTTCAACAAATTTTCCTAAACGTGAAACGCTAGCATTAATTAAAACGATTGTAAGCATTATTAATAATTTAATTATGGGAGTACAAACCAACTATAAATATGTATGCAAAGTAGCTTACTCCCATTTTCCTTGTACAGTAGAGGTAAAAACTGATAAAGAAGAGGTGCATATTGTAAATTTTCTAGGAGAAAGAGCTCCGAGAGTTACAAATTATCTCGATAACGTTAAAGTAGAAGTTGAAGGAGATGATGTATATCTTATTGGGCCAGATAAGGAAAGTTTAGGTCAAGTGGCTGCAAATATTAAAAGAGCTTGTCGGATACGAAAGAAAGATCCACGTGTTTTTCAAGATGGCGTTTACTTATATAAAAAAATGCATGGAGAAGAAATCATATGGCAAATAAAATAAGGTGTTATTTATGGTAGAAAATAAAAGATTAATGGAACTTCGGGAAAAAATTGGTAAGAAAAGACCCGCCTTTAACCGAGTAGAATCTTGGCGATATAAAAGAGTAAAAAAATCTTGGAGAAAAGCGAGAGGAATAGATTCAAAAACGCGTAAAAAGACAAAATCAGGTGTTAAATCACCAACAATTGGTTATAGAGGCCCAAAAAAAGTTAGAGGTTTACATCCATCGGGATATGAAGAGGTAAGAATTGCTTCATTAAATGATCTTAAAAATTTAAGTAGAAAAAAGCATGCTGTTAAAATTTCAAGCAAACTAGGTGCAAAAAAAAGGATTTCTCTCATTGATTTTTGTCAAAAGAGGGGTTTTAAAATTTTAAATCTTGGTATTTCTCAAAAAGAAATTGAAGCTTTAGAATCGATGGTTAGAAGTCCAATATCTGAATTAGATGATGAAGAATTTATTGATGTAGATGAATTAGAAGATGCTCTTGATATGGATGAATAGATTAAAAGGAAAAATATATAGGTGAATTGAATTGAGTTTAAATGCTCAGAAAAGAATCGCAGCAGAAATCCTTAAATGTGGAATTAATAAAGTATATTTTGATCCGTATTTCATTGAGGATATTAAATTAGCTATTACTAGGGAGGATATTCGCAACCTTATAAAGGAAGGAGCCATACAGAAGAAATACAAAAAAGGAATTTCTAAATATCGAAAAAATCTACGACATGAGAGAAAGAAAAAAGGTAGAGCAAGAGGATTAGGAAAACGCAAAGGTACTAAGTATGCCAGAACTCCTAAAAAAAGAGCTTGGATTAAACGAATTCGTCCGCTTAGACGAGAATTGAAAAAATTAAGAGATCGTAAACTAATCACTACCGCGACCTATCGAAAATTATATAAAAATGCTAAAGGTGGAATGTTCACTAGTGTTGCTCAATTAAATCGATATATTAAAGAAAGAGAATTAATAAGAAGGGGGAGAGGTAGATAAAAATGGCAAAAGGTCCGCGATATAGAAAAGGATTTCGACGAAGAGTTCAAGGAAAAACAGATTATCATAAAAGATTAAAATTATTAAAATCAAGAAAGTTAAGAGTAGTTATAAGAGCCTCAAATAATCATCTTATGGTTCAAATTGTACAGTCTAAATTGAGTGGAGATAAAGTTCTAGTTTCCGCATTTTCTAAAGAATTGGTTTCAAAATATGCATGGAATGCTAATACAGGAAACCTCCCAGCATCTTACTTAACTGGTTATTTAGCAGGATTTAGAGCAAAAGCTAAAAAAATTAATGAAGGCATATTTGATTTAGGTATTTTTTATCATAGAAACCGAGTACTTGCTGCTTGTAAGGGGATTATTGATGCTGGTATTGGGATTCCATATCGGGAGGAATTTTTTCCAGAAAATTTAGAAGAAAGAATAAAAGGTTCTCATATTGAGAATTACGCAAAGCTATTAAAAAGAGAAGACCCAGAAAAGTATGAACAAATCTTCTCAGGATATATAAAGAAACAAGGAATTGATCCTCAAAAGATTAATCAATTGTTTTCAAATGCATTAAAAACTATTGAAAGTAAAGCTTAACAAAGTGAATAGAAATGAGTCGTTTAAGAAATATTGATGAAGAATGGACTCCTAAAACTCGCCTTGGAGAATTAGTGGTACAAGGGCTAATTACTTTAGATAAGATTTTTCAAAACAATCTTGTAGTAAAAGAGAAAGAAATTATTGATATTTTACTCCCACAGCTTAGTGAATCAGTAATAACTATCCGTATGATACAAAAAATGACCGCTAGCGGTCAGCGTAGTAGATTTAAAGCAGTTGTAATTGTAGGAGCTGATGGATTTCTTGGTGTTGGTGCGGCTAAAAGTAAAGAAGTAGGTCCAGCTATTAGGAAAGCAATAGATAAAGCGAAACTCGCTGTCGTACCTGTACTTAGAGGTTGTGGAAGTAAAGAATGTGGATGTGGTGGGACTCATAGTGTCCCTTTTAGAATTGAAGGAAAATGTGGTTCAGTGAGGATTCGTCTAATGCCAGCTCCAGTAGGAGTAGGATTAGCATGTGCTGATAAGGTCAAACAAGTATTAAAATTAGCTGGAATTGAAGATATTTGGAGTAAAACTTATGGTGATACTAGAACAAGCGAAAATCTTGTTAAAGCAACATTTGATGCCCTTAAAAACGCTCATAAACTTAACTTTAATTTATAAATTTTGAGTGGTGTGAAAATGGCTATGGCTAAAAAGAAAGTTAAACCTAAAGAAACAGAAGAGGTCCCTAAATTGTTTTTTGCAATTAGGATTAGAGGAAACCCTGGTATGCGAAGAAAGATGTTAGATACGTTAAAAATGTTAAGAATGCATAAAGTAAATCATGGAGTTTTAGTATGGGGTAATCCTTCCTATAAGGGTATGCTTGTTAAATGTAAAGATTATATTGCATTTGGAGAAATTGATGAAAAAACCCTAATCCGATTATTAAGAGCTAGGGGAAGAGTAATCGGAAATGAAACACTCACAGATGAACATATTAAAAATTTAACAAAATACAAGACTATTAGAGAATTAGCAAAAGCATTAATAAATGGAGAAATACAATATAGAGAGAAAGAGATATATAAAATCAAACCTGTGTTCCGTTTACACCCTCCAAGAAAAGGATATCGCGGATCCATTAAAAAACATTATAAGGAAGGAGGAACTCTCGGAAATGTGGGTATATATATTAATGAATTAATCCATAAGATGTTATAGATGGTGAATGATACATATGAGAAAGTTTCCAAGAAAAATACGTAAAAAAAGAGGAACCCGTACTCAGGGTTATGGCAGAGTAGGGCAACACAGGAAAACAGGACAACGCGCAGGAAGAGGTAAAACAACTCAATGGAAAAAAAGTAAAAAGAGTTATTACCTAAAACAAAAAGAATTAGGATTTCCGGATCCTGATTGGAATATGGGGAAAAAAGGATTTAAAAGACCACAAGATTTAGTTCGTATCTACCAAGTAAATACTCTAAATATTAGAGATCTAGATAATCAGATCGAAAACCTTGTTTTAAATAATAAAGCATCAAAAACTGGAAATAAATATGCTATTAATTTAAATGGTATAAATATCCAAAAAATATTAGGACGAGGACAAATTAAAAAATCAATAAATGTTACAGTTAATAAAGCCTCAAAAAGTGCGATTGAAAAAGTAGAGGCTGCTGGCGGTAAAGTAATTCTTCTTTCAACTATAAAATAAAACATCTCCTTTTATATTTATAATAAATACTATTAATTGTCAATATTAGATATTATGAGGTAGTTAAATCTGGAAGATTACTTAGATGAGAATGAAATTGAATCTAATAATGAAGAACCAAAAAAAAGAAAGATTTGGTTGATAATTTGTCTCATTATAATATTAGTTATGATGCTACCCTCAACAATAGCTTTACTTGCTATTTTTTAAAGTGTTTCTTCTAACCTAATCGAGCATTTTGTAAGTTAGTTGAATTAATCCAGGTAATATAAAAATAAATCCAAGAGTATTTCCAATAACGTGGGTAACTGTAAACACTATGCCAGTAAGAAAATATGGTATAAATTCATCTATAGTGCCAAAAAACGATAATACATCAACCATCGAAGCAAAAATTTGAAAATTAATTGTAATTAATGCACCCATAA
>JAEOTZ010000042.1 GCA_016839585.1 Promethearchaeota archaeon
AAAAATAAAAGCATTAAATATAAGTTTGTAACAAAATAAGTGTACATATAGAAAAGCATAGAAACTAAAAATCCACTGAACCAGAATATTGGGATATATACTGCTAAAAATTTTATATTAACTCTACTGATCGCACTACTCGTTGTGAAATTAAGCGATAAATCTTTATCATCTTCATTATAATTTTGCGACTCTAACATTGGGGCATCAATTGAATCATCAAATTCCTCTAATTGTTCTAGAGTTTCAGGATCTATTTTTAAATAATTCTTGATTCTTCTTTTAAATATTTTCCTGAGAGGTACTGCTCCTTGTGAAAAATAATAACCATTTCCTTTTATCACACTATGTTTTGCGGCTGAAGCTAAAGGAAGTAAATAAGAATTATCATATATTTCTGTCCCTGAAGAAATTAGGTTCATTGCTGCGGCTGTGACATTATCTCCTACTTTTACTTTAAAATAAGAAATATTACCGAAGATTCCATCAACCATATGGGTCGCTAAAGCTGAATTTACTCCAATATAGCAATTTTTGCCAATCTCGAGAAACCTATCATTAACTATAGATTCTTCTAATGTTGTACCTTTCCCAATTTGGCTTGATTTTATGAAATTATAAAGCCAAGGCAGCAACCATGGAAAAAGACCTTTAGTGAAAGTATTTTTAGGGTATTTCATCAGAAAAGATTTTATATGATAATAATTTAATGTTTTACTCGGGAAATTTCTAGGTATTATCCCTGATTTCGAAGGAGATCTTTTTTCTGTTAGACCCCAAAACCATCGAGCAATTAGAGCAATGAAAAATAAGCGAATTAAGTAGCATCCGATTATGACCAATGGCATAGATATTAATGCCAAAAGAGGTTTTAAATTGATAAAAAGTGAAAGAAAATTTGTTGTTTCTAAAAAGTAAGGTAAAAAATAAAACAATACGTATGTCATGAAGATTATTACTGGAACCAAATAAGATATTAAATAAATAGTAAAAAAAATAATTAAATACCAGAAATATTGAAACTGGACATCTTCTTTTATTATATTCTTGATCGAAAGACTTGAACTTACTTTTTCTTTTACTTTAGGCATATAATACGTTTTTTATATTAACAATTTTCAGATATATTTACTAATTAAGTATTTGTTTCTAAAAAACTCTGATAGTAATTAATGATATTTGCTATAATAAGTTGAATCTTTAGAATTTTTAAATAAAAATGGACTCCAATACCCTTTGGATCCAGATACATTAGATAGATATTATTGATTACTTTCAGAAATAAAAAAAAATTAAAAAATAAAGAAAAAAATAAAATTAAGATTTATTTCTCTTTCTTATTAAGATGAAAGCTATGACACCCACCACCTCTAAAAGTATGTACACATCATAACCAAGAATTTCAGGTGATGGTTGCTTAACCACATCCTTTATCACGATATTTTCCGCAGAAGTCTCAAACCCTAATGAATTGTTCACATAAAATTTGAGAGTAACAGCTCCATTTTCTCGCTTATTCCATCCCGTCTGGCTAATTTGTCCTGTGGGTCCGGTAAAAGTAATATTTATCAATATCTTTATAAAAAAAGCTATCCTATATAGTTTGAAATCTACAATTTAGTAATATTTCAATATTCATTGTAGAGGATGAGAAATCTTGAAGAAAAAAAATTTTAAAATCTTAATATTAATAATAGTTGTAATTTCAACAGTATTTTTTATAAATAGATCTTTTGCAACTAAAAATCAAACTATTGGAGAATCAAGTGTAACTAACATTGAGATACCTCAATTATCATTTGAGACTTTATGGACACCTAATGGTATGGCCATATGTACAGCGGAAGATAACCAAAATTTCCCTCAAATATGTAGTGATGGGGCAGGGGGAGCAATCATTACTTGGGTAGATGATAGAAGCTCGGAATTAGATATTTACGCTCAGAGGGTTGATTCAGATGGAAATATTCAATGGACACCTAACGGAACAGCCATCTGTACCGCAGACAATGACCAAGAGGATCCTCAAATATGTAGTGATGGGGCAGGGGGAGCAATCATTACTTGGGTAGATGATAGAAGCTCGGAATTAGATATTTACGCTCAGAGGGTTGATTCAGATGGAAATATTCAATGGACGCTTAACGGAACAGCAATTTGTACAGCACCTGAGTTCCAATCTGGACCTCAGATATGCAGTGATGGGGCAGGGGGAGCAATTATAACATGGTTGGATACTAGAGGAGGTAGTGATAATATCTACACACAAAAAGTTAATGCAACTGGAGATGTGCAATGGGTCATCAATGGTATAGCTATACATATAGCAGATTTTATCCAATTAGCCCCTCAAATATGCAGTGACGGAGCAGGAGGGGCGATTATTGCATGGGATGATTTTAGAAGCGAATTAGATGAAGATATTTACGCCCAAAGGGTTGATTCAGATGGAGTTGTGCAATGGGCAAGTAATGGTACAGCTATATGTACGGCAAATAATGAACAATTGTATTATCAAATATCTGCTGATGGAGCAGGGGGGGCAATCATAACATGGTCAGATTATAGAATTAATCCGTCAGGTGATATTTACGCCCAGAAAGTAGACTCATCCGGGAATGTACAATGGACTACCGATGGAATAGCTATATGCACGAATATTGACGGATTCCCCCGAATATTTGTCCCCCAAATCTGTAGTGATGGAGGAGGAGGAGCGATTATCTCATGGAACGGTTATGGCATGGATATGGATATCTATGCTCAGAGAGTTGATTCAACTGGAAATGTACAATGGACTGTCAATGGCATAGCTATATGTACAGCAGATGGAAGGCAAGTTGATCATCAAATTTGTAGTGACGAAAATGGGGGTGCAATCATTACTTGGACAGATGGTAGATACTCAATTAGGGATATTTACGCTCAGAAAGTTAGTGCTAATGGAAATACACAATGGACGTCTAATGGGAAACCCATATGCACGGAAAGCAATACCCAAGCATACCCGCAAATTTGCAGCGACGGAACAGGTGACGCAATCATCATCTGGGAAGATCTTAGAAGTGGTGCAGACTACGACATTTACGCTCAGCGGATAAAAGATGTTACATCGAAAGGAGGAGCAATTCCATTTGGAAATTACTACCTCCTTTTTACTTTGATTAGTATACTTTCTCTAATAATTCTTGAAAAATGCCGAAATATCCATAAATTCAAATTGTAATTCATCATTATTTTTTTTTTATCCTAAATTAAACCAATAATTAGCTTAAATTTTTTTTTTTTTCTATCGCTTTACTTTCAATATATTTTTACATTAAAATACAGAGATTTAGTGTTTAATTATAAGAAAGGTTAATATTAAGGACATCCACCTTTAATATTGGAAGTAGTATAGTAAGAATAAACTTCTGATAAGTATCTTACAAGGAAAAGAAGAACCGACAATTCATGGTTTTTCCATATTGTTCTTTATTAGTGCCATCGGTGTATTAACAGCTTTAACTATAAAGAAAAAATTAAAATAATTTTTTTTAGCTAATTATACCATTTCTAAGACAAAAGTGGAAATGAATTGCAATAAAGAGTTTTTGTTAAGTTGAATCATTAGTTTAATTATTATAAAAATGATCATTTAGGAGATTATCTTGAAATCTTTTGATTTTGATTTTGAAGTTCAAGAGATCTTTACTAAAAAATTCTCTAATATCAAATCTCTTAACTGGAAAAGTTGGCTTGAAATAGGTTCTAAGGAAGAATATGAAGAGCTTGCACTGAAACTTTCTGGATTATTTTCGATTGAAAATGTTTTAGAAAGAATTAAAGAGGAAAAAACGGATTCCAGAAGTTTTTCAATCGATCTAAATTCTTTTTTAGTTACATGGCAGGATAAAGATCCTCCAATTTTTTGCCATACTTCTGGAACAACAGATAATAAATTATCCAATTTAAAATGGTTTCATATGTCTAGAGATATTATTGAAAGGCAATGGGCTCCAGGAATGCAAGCTATTTTTGAATCAAGTGGTTTGGATACTAAGTCATCAGCAATTATTTTTATACCATCTAGATTGGAATTTGATGGAATTAGGAGAAGTGAAGATACTACCCATATTTCATTATATTCTTCAGAATTTTCTCAGAGAATTATGCTTTCTGTTGTTAAACCTTATTCATATACATTCTATGAATATAGAAATTCAAAGAATTTAGAAATTATATCTAAGATTTTACTTATGGAAAATATTGCAGTTATTTCTGCTCCTGCTATAACAATTCTGGGTTGGGCTGATATAAATAGATTACAAACTGGCTTAAAGAAATCTCTCAATTCAATAGATTCGGTTAATAATTCAATCTTAGAGAGTTTTTTAAATAAAATTAAAAAAAAAGGCTTGAGTTCTGTAGCAAGAGAAATTCAAGAAAAATTGTCAGAAAAATTATCTAAGGCTACATTGATTTTTAGTATTAGTTCTCTTTCTAAATCAGACTGGGAATTAATTCGTACATTGATGAAATGGGAGACAGGTAAAGAAAAATTCACAAATCTCTATGTATCCTCTGAGATCGGACCTTTTGCGGCAAGTATCAATAAAGGAAATTTTGAAATTTCACGTTTAAATAGAATGTATGTTTTTCCTTTAACATTGCCTGTTATTGAGAGTAAAGGTAAGAAGGAATTAATATCTAGAAGTAAAAATAAACTTGGTAAGCTTCTTGTATCTAGATTGAATAATTCAAGAGTTCTAATCAATATTGATACAGGAGATATTATCTCTGTTAAGAACAAAGAAGCAATTCCTCAAATTGATGGGAAAATTTTAAGATCACAATTCCAATTAAAATATCCTATTAAGATATCAAATCAAATTAAAATTAACTCAAACTATACTATCTACGCCGGAGATTACTTTTCGTTAACTGATTTTGAAATAGTTGAACCGCGTGTTCTATTAAATCGTTTGAAAGAACAATGTAATTTTACAAGTGATTCCTTAATATTAATTAAATTTATTGAAAAAGAGAAAATTAAGTGGAAACTAATCATACCTTCAAGTAAAAATACAATTTGCTCAGATGAACGCAGTGTGAGAAAATTTATCTTAAAATATCCAGAATTTGATGAAATACATCAAGCAATTAAAGACCAAATTATCCATTTTCAGTTAATCAATGGTAATCCCGTAGATTTTCTAGCCCACCGCGATGAGATGTTAATGAGAGTTAGAAATGGCAAAATTCCAAAGGGAATTCTTAAAAAATGGTCTTTATATGTTATTAAACCTGAACAACCCCAATTAATTAAAAAAGAAAAAATTTGATATTTTAAATTTATTTCCAAATTACTAAAATACTTCCCGCAATTAAAAATGCAATAAGATAAACGATATATTCTAAAAGAAATAGTTTCATACCTCTATCGTTAAAATTCGACTGATTTATACCTATAGTTGCGACAAATCCAATCCAAAGCAATAAACTGAGTAATAAAGCGGGACCAATCTCTGATAATCCTATTAAGATCATAACAACATCAATTACAAGTACTGTAATAAAACTTAATGGAATCATAATTATTGTTTCTTTTATAATTTTAGATTTGGGCTCACCTTCTTTACCAACTAATTTAAGCCAGAGATTTCCGAATGCAGAAGGAAAATACCAAAAAAAATGTATGGCAAAATAAATCAGAGCGACAATAGTAACTGCTAACCAATTAATTTCAATAGCCATTTTAAACCACAATTTATCATTTTAATATATTTTAATAGGAATATAATTAAGCAATATTTATTTCTTATTTATTTAAATTATAACTAAAATACCTAAGTGAACTCTAAGTGAAAGATAAATTTAATTTAGTAGAAAAAAAAATCAAGGAATTTTCCCTGTCAAATTCTAGAGGCGAAACTAGAAATATCCGTGAATTTGAGGGTGAAAAAAATGTAGTGATTGTGCTATTCAGGAGTAAAAGTTGACCCTATGCTAAGGCTCATTCAGAAAAATTAGGAAATGATTATGAAAAATTTAGAGAACTTAATGCTGAACTATATGCAATCTTACCAGATGACCTTGAAAATGCGAAAATTTTTGAATCGAATTTTGCAAAAGAGTATGCTATATTTTATGATGATAAAAAAAAGGTAAATAAAATGTTAAAGCAAGAAGTAAAGCCTTTAAAATTGGGGAGAATGCCAGCGCTCCTTATTATAGATAAACAAGGGATTATAAGATATGCATATTATAGTGATTCTATGGCTGATATCCCGGAGAATGAAGATTTATTTGAAGTGCTTGAGAGCTTGAATAATTAAAACGATTTGGTATGAATAAAATAGAATAAATTTTTGAATTTTATTCATAAAAGTTAGCCACACTTGACCAAATCATATTTATAATTTCATGAAAAGATTTGTCCACATCTTATAAGAGTATTATAAAATAACTAGAGTTCAATTAAGAAAATCTTATATGTTTTCGAACCTTAACACTTAAAATTAATTAAAAAAAAAATTGAAATTTTTAATTTATTTCCAGACTACCAAAATACTTCCAGCAACCAAAAATCCAATAAGATAAAAGATATATTCCAATAGAAACAGTTTTAAACCTCTATCATTAAAATTAGTTTGATTTAGTCCTATCGTGGCTACAAAACCTATCCAAAGTAATAAATTTAGCAACAGTGCAGGACCAATCTCGGTTATACCTGCTAAAATCATCACTACATCTATAATTAATACGGTAATGAAACTTGTTGGAATCATTATAATTGTATCTCTTATAATCTTTGATTTAGGTTCGCTTTCTTTTCCTACTAATTTTAACCATAAATTACCGAATGCGAATGGAAAATACCAAAAAAAATGTATTGCAAAATATATTAATGCGACTACAATAACTGCTATCCAATTAATTTCAAAAGCCATTTCCACACCAAAAAATAAATTTTTATTTTAAATTTATAATTTTTAAGGATTATATAATTAAGCTGTATTTATTTCTTCTTTATTTAAAATATAAATAAAAATTAAAATGAAGTCAAAATGAAAGATAAATTTAATTTAGTAGGCACTAAAATCTATGAGTTTAGTTTACCAAATTCTAGAGGTGAAACGATCAACATTAGAGATTTCGAAAACAAAAAAAATGTAATAATTGTATTATTTAGAGATATCAATTGACCTTTTTGTCGATGGCATGCTGCTAGATTAAGAAGAGACCTTGAAAAATTTGAAAAATTGGATGGATTTTTGTATCCAATTTTAGTTGATAATGAAAAAAATGCTAAAAAAATGGAACAGAAATATGCAAAAAAGTACGCTGTCTTTTATGATGAATCAAAAAAAGTTGCTACGCTGTTAAAACAAGAAAAAAGGTGGATTAAACTTGGTCGTATGCCGGGATTATTAGTAATTGACAAGAAAGGGATCATTCAATACGCCTATTATGGGAAAAGTATGCATGATATCCCAGAAAACAATGAAATATTGCAAGTTCTTGAAAAAATAAATAAAAAATAATGATTTGGTAAGAATAAAATAAAAAAAAATGAGATTTTATTCTTTAAAGTTAGCCACACTTTACCAAATCAAATTACAATTTATAAATATATCAAAAAGAGATATTCTCATAGGAGCATTATAAAATTAAATCCTTATCTTTCTTCAAAGGATTTGAGTCCAACTAATTTTCCGACTACTTCAAATTTATAGATAATTTGATCTTCAGTTTTGAAATTATCCCATCCTCCTTTTTTTTTGAATCCATGAGCCGAAAGAAAATTGGTAGAAAAATTCTCTCTAGCAATTTGTACCATCTTATTCATAACTTTGTGTTTTAACGCTTTATCTTTGATAATCTTTAAAACCCCTTGCATCGAAACAAAATAATAACTGCTTAAATCAGGTTCAAAATTTTCGATTGAAACACATACATTGGGATTTTTTGAGAGTAGCTCTTTCTTTTTGCCATAATCGGTAAAATGAAAGTATAAAGTGTTATCAATGCAAACATATTGGAAAGGAGAGATATAAGGAAAATCATCATCAATGAATGCAATTCTACATAAATTATGAGAATAAATTGCTTCTCTTATTTCCTTTTCACTCATTTTTGGTAGTTTAATTGTTTTCATTTATCTAACCAACATTTCTAATCTTTTGAGATTTTGCTGTAACTAAAAAAAAATTTCCTCAAATTTATATTTGTTTACAAATATTTCTTAATTTTAATGAGATCTAATTAATTTTGAAGAAATCTAGCGTCATTAGAAATTATTTCTAATGCTTTCAATGCACTAATTTCTTTATCTTTTATTTCCAGCATAAGGTCAAAGTCAAAATCTCTTGTGAGGTAAATAAAATTTTTAAAATGAATTAGATCTATGGTATCAGCATGACTAGGTCTTTTTTTAATAGGATGTTCAGAACTATAATGAATGATTGGGATTCCATCTTTTTCTTTCCATGTATCTGAAACTCTTTTAAAAGCTTCCTTGATCTGCTCTCCTAAATTATTACATTGATGGTGATAGACATCGAAGATAATTGGTATGCTTGCTTTTTCGTTTATTTTTAAGCAATCGCTAAGGGTATAATTCTTATCATCATTTTCAATAACTAAACGATTTTTTATCTTATTATCAAGTCTAAAATATCTATTGATAAAACGCTCCATGCTCGCTTTTTTATCTCCATAAACTCCTCCTACATGGATTTGAATTTTAGCAGAATAATCGAGATTAATTAAGTCTAATACGTCCACGTGATAAAATAATTCTTTTAGACTACTTTCATAAACTTTTTCATTGATTGAATTTAAGACCGTATATTGACCTGGATGCATAGTAATTCTCATTTTATTTTTTCTTATAAAAGCGCCTAAATCTTCAAAAGCAGTTTTAAAATGCTTTTTCCATTCAAAATCTAAAATAGGATGAGAAGCAAACGGAATTAAATCAGAAGTAATTCGAAAGAATAAAATTTTGTTATCTTTATTAAATTCTAAAATCTTTTGTAGGCAATTTAAATTTGCTTCTATTGTGCTTTCAAGTCTTTCTTTTGAGTAATTTTTTAATCTGAACGTATGGTTACTCCGACAATCTAAAGTTAGATTAATGCAAGGATACCCTATTTTCATTTTTTAATGCTAAAAGATTCATTTTTTCCTAATTCTTATTAAATTTCTAAATTGTAAATTAAAAAACTTAGTTTTAATAAATTATAACTAGAGTTTAACAATAAAATACAGAATTCAATTAAAAAAATATTATAAACGATAAGCAAAATCATTTTAAAGATTTCTTTATTTATCGAGGTTAAGTTTGAATCATAATTATTGATTAAGATGAGAAATTTTGAGTAAAGAAATTTATAAGTGGGAAATAATCGGAATGGTTTTTATTATTCTAGTCGGTTCATTTTTTCATTTTATTTTTGAATTATCTGGTGAAAATTTAATTATCGCTGGAATCGCACCTGTAAATGAAAGTGTTTGGGAGCATTTAAAGTTAGGTTATTGGCCTTTAGTATTTTTTTCTCTAATTGAATATCGATTTATAAAAGATGAGGCTAAAAATTTAGGAATAGCTAAATTATTGGCAGCTCTAACTATTATAGCGACAATTATCGTAATATTTTATTCCTATACTGCTATTATTGGGGAAGAAATTTTATTTATTGATATTCTAAGTTTTATCTTAGGAGTTATTTTTGGACAAATTGTAAGCTATAAATTAATGAGTAGCTCAAAATTACCACAATGGACTAATATGCTTTCTTGGATACTTTTTGTAGGGTTAGGATTTCTTTTTATATTATTCACGTTTTACCCACCAAAATTACCAATTTTCAAAGATGGTGTTACTGGTGGATATGGAATAGTATAAATTAAGAGTAATTCCATTTACCTTAAGTAAAATTCCTTTCTTCTATCATTAATAATATCATTGAATTTATTCAGTTTCTTATCTCTAGCTTTTTCTATATCAATTTCTACAAGATCCACAGATACTTTATCTAAGGGGGCTGATGATAAGACCTTTCCGTCATATGAAGTAATTTGACTCTCCCCTGTGAAATTAAAATTATCCTCGCCCCTTATCTCTCGTCCAATTCGGTTAGCTGTTAAACCATAAACTCTATTTTCCAAACATCGTGTAGTCATTGCTTTTTGGCAATATGGAAGTACTAAATTTGCTGGATGAGCAATGATATCGGTCCCAAGAAGAGTTAGAGATCGAGCAGTTTCAGGAAAGAACCAATCAAAGCATATCATTATGCCTATGTTGACTCCATTAATTTCATATACTTTTAATGGTCTGTTACCGGGAGCAAACCATAATTTTTCTTTATAATATAAGTGAAGTTTTCGATACACTCCCAACAACTCTGAATCAGATATTATCATAGCAGAATTATATAAATCCTCTTTTTCTTTTTCTATAAACCCTCCAACTATAGTAGCCGATGTTTTTTTAGATAGACTCTTTAAAAATTCAGCAGTCTGTCCGTCTAATCCTTCCGATAATGATTCCGCTTCCTTTTTAGAAATAAATGTATAACCTGTAGCAAACAATTCAGGTAAAACTAGTAAATCTGCTTTTACTTTGAAAGTGAGTTCTGTAACTTGATCAAAATTTATTTCTTTTTCACCAAAAATGGGAGATGTTTGAATATATCCAACTTTCATTTAAATCACAATTATTTGTAATTAGTGAAAAATTAGAAGATATGGTTATATCATTTGATTTTTGTGTCTTTGTCTTTTCTTACAGTATATAAATCTTCATACTGGGCAGTTGAGATTGCTCGTTCTTTAAACTGCCTTTCAATTATATCTTCTAAACCATCTTCAAAGAATACATTCTTTTTGAATTTCTTTGCGGGGGCTCCTACATAAATAAAGTTCTCATCTAATACTTGACCTACAGTAGTCATCGAACTCCCTGCTAGAATAGAATTCTTTTTGATATGGGTTCCTGGCATTACTACACTATGAGCACCGACCATTACATTATCCTCTAAAACGGTTTTTCTTAATATAAATAAATTTCCGATTATAATTGCTGATTGGATAAGAGCCGATTGGCCAATTGTCACGCTTTTACCAAAATCTATGAATTCTGTATCAATAAAACCCTCAAAGAGAGAATTTGAATATTTTGTTTTAATCCCAAATAATTTTAAACATATATTATCCATAAATGGGAAGGGAAATTTGTGAGATAACCATAATGGCCATTTTTTTATAACACTTCTTAAGCACCAATATCGATAATCCTTATCAGAAGGATCTCTAAGAAACACGCCTTCTCGAGGTTTATGAATTACATTAATAATAACCAGAAAGATTTTAGCAAATATTAATGAGACCGCGATGGATGTTATATACATTACAAAAATCAAAAGTGGTAAAAGAACTAAAAAATGTATAAACCTAGGCTCATAGAGTTTCCATAGCAACCAAAATTCAAATTGAATTGAAAATATACTAATCCAAATAAGAAATATATAAAAAATTAAGTATCTCTTTTTAACTAAAAGTAATGTTGTATGTGGTCCACATTTTAAACTTGCAGGTACTGACATGATATCTTATTTCTCCTTATTATTATTATTTAGAAGTTCTTTTTTATCTTCATCAATATTTACTTCTTGTTTAATTTGATACTTAATTTCTTCATCTACATGCTTTTCATAAATTACTTCACGATTTTGTTCAGCATACTTGTTTGGTTTTAATTTCTTGGCAAATTGACCTAAATAAATCCAACCTGCTTCTATCAATTGATTAGGAATAGTCGTGCTGAATGTGCCAATTACAGATTCTTTACCCATTTTCGTACCTGGCGCTATATTTGAAACACCTCCAACAACTGTATAATCACCAAGGATTACAGTTTTAATTATTAGATACTTTCCAACAACCATTGACCCCATCACAACAGCACCTTGCCCTACAGTTACATTTCGACCAAATTTAATGAATCCCCCACTCGCCCAGGCATCTTGCATATGACTAGAAAAATCAACATGGATACCCATCCATCTAAAACCCCACATTACAATCCAGGGTAAAGGTCCATTACTCATAAACCAAAGGGCTAGCTTTTTTAGTTCTACACGTACTCTCCAAAATTCATAATCTAGATCGCCCTCTTCAGCCCTGAAAACACCTTCTTTAGGTTTATGAACCATATTTATTATTAGAAGGAATGCTTTTGTGAAGATGGCAATACCAAATACAAAAATAAAATATAATACAAACAACCATACAGGTATAAGAAACATAGTAATTATCCAATTATTAATTAATCTCGAGACATCAAAGAAAACAGTTAATGCCATATATCCGGAAACCCACATAATAGGGATATATAAAGCAAGGAATTTATAACCCATTTTACTTATAGCACTAGTAGTTACAAAATCAATAATATAATCTGGTTTTTCATTATTTTTCTTATTCGAGTCAAATTTTGCTAGTGGGTCATTCATTTTTACTTTCCTTGAAATTTTTTTTTATTTTAGCTTCAAATTTTGTTTTAATTCTTCTGCTCTTTTCAGATCGTTCTCTGTAATTTGTAAATATTCCATAAGCCTTTTCTTAAAGATTTTCCTGAGGGGAGCTCCAAAATAATACGAGTTCCCTTTTAAGATATTATATTTTGTTGCTCCTGTCATTGGTAACAACCAAGAATTATTTCCGGTGTCCACACCAGGAGCAAAACAATTAAATCCTGCGGCAGTTACGTTATTTCCTATTTTCACTTTTGCGAAAGAAATATTTCCAAAAATTCCCTCAACTGCATGTGAACTGATACCTGGATTTGTCCCAATATAGCTATTTTCTCCAACTTCTACAAATCTATCCCCTGCAAGTTGTTCCTCAATGACAGATCCTTTCCCTATTTTATTAGTCCCTACAAAGTTATACATCCATTTTAACAACCAGGGAAATGGACCTCGAGAAAAAGCATTTTTGGGATATTTAATAATAAAACTTTTGAAATGGTACAAATCTAAAGTCTTACTAGGTATATTTCGAGGGATAATGCCTGATTTGGAAGGAGATTTTTTTTCCGAGTAGTTCCAAAACCAGCGAGTTACTAGAGCTACAATAAACAAATGTATTAAATAGCATATTATAATAACAAATGGTATAGTTATGGAGGCAATGAGAGAAGGTAAATTAGTAAAAATAAACATAAAATTTTTTATTTCCAAAAAATAAGGTAAATAAAAAAGCATCATGTACGTCATAAAAATTATACTTGGGATTAAAAAAGAGCAAAAATAGATGACATAGAACAGTGGTAACCATAAACGTAAATTTAAACTAATTTCTTCTTTAATAATCGTATTTCCTGAATTTTCTTTCTGATCTGAACTTTTTGACTCCAACTTTTTTCCCAAATAAGTTATATATTTCCTTTTTTAACGCTTTTTTTGTATATTTCTTGATTATATACTTTTGAACATTTAAAAATTTTCAGATTCAAAATCATAGGATAAGTGGAAAAAAATATAAAGAAAATTATTTTTTCTTTTTAGGGAACCAAGGAATAAAAGTGCTGGTTCTTCTTTTATATTCTGCGAATTCATCGTCTCCTTCATGGATTTTGTTTAATAGTCGCACTCCTGATACATTTATTATTTGGAACGTGATATAGGCAGGAGCAAAAAAAGTAATAAAGCCCCAGGGTACTCCTAGAGCAATGATAAAAATTCCCCACCACATTGTTGTTTCCCCGAAGTAATTAGGATGTTGTGTATATTTCCATAAACCTTCATCCATTACTTTTTTCGTTCTGTTAGGATTATTTAAGAATTTATAGAGTTGGTAATCTCCAATCGTTTCAAAGTAAAAACCAATAATCCATATTAAAGTACCAATCCATAGTGTTAATCCTGTGAAATCTAATAAATTTTCAACTTGAGGACTTTCAATGATATTAATCCATAATACTGAAAAAACAACAATGAAAACGACTAATCCCTGGAATAAATATATCTTAGTTAAACTCTTTAGAGCTACATTTTTACCACTTTCTTTCCATCGTTTTCTCATTGCGGCATAACGGCGATCTTCTGGTTTTCCTCGATTTCTAATATATACATAAGTACTTAGCCTTATCGCCCATAATAAAACTAATATTGTTACAATTAACTGGCGAATTAAAAAAGTCTCATTTAATACAAAATAGAAGTACAAGCTTGTAAAGGCAACCACAAAATACGCAGGTCCATAAAAAATGTCCATTATTGCGTTATTTTTTTTTATTGTACCAACAAGAAAAGCTATTAGAATGTAAATAAAAAGCGCTAACGCCGCATAGCCAACTATTAACAACGAATTATTAATAAAAATCATATTTATTTCTCTCTAAACTAAAATTTATGTTTTAATTTTATTATAATAATTGATAAACGATTTTCCTCCATTTAAATTTTTTATTTATTTTTTATTAATTGCATTTGCCACTAATTCCAGCATTTAAAAATTAGTAAACATCTAATCAGTTTTTTCTTTAAATGTATTGAAAATATGTATAAAATGTGTCTTAACGACAATATTTCGACAAAAAATAAAGAAACACTTATTCCAAATAAACGTTAAAAATTTATTTTAAAATTAACGTTAATATCATAGATTCTAAAAAACATTTAATTAAAGAATTAAAAGAGGTTAATCAATCGATTAATAAAATTCAAACATTAATTTTATATTGTATAATATCATTAAGTAATAGGTAGGTTAAGGCAATTTAAATTATATTTTAATATATTAAGCCGACAAAATCTAAATTATAAATATTCTCATAATAAAGGAGGAAAATAATGACCAATAACTCATTCTCGTTAACAGATCTGTACCCAAAATATGTAATCAATTCAAAAGGCGAAAAGAAAAAATTCGATGAGAACAATATTGCTAAAGTGCTAAACAAAGAGACAGGCTTGGATATGCACATTGCTGAAAAAGTTGCTGAAGATGTAATAAGAAAAATAATAGGTCTTGGAATAGAGGAGATTACGACTAATTATATTAGAGAACTAGTTTGTGTGGAATTAACTCAACGCGGCTTGAATAAATATAGAAATCTGTTCGCTCGAGCTATAAATTTGGAGAATATCAGCTTTAAATTAGATGAGACTTTTATTGAAAATTATATAGGAAAGCAGCCATCTTTCGGTCCATTAGGTTATATTACATATAAAAGAACATATGCCAGAATAATTGAAAGTGAAAACAGAAAAGAAGAATTCTGGGAAACCATTAGAAGAGTGGTTGAGGGTTGTTATTCAATCCAAAAAGAACATTGTATTAAACTTAGTTTACCATGGAGCGATGCAAAAGCTCAAAAATCTGCTCAAACCATGTTTAAAAAGATATGGGATTTCAAATTTTTGCCTCCTGGAAGAGGTTTATGGATGATGGGGACAGAATTTATAGCACGCCATGGTTCTATGTCTTTAAATAACTGTGGATTCGCCTCTACAGAAGATATTGATCTAAAATATTCAAAAGCCTTTGAATTTGTAATGGATGCTTTAATGTTGGGGGTTGGAGTAGGTTTTGATACAAAAGGAGCAGGAAAATTTAAAATCAATAAGCCACAAGAAGGTAATTTTGACTATCAAATTCCTGATAGTAGAGAGGGTTGGGTTGAGGCTTTAAAATTAATACTTGAAGCTTATTTCTTAGGGAAGCAAGTTCCAACTTATAATTTTAGCCTCATTAGACCGGCAGGAGAACCAATAAGAGGCTTTGGAGGGATCGCCTCCGGACCAGGTCCTTTAAAAGAAATGCTCGAAGATATTCAAAACATATTGGAAGCCCGAGTTGGGCAACCGATTACCTCTGTTGATATTGTTGATATAATGAATTACATTGGTAAATGTGTGGTAGCTGGTAACGTTAGAAGGAGCGCAGAAATTGCTTTAGGAGATCCAGCTGATTTAAGTTTTGTGACATGTAAACAAGATCAAGAAAAATTATATTCTCATAGATGGGCTAGTAACAATAGTGTTTTTGCTGTAAAGGGCTTGGATTATTCTTTTATCGCAAATCAAATAGCAGTTAATGGAGAGCCTGGAATTTTTTGGCTAGAAAATGCTAAGACTTATTCAAGAATGGGAGATAAACCAGATTTTAAAGATAAGAAAGCTGCAGGAGTAAATCCATGTGGAGAGCAAACTTTAGAATCATTTGAGCTCTGCTGTCTTGTAGAAACTTTTCCATCTAGACATGAATCTTATAAGGAATTTCAAGAGACTTTGAAATATGCTTATCTCTATGCCAAATCTGTTACGCTTGTAAATACGCATTGGCAAGAAACTAATGCTGTTATGCTTAAAAATCGGAGGATGGGAATTTCCCAAACAGGGATAATAGAAGCTTTTGTGAAATATGGGAGAAGATCTATATTAGAATGGTGTGATAAAGGATATAAATATTTACAGGAACTAGACGAACAATACTCTGGTTGGCTTTGTATACCGAAAAGTATAAAACTCACAACTGTAAAGCCAAGTGGGACCGTAAGTTTGCTCCCAGGAGTACCACCTGGTATTCATTATCCTCATTCTGAATATTATATTAGAAGGATACGCATTTCAAAGAATTCTGACTTAATTAAACCACTTAAGAATGCGGGTTATTATATTGAAGAAGATTCATATTCACCAAATACAGTTGTTGTTGAATTCCCTGTCCATGAGAAATACTTCGATCGTTCAAAAAACGATGTATCTATCTGGGAACAAGCAGAGAATGCTGCTGCATATCAAAAGTATTGGTCTGATAATCAAGTATCAATAACAATTACATTTAAAGAAGAAGAGGCAGATCAAATTAAATATGTTCTTGAATGTTACGAAGATAAATTAAAAAGTGCTAGTTTTTTACCAATCAAGGAACATGGGTATAAGCAAGCTCCATATGAAGAAATAACAAAAGAAAAATATGAGGATATAATATCAAAAATAAAACCTTTAGATTTAGATACTACTAAAGATCGAGCAATTGGAGAACGGTTTTGTGATACTGAAGCTTGTGAAGTTCGATTCTAGCTTAACTTTTCTCAGCTCGAGCTAATTCCGCTTTTTTATCCATTATGGCTACATAGGTATTATATGAATTTTTTGGTGGAATAGTTTCTTTCTCCTTTTTATGAAGAGATATTGCTTCCGAGGTACAAGTTGGTACACAAACGCCGCAGCCTATACACCTTGCCTTATTTATATGTGATATATTATCTTCTAGCGTTACAGCATCCATATTGCAGCGCTCTTCACAGATGCCACAACCTGTACATAAATCTTCGTCCACTTCAGCATAATAATTAGATGCAAATAATTGAGCAGGCTCTGACACTCTTTTTTGATTTACAAGGACTTCACAACAACAACCGCAACATGTACAAATGCTTCGCGGTCTTTGAGAGTTTGCTGGTTGAATTACTAAGCCATCTTCTTCAGCTTTTTCTAAAATCCTTAGCGCTTCTTCTTTTGAAATTTCTCTACCTAGCCCTCTTTCTATATACATCTCTGCAGCTGTCCTAAACGAAAAACACGATTCCCGAAGATTTGTTTTCTTACAAGGCTCTCCAATAAGGTCTTTACTCTTTCTACAGACACATTCAGCCAAGGATATTGGACCACCAATATTCTCAAGTATCACTCTCAAATCATCATAAGTAGAAATAGATTGCTCATATTCAATGCTTTGTTCTATTGGTATGGAACGTATTTGTGGAATCCCTGTTTTATTAAATTCTTTATCCCAAAATGCTTCTTCGAAATATTGATATATATCTTTAACAAAATCTTCTGTCAATCGATTTAACTGATATTCAAACATACCCACTACAATTGGTGCAGAAGCATAATATTTTACTTCTACGTCACCCTCTTTTCTTTTTCCCACATTAATTGCACCTTTTTTATACATCACATCTAATTTCTGTTCAAGTTTTTCCATTGAAATACCGCTTTTTTTCATTCTTCTATAAATTGTCTTTAGTGGTTCAGGTTGAAAATTTAAATTTATAGCTATTCTTGCCTCTTCTGGAGTAAAAAGATGAGATAAAATTCGTAGTTCTACTCCAGATTCCGTGGCAGGATATCCAACCGGCATCTTATCGAGATGTAGTTGCAATTCTCTATATACATCTAAACTTACTTCATTCATAATAAATACCTATATTTATTCCTAAAAAAAATTAATCGAAATGAATCAAAATTAGTAGGATAATATTTTATAACTAAAATCCTTATATTTTAGACGAGATAAGAAATTTATAAAATACTACTAATTTTCTTTCCTTTGGAAAGAAAGGGTTAATCAATAAAAGATTAAAGTAAAAATTATATAGTATCCAAAAGAAAATTACATTAACAATATAATATTTTAATAATCAAAAAATTGAAAAATGTGATAATTCATGGCAAAAAAAAAAGAAGAGCCTAAAGCAAAAGAAGAACCTAAACCTAAAAAAGCAAAAGAAGCCAAAGCTAAACCAGCAGAACCACCAAAACCAAAAAAAATCGTATATAAAAAAATTAAAGTTAATTTTTGGAGGACACGCTTACATGATGAAGAATTAGGAATTCATCAACAACTTAAATATCAAGCAAAAACGCGCTATTTCTCAAAAAATTTTGATATTGAAGGTATTATCGAATATGATAATAAGAAAAAATACATTATTGGCTTTAGCAAGGATTCTTGGGAAGAAAATCCAACTCTCGAGAAAAGACTTGTTTGCCGTCTCTTTACTATTATGGAAGAATCGATAGATGCTACACCAAAAGGAGGAAACTTTAAAGGAGGTTTAGAGCTAAGTGTTACCCACTCTTTAATACAAAGTTATGAAATTAAACACCCAGCTCCTGTCTTTTTCATGCAATTACCAGGCACTCTTACATTAGTTCGAGTAGTTAGGGGTTGGAGACTTGTTGGAACAAGATGGACCTTCCCATTAATTCCAGAAGAAGCAGGGGATAAATTACAAGTGGTAATGGCTAAGGGAATTGTAGGACCTGGGAGAAATTATTGGATATATCTAGGGGACAAAAAGATCGCAAGGATTGATGGACAAGTTGTGCAAAAGAATTTTGAAATTGAAATTTATGATGAAAAATACGCAAAAGATAAGTCATTTATAATGTATCTTACATTATTTGGCGCTATTTGCAATTTTATGAAAGGTGCTGAAAAAATGATTAAAGAATTATATAAAAAGATGAAGAAGACAGCAACTACAAATTTTAAACCACCAAAACAAGAAATAGATCTGTTCAGGAACCCAAGAATGATGAGACGCTAGTTTAAAAATCTTTTAAAGCTACAATTTTAAGAAAAATAACGTAAAAAAAATGTAAAAATTAATTTTTATTTATAATTTTTTTATTTAAGTTTTGCTTTCCATTCTTTATATCCACGTGTTTCCTTACCCCGATAAACTGGTTTTTGTCCAATTTCTTTCTTATAAATGTCTCTTAGAGTTCTTTCATCGGCATTCTTTATAGCATCCTTTTTAATCTGGTCTTCTATTTCTATTTCTTCTTCAATTTCTTTCACATGTCTAAGAACCCAAAATACTCCATGATTCCAAATCATTAATGCAAGAAAAATAAAAAGGACTGCTAGTAAAACCATTCCTCCAAACCATAAAATCCACAGTGCCGGATAATCTTTAAAATAATCAACCATTTTTAACCACAGATCTCCTATTGAATTAAAAAATACAGTAGGAAGGAGTCCAACGGCAAGTGAAACAAGGGTAATGTATAGACCTAATAAAGCAACACCGACAAGCATTCTAAGTCCATAATAGTCTTCCCATTTTTTCGCTAAAAGGCGATCTTTAAACAATATTCTGCAAAATTTCACCATACCTCCACGAAATAGAATATAAAATAGAACTAGTAGAAATAAATGACCTGTAACTGCCCCTCCAATAATGGCAATTTGATATCCTAAATCAAGGTCTACGAAGAAATCCCATTTACCAGTTTTAATAACCCAATTAAGGATGAGGGCCCAAACTCCCAACACAAATATAACAGTAGCTAAAATAAATCCATAATAGATAACTTTAGCAATCCTAATATCCCATGTACTATATGCTGCGAGAGCATCTTCTATTTCAGGAGCTGATCGTGCTTTTCTTGGCATAATTTTCTCATCTTTTAATATTATTTTTTTTTAGGTTTTCAAAATTCTATAATTTAATATTTAGTTATACTATTATTTATTTTTATTAGTTTATTGATATTTAGAAAAAATTTTACATTTAATACACTTTTAAAAAGTTAAAATTTTAATGCTGCTTGACAAAATGGGCAAGTTGGATAATCCTCATCTAATTCTTCTCCACAGAAGGAACAATAATTTTTTTCTTTCTCCTCCTCTTCCTCTTCTTTTTTCTTTTTGGGTTTCTTTTCAGCAGGTTTCTTTTTTGCCGGTTTTTTCTCAACAGGTTCAATTTTAACGACTTCTTCTTCTGGACCTTTCTCTTCCTCTACTTTTTCAAGTACTCTCTCTTTTGGGGTCATGGCTTCACGCTTCTTTTTTGGCTTTTCAAAGGGTTTATCAGAATATGTTAATTTAGAAAAGCAATCTGAGCAGAAAATTTTAGGCCTATAAGCAAGATAAATTAGATATGCAATTCCTACAATACCAAGTGTAGCAACGGTACATATTATCCATACAGTTTTTGCCATTCTACTCAATGGTTTTCTACTTGATTGTTCAACTTCTTTCTTACATACCTCACAATATGCATATTTAACTTTTTTTGGCATTTTTCACCATCATTTAACATTTAAAATGTGCTTTTTTAAGATAGATTATATTAATTAAAAAAAGTTTTTAATACCTAATAATCAAGTTCTTTTAATAAATGTTATATAATTTTATATGAATTAATCTTGCAAGAAAACTCATTTTATATTGAAACGTATGGATGCACATCTAATAAAGCAGACTCTTATATAATTTCTAATGATCTAAAAAAATCAAATTATACACAAAAAAGCTTAGAAGATGCCCAATTTGTAATAATAAATACATGTGCCGTTAAGGAGCAGACTGAGAATAAAATTAAAGCACGTTTGAAAAATTTATATGAATTATTTTATAAGAATCCTAATAAACATATTATAATTGCTGGATGTTTACCACATATAGCCCCTCATTATATCGAAGTTATTAAGGACATAATTCCTGCTTTTTCTGCAATTATAGATTTAGATAATATCCACGAAATTCCAAGAATATTTCAAGAAATTAAGAAAGGGAAGAAAAATTTAGTTTTTAAATCGGAACATCCAATAGATAAAGCAGAGTTTTATATTGATCATGAGCCAGGAAAAATTACAGGAATTATTCCAATTTCAGAGGGATGTTTAGGTTCATGTACTTATTGTTGTGTAAAAAATGCTAGAGGGAAGTTGAATTGCTATAACTCGAAAAAAATAGTTGAAAATATCGAGTATCAATTAAATCAGGGAATTAAACAAATATATTTGACTTCCCAAGATTGCAGTACATATAGATATAATGGCACTAATTTGTTTGAATTAGTTAGACAAATTGTTGATTTAAACTTTAAGTTTTTTCTGAGAATTGGAATGATAAATCCAAGCTTTTTAATTGATAATCTTGATCAGTTATTTTCAATTTTTAAATTAAATAAAGTATATCAATTCCTACACATTCCAATTCAATCTGGTAGTAATAAAATTCTAAAAATGATGCAAAGAAAATATCTCATCTCTGATATTTTCGATAAAATTGGAATTTTAAGAGACACTTTTCCTAATTTAACTATATCAACTGATATTATCTGTGGGTTTCCAGGTGAAACTGAAGATGATTTCGATAGAACGATTGATTTTATAAAATGGTTAAAACCAGAAATTTTGAATATCTCAAAATTTACTCCTCGTCCTGGAACAAAAGCGAAAGATATGAAGCAATTAAAGAGTAAAATTATAAAAGAAAGATCTATGAGATTGACAAGAGTCTTCCGTAATAGCTTGGTTGATATGAATAAAAAATGGAAAGATTGGAAGGGAGAGGTTTTAGTTTTACATGAGGGTACAGAACGAAATCAAGCTTTTGGAAGAAATCTCGCTTACAAAAATATATTTATAAATAATTATAATAGCGATTTTGGCACATTTGCTAAAGTTAAAATAGAAAAAGTTGATGGGTTTAATCTATTTGGAAAAGTTATTTAATAAAAAAATATGGTGTTATAAGTAGATAATTATTCCTTATCACCAGTAAATATAGAATCTATTTGATAAATCTTATGTCTAAAAAATTATTTTGGGAGAATGCATACGACACTAAATTTAGCTCTAAGGTAGTATCAATCAAAGAAAAGGGTATTACACTCGACAAAACTTTGTTTTATCCTGAAAGTGGAAATCAGTTATGCGACCATGGGTATTTGGAAATTAATGATCATAGATTTAAAGTTGAAAAAGTGACTAAGGAGGGAGATGATATATTACATCATATTTCTTCTGATTTTAAAAAGAAAATTAATATTGGAGATAAAGTTGATGGAGAAATTGATTGGAAATTTCGATATGGTTTAATGAAAGCCCATTCTTCTCAACACATTTTATCTGCAATAATTAAGAATAAATACGATATTGATACTATCCGTGCTAATCTTAATTTTGAAGATGTTAATCTACAATTATCTCAAGAGCTAAGTTATGACCAATTAAAAGAAGTATTACTGGATGTAAATACAATTTGTACTTCAATTAACCTTAAAATCAATTCGAAAATCGTTTCACGTGAAGACGCTCAAAAATTATCTGAAAAAATTAGAAGTATAATTCCAAATGAATCTCAGGTACGATTGATGGAAATTGAAGGTTTAGATTTGGTTTGTTGTGGAGGAACTCATGTTAGGAATACTTCAGAAATTGGAGAAATTTTTATTTATGATTTTAAAAAAGGAAGCGAGATAAAATACTATGTGGGAAATAAAGCTTTATTAGCGAGTTCAATTAATAACATTGATATGATAACTCTAGTTAATAATTTAAACACTCCCATTGGAAATATCAAAGGAATCATTGAAAAACGTTTAAAATATATCGAAAATGTTCAAGACCAACAAAAATATTTATCAATCAAATTACTAGAGTTGATTTCAAAAACACCTTTAAAAATTATTAACAATATCTCCCTTTTTTATATTGATTTTGATATTGACATAAAGCTCCTAAGTAGTATGTTAAATCTTTTTCCACTAGATTCACTCATTATTGTAAGGATAGAATCCAATAAATTAAGAATACTTTCTACAAGTGAGAAAATAGATGCGAATGAAATCTTAAAAAAGTTGATCATTGAGTACGGCGGAAAAGGAGGAGGTAATCCTAAATCGGCTCAAGCATTTTTAGAAAAAGTTCCGAAAGATCTCTTATCTAAGATAGAAATAATTATTTCAAACTCTATTTAAAGAAGTAGATTTATTTTATTTGTTAAAAAAATTGAATATTATATTTTAACCGTTCCTACTTTATATTATATTTTTCTAGCAATGCTGTTAATCTAGATCTATGGAACTTTAATCCTAGATCATCTGGATTCTCTCCAAACGCTAAAGCCATTAGTTCAGTTAGATACAGTATTGGAATATTAAAACTTTTGTTCGACTGAGTCGCTGCTTTCTTTTGATTTGAATCCATTTGTTGAAAGCAAGCTGGACAAATAACGACAAATGCTTCAGCCCCAGCTTCTAGAGCACTAGTGAATTTATTGGCTAAGACCTGCATCGATGGTTCTTCTTCTGTGTTTCCTACTCCCGCTCCACAACAAAGCATTTCCTCTGCATATTCTATTGGGGTTGCGCCCGTGGCAGCGACTAGCTCTCTTAATTTTACTGGTTCCATTGGATCATCAGTTTGCATAATTTCAGAGGGTCTATTATAGTGACAGCCTGTATGGCATGCTATTTTTAATCCTGATAAATCACGAACGATATTTTCCTTGATTTTTTCATCTCCTAACTCGTGTAAAACTTCGACAAAATGTTTAACATGGATAGTTCCTTTAAATTCTCGACCAACCGTTTTTAAAATTTTATTTATCTTTTCTTTTTCATGATCATTATGAGATAATTCATGGTTTACCGCTTTTAGTGTTTGAAAGCAACCATTGCATAAGGATACTATATTTTTTCCTTCTTTTTCGGCAATAGTAAGATTACGTGCACCCATTGCTAACCAACTAGTATGATCTACAGCATTAAACCCAACTGGGTCTGGACAACAAGCAAACGGAGCATCAGATGTTTTTATTCCTAATTTATCAAATACTTTTCTTGCTGAAGCTTCAATAAACGGAATTCTATTTCCAATTGTACACCCTTGGAACATTTTATATTCTTCTGCTTTTGCCATAATTACTCTCTTCTTTTCTTCTATATTAATTATTTTATTTAATATAGAGTAAATTAAAAAATTTGTTAATTCATATTTGTTTAAGCCTATTTATAAAATAAAAAAAAAAAGAAAAAGAAAATATTTTTACTCTGATTTTGTTATTAATCTTTCTTTAATTTCATTCGTCCAATAATAGTTAATATAACACCTAAGAAACCATAACTACCATGGATAGTTTCAGTAACAATTTGGTCCAGTTCCTCGAGAATTGAGCCTTCAACTATACCTGTGATTAGAAATATTAATAAACTAATCAATCCCATACCAGCCCCAATTCCAATAATAAATTTACCTAATCTATAATGGTCCATCGCTACGATTATAGATCCTATAATAACAGAAATTCCTCCTCCTATAGCAATGTATGCTAGAATTTGAATAACAAGGGATACAATCTTAGCAACATCTTCTCCAACGTCAGCCTCTATATAACTAAAAAGCGTTTCAAAAAATGCAACGCTCCCTATAACAGAACTGATAATCATTAAAATTCCGCCAATTATACAAAGCAAAATCCATCCAAAATTTTTCATAATATTTTAGACCTTTTTTCAAATTTTTAAATTGATTATAGATTAATATTTATATTTCTAATATTTATAAGTTCTAAGTATTTAATTTAGATAATAATTCTAGAAGGGTGAGTATAAATATTCATTCTTGCTCCCCTTACAAATCCTATCAATGTAATTCCGTAAGCAAAAGCTAACCTAATACCAGATTCTATGGCAGCAGATAGGGATGCCACAATCGGAATCTTTGCCCGTATTGCTTTCAATACCGAATCTCCTGTTAATCTGCCTGTTGATACTAATATTAGGTTTTGAAAATTATGCTCTTTTAACAATAAATCCCCTATGACTTTATCAATTGCGTTGTGTCTACCAATATCTTCTTTAACACTTATTAAATTGCCTTCCAAATCAAATATAGCTGCACCATGACATCCTCCAGTTTCTCGATATAATTTTGTTTTTGTATGCATTTCTTTAATAGCAGAATAGATTATATCTGATTTAATTTTAAGAGTTGATTTTCCCTTAAGAGATTCTTTTACTTTATACTTTTCTAGACTGTTCTTTATAACATTTCTCCATGGAGATGAAATTCCACAGGTTGTATCAACAACTCTACTAACAGGGTTTATCTCAAGATTTTTTACTCTGAAGTCTATGGAATCATCTAATTCAATAAACACTTTCTTTTCTAACTCTTTTACATTAACAGATTTTACATCTTTAATTGAGTTGATAATTCCAATAGAGAATAAAAATCCAATACTCAATTCTTTAAGATCTTTTGGCAAACAAATAATATTAACTAACGCTTCGGAGTTTACAATTATATCTATAGGACTCTCAATAAGAATTAAATCATCTTCCTTGCTTCTTTGATTTTTCTTTATCCGAGTAATATTTACCTTTCGCTGAAACAAAATTCTTACCTTGGGATGAATTAAATTCCTTTTTTTAGGATTTCAATATCATTTTTTGTATCAATAATATTTTATTAAAATAATAAGTGAAAAAATAAATTCTAAAATTAAATTTCAACTAAGTTTCTTCGCTTTCTTCAAAAATTTCTTCTTTTTCTTCCAGCTTTACTTCTTGTTTTACTTTTTTAGGTTTTTTAGGTTCCTTTGGTTCTTTAGGTACCTTAGGCTTTTTAATAAACGCTCTTCCAATTATTGCAACTATTACTCCTGTAAATGCTAACCCCGTATTATAAGAAAAAAAATCTTCTAGTCTATCTAGATAAGCTACAATTTCTGGATCAGTAACTATTTCAAATTCATGTACAACTTCAGAAGTAATCCAAATAATAAGAGCTAGCGACCCAAATGTTAATCCAACACCTATTAAGAATTTTCCTAATCTATATTGATTTACCAAAAAAAGGAGTGTTCCAACAATGACTGCAATACCACCAGTATCTGCTATAATTCTTAAAACTATTATAGCAATTTTCCCTAATGGTACAAAGTCTGGAGGAATTTCTTCAGATACATATCCCCAAAGAAATTCATAAATACCTATCGACCCGATTGCGGAACTAATAATCATACATATTCCGCCAATAAACAACAAAATTATTCCTGTCTTATGTTTCATTTAAACACCATTATAAATTTGAAATTTTTAAATAATACTATAAAAAATTATAATTTTATGCGGCAATATATAGTTTACCAGTTGATTCTTTACTTACAGAATGATCTCCACTATACTCAATAAACTTGCCTGTGATTTTTTCTCCATTCGGTAAATCAATTTCTTTAACTTCACCTATTCTTTTAAAAGAAGGGAGTTTTCTTGAAACTTTACCCTTAATAACAATGATGCCTCGTGCTTGATCAGCGCCTGCACACCTATCGCAATCTCCTTCTACAACAATAGTACCACCATGATTATGAGTCCCAAGAAATGGTCCTGCACTTCCACAATACAACATTGGCCATCTATTAGCTGGTTTTGAACTTCTTGCCCAAAGCATGGATTCATTACCGACTTTACCTTTTACCTTTATTACTCCATTTTTCATACCCTGCCAGTTACCTCTATACGCTGCCCCGACATAATGACCAGCATCTCCAATTATCTCTAATTCACCCCCTTGCAGCATGGCTCCTGCCCAATCATCAGCATTTCCATTCACTAAAATTTTTCCGCCTGACATATTATTACCCACATGCATTCCAACATTACCATTTATAATTATTTCACCACCACTCATTTGCTCTCCAATTCTTTTCACGTTTGATAGATCTCCATCAATAACTATTTTAGTATTATTCACATTACCAGATTTTCCAGAAACACTAAAATAATCTCCTATTACAGTATTTTCGTTTCCATGGTACAAAGGTAACTTTTTAATTGCATCAAGAGTTTTTCCAGCAAAATTATCTGGAGTTATACTTTCGGCTTCTAAAGGGAATTTTGGTAGTTTTTTTAATTTCAACTTTATCTCAGTCATTACTTACTCTCCTTTTTTTTCCTTTATTTTCTCAATTAATTTTTCTAATATTTCTTTATCAGATAAACACTTACCAGGAGCATCTTTCACTTTTCTTAATCTTATAGGAACACTATCCATGCGGTAAGCTGTTCCTTCACATTCAATCCCTGCAATTGCTGCTGGGAAATTAATATCAGCATTCGCAGAAGTTGGTGTTTCATGCGGTTCAATAGAAATTAAAGGATGCTTAAATAAATTTTTCACGGAAGCTGCTGGAAAATTACTGGCAGGATCAGATGCAACTATCAAGGAGGCATCAATTTCATCTCTCATTAAAAGATCTACTGATGAAAATTCTCCCGGATTATATCGGGGATATCCTTTTGAGAAATCAATTGAATAAGCATAACCCGTATTCCAAGCAAAAACAATATTAGCTCCTGTTACGTTATAATGACCCCGCATAGGCATTAGTAGAAATTTAGTATGATCATTTAATTCTCTAACTAAGGAAATGGCCGCATCAATGTTCCTATGGTGAGCTAAAGATTGAGTTAACCCCATACCAAAAAATATAACTCCAAAGTTACAAGTTTTCAAAATATTGACTAATTCTTTGATCTTTTCCATTGGAACGCCTGAGATTTCCTTTTCATCTAATTCTACTCCTCTTACCATTGCTCTAATAGCATTTAATAATTCATAATCTTCGCTAGGTTTTATTTGAATAAATAGATCTGCTATTTGGGCAGTATGAGTATTCCTTGGATCAACAACAACAATAAATCTGTCATTTCTACCATCTTTTCTAAAATACCCCCTTACAAACTCGCTATATCTCCCAAGATGCCTTGGATGAGCATGGACGGGATTGGATCCCCAAAATATAACAAGATCTGCCCTATTTTTAAAATCTCCTAATGTTGCCATAGGTGCTCCCACATCTTGGATAGCCAATAAACTAGGACCATGACAGACTGAAGCGGTGTTATCTAAAATTCCACCTAACAACTCTGCTAACTCAACACCTTTACTTTGAGCTTCACATTCTGTGCTAGAAAAACCATAAAGTAAAGGTCTTTTAGCACTAATTAATATTTCTGCGGCTTTATCAAAAGCTTCATCCCAAGATACTTCTTTAAATGAATCATTTTCTTTGATCCGAGGTTTGGTATATCTATGTCCACTTGGATTTGATGAAAAGAATTTTTTTGTGCCAATTTGACAACCATTCCTTATTTCTACAATCGTTTCTTCTTTAATATCTACATCAACTTCAAGATCATCACAAAGTGTGCCACAAAAAGGGCAAATAACATCAGAGATTGTTCTTAATTTCCTTTCCACCATTATTATGCCACCTTTAACGTTTTTATTAAATCAAGAGCATCTAAAACATTACCATTTTTAACTACTTCTACTTTTGCTTTCATCCCTTTATAAGTCGGTGTACCACAGGATTGAGTATCGGGATTTACAACTTGGTTAGCCCAAGGTCCCAGAGGTATAAATATTATACCCTTATGGGGACCTTCTTCAGAAATAGTAGAGTAAACCATTACTTCTCCATAATCAGTAATAACTTTAACAGGAGTTCCTACAAGGCAGTCTAACTTCTTGAAATCTTCTTTATCAAATGTACATATGGCAGCAGCTCTCACATTTTCTTTTGTTGTTTTACCACCTTCGAGTGCAACTCCCTGATTAATTGTTCTTCCAGTCAGTAAAATCAAGTTGTTTAAACTCATTCTTCTTTCTCCTCTTTTTCTCTCTCTCTTAAAGTCTTTAATCTTTCTAATAAAGGTTCCCAAAACATTTCACTAAATTTTCCAGATGTTTTAACATCTGTAATTTCTAACTTGACTGCACCTGTTGGACATCCATTATCACAAGCTCCACAAAATACGCATTTTTCCTCATCCACAACTACATTTGGGACTGTTTCCCAGCCTTTATCAGACTTTTTTGGGACTGTAATTGCACCAGATGGACATACTTCGTAGCATGTTTGACATCCACCAGGGCACTCCTCATCAACAATACTTATTTTGCCGTCGGTATATTGTTTAACAACCCTCTTAATCGCGTTATAGTTCTCAATCTTTTTAGCTTCAAATTCCAGTCTGGGTACTACTTTTTCTTTTACAATTTGGATGTCTTCTAACTCAATTACTTCACCATCTTTTTTTAAAGTTAGAGCACTAAAAGGGCACATGTACACACAAGTTCCACAAAAAACACATTTTTTTGGGTCATATACCTCTGGTATAATATCTTCTAAAGTTGGGAATCGTCGGGAAGTTCCTACAGGTCCTCTTGAAATTGCCTCTTTAGGACAAACACGAGCACAAGTTCCGCAACCAACACATTTAGTTCTATCTAAAATTAATTCTAAACTTTCAGTTAAAAATTGAACTTTTACATGTTCTATTTCTTTACTAATTGTTCTTGATATTTTTGGAAATGACATATTTTTTACCTCATTTACTTTCAACTAAATGTAATTCAATAGCAGAGACTGGGCAAAATTTAATACAAACACCACATCCATCACAGTTCACATCTCTACCCTCAACATATATATCATAAGCCATTCCATTTTTGACTAAGACTACTGCATTTTCTTTAGTTAAATAACCCTTTTGTTTTAATTGTTGAAAATTCAAGGGGCAACTTACAACGCAGTCATTACAGCCAATACATGTATTTTTATTAATTTTCAGTCTGTAAATTTGCATATTTTTCCCTCATTGTTAAATGAAACGGTGAAAGGCATTCAAAATAGCGTAGAACATTTATAGATATATAGACGTTTTATAATATCCGTCAATATATTAAATTTTATATTTAACTTAAATTGTAGAAAGTATATTTTTTTAAAAAATTTGTTATAGGAATTAGTAAGTCATAAATTAATATAAAATTCTAAACTTTTTTGTTAATTTAAATTTATCATATTATTTTATAATATAAATTATCCTTAGTTTAAAAGAAAAAAAGAAATAACCATCTTTTAAAAGTTCATTCATTATTAGGACGAATTGACTCCAAATATGGAAAATTTTTTATTTCCATCGAAGTACCGGTAGCCTTGATTAATTTTCGGAAATCGGGTTCGGGGATTTGTAAAGTTTCGGTATTAACATTTGGATGACAACAAATTTCTTCCGCATTCCATATATTTTCATCTACCATGAAAATCACCTTGTTATTGGTATCATTAACTAATGAAAGCGGAGATACAGCACCAGCGGTAATACCTAATATCTCAGAAAGATCTTCAGGTTCGGCAAAACGAACTTTTGGAGCACCTATCAATTTACGGAATTGGTTTAAGTCCAGACGCTTTTCATGAGGTATGGTAACTAAATAGAATTGCCCGGATTTTTTATTCTTAAGAAACAAATTTTTGCAATGAGTTCCTGGGATGTGTCCACAATGCACTCTTGCTTCTGGTACAGTGAACACTGCCGAGTGAGTGTGTAAGACATATCGAATATTATGATCAGCTAACCATCGCTTTAATGAATCTTCCATTTTCCTTACATTTAAATAAAAACCTATCTGCGTTATAAGGTTTAAGAATAAAATCAAAAAAAGAACCTTAAAATTATAAAACATATGTTTATAAATTCTTTAAAATCATTTCATAATATTAAAAATTAAGATATTTCAAATAAAGAAATCTGAAAAATAGGGATTTATGTTATGAAAAATGATATATTTACTTTTCTTGTTGGCGGAAAAGCAGGAGAAGGCGTAAAGAAAGCTGGTTCAGTAGCGGCACATATTTTTTCAAGTATGGGACGTCATCTTTTTCAAATGGATGACTATATGAGCTTAATTAGAGGAGGTCATAATTTCTCAGTTGTTAGTACTTCCCGAAGATGGATCAGTAGTCATTATATGAAGGCAGATTTAATTGTAAATTTTGATAAAAGAAGCTGCGAAACTCATATTAACGAAGTTGCTGAGGGAGGGATTGTTATTTTTAATTCAGATGAGCAAGAGGATGTAGAAGGGATTGGAGTACCATTAAGCTCGATAGCTAAAAAATATCCACTTAAAAGCTTAATGTATGGAGTGGGTGCTGTCGCAGTCTTATCTTCTTTTATAGGTTTCAAGAAAGAAGAAATGAATCACATCATAAAATCTGAGTATCCAAGAGGTATTAAAGATAATATCTCTTTTGCTAGTGAGATATATGATATTGTAAATCCTGAATGTGGAAGTAAGTTTCCTTTAGAAAGAGGTGACTATAAGAGACCAATCATAACAGGCAACGAAGCAATAAGTTTGGGTGCGATTGCAGGTGGATTAGACACTTATTATGGATATCCAATGACTCCAGCCTCATCAATTTTGCATTTTTTAGCTGAACAAGCAGAAAATTTTGGTTTAGCAGTTGTTCATGCTGAAAGTGAAATTGCTGTAATAAATATGGCTATTGGTTCTGCATTTACAGGTGCAAGATCTATGGTTGGAACAAGTGGAGGGGGCTTTTCTCTTATGACAGAAGGTTTTTCTTTGGCAGGTATGACAGAAACTCCCATATTAGTGATATTTTCTCAAAGACCTGGACCTGCCACTGGTGTGCCTACTTATACAGAGCAGGCAGATTTAAATTTTGCTTTATCAGCTAGTCATGGAGATTTCCTGCGAATTGTGGCATCTCCCGGGACCATAGAAGAAGCATATTACTTAACAGCAGAGATGCTGGACATTGTATGGAAATTTCAAACACCAGGAATTTTACTTACTGAAAAACATTTATCAGAATGTAGTATAACTGTGGATCTTGAGATTAATAATGTTAAATGGGCTGAACCTAAGATGCATAAAGGTGGAGAATATAAGAGATATCTTGATACTGAGGATGGAGTCTCTCCCATGTTATTCCCTCCATCTAAAGAAGTTATAAAGTGGAATAGTTATGAACACGATGAATTTGGAATCACAACTGAAAAAGCTAATCTGATTGAAAAAATGCATGATAAAAGAAAGAAAAAAATTAAAGTAATTCAAGATTATTTGAAAAACTTAAATACTGTTAATATTTTTGGAAATGGAGAACCAATAATATTCACTTATGGATCTACTACGATGAGTGTATTAGAAGCACTTAAATGCAGGAATATTGAAGCAACTGTAGTTCAACCAATATTTTTAAAACCCCTTCCTCTTTGGAATCTTAAAAATTATGTGGATAAAGAAAATATAGTTGTAGAAATGAGTTCAACGGGTCAATTTGCGACTTTACTTAAAGAAAAAGTGGGCATCTCTCCTAAAGCAGAGTTAAGACAATATAATGGAAGACCTTTTGATCCTATTGACCTATCAAATAAAATAATGGAGGTGTTAAAATAAAGTGGAAAATTTAAAAAGTAATGCTGAAATTACTTGGTGTCCAGGATGTGGTAATTTTGGGATCTTTACTGCCATTCGGAATGCAGTTCCAATATTAGAAGAGAAAGGAATTTCAAGAGAAAGAATTATAATGACTGCTGGGATTGGATGTCATGCCAAGATATTTGATTATTTAAACTTAAGTGGTTTTTATGGTTTACATGGAAGGAATACCTCAAATTCTGAAGGAATTAAAATTGCAAATCCAGATCTAAAAATAATTAATTTTTCTGGAGATGCTAATGGATTAGCAGAAGGATTGGCACATACCATGTTCGCAGCAAAAAGAAATCAAGATATAACATTTATTTTACATAATAATAGCGTGTATGCTCTTACTACAGGCCAATTCTCTCCATTAGCAGAAAAGGGATGGAAGGGACCTTCTACACCCAGAGGTAGCTACGAGGAACCGTTTAATCCGATGTCGTTGATGATCGAGGCTGGTGCTACTTTTGTTGCTAGAGGTTTTGCAGGAGATACAAAGCATCTCACCGATCTCATAGTACAAGGAGTAGAACACGAAGGCTTTGCTTTCATTGAAATCTTACAACCTGCCGTTCCGTACCATAAGTGGGAAGAATATAGAGATCGTGTTCAATATCTTGAAAAAGAACCAGAAACATATTGTGAAAGTATTAAGGCTGCCAAGGAAAAACATAAGTTTACAATTGGAGTATTCTATAGAACTACAAGACCAGTTTATTGTAAAGAGTTATATGGAGATTATAACCCAATTACAAAAAGCTTATCAAAAGAAGTAAGAATGGAAAGAATAAGAAAAATTCTTGAATCCAAATAACATTACAATCTTAGATGTAAACCAACAAGGAGATACTAAAAATTTATAACTTTTCCAACAATTAGTTTATTTTACTTTCCCAATTTCATACTATCTCTAAACCTATTTAATTATTTTTGAAAAAGACTGTATATATATGAAAATTTAATTAAAAAAAAAGAAAGATTTTTTGTTTTTAATTTCTATTAAATTGAATCTTTTATTTTTTAGCTATTAATACTCCGTTACTGATATTCATAAAACGGCATCTAAAATGAAACCTACTAGGGTACCAGACCTATCATCATCAGAAGTAAAGACCACAACTATGTTGTCTTCTGGAATAACAATTATCCGTTGACCATAAAGACCAGAAGCTGAATAATAATTAACAGAGGGCCACCATAAATATCCATAATCAAACCAACCACCAAAATAGGGATTATAGCGAGTTATTTGAACACTCGTCGATTCTTCTATCCATTCTTTCGAAACAACTTGTCTCCACCACCACCAACTCCGCCACTTCCCGTCATTTAAGCACATCAATCCAATACGAGCCATTGCTCTATGTGTCATGAAAAGTCCGAAACCTCCATGATTTTTAATTGCAAGATCTCCAGTTCCCCATGTTGAAGCTCCTTCCCACCAATCCCATTCGCTATCTAGGATTTTAAGTGGTCTAAATAGATATTTTCGAGCAAAATCAGCCATTGTCATCCCACTCTTATTGGCGATCATCACTGATAACATTTCTGCATTTCCACTTGAATATGTAAATGCATAAGAATGCTCGAATCCAGGTTCGTAAGACATATTCCTGGTAAGATAATCATCGAGTCTAAAATCATTAAAATACCAAGGCCACCAGTCGCCCAGCTCATTCCATTCAATACCAGCATTTTGTAAGAGCAAATTTTCTACAGTTATATCTAATTTTGCATCACCAAAAACGGGATCACCATATATTGTAGGATTCCATCTATCTGGGAAAACTTCGAAGAATGTAGTGTCTAAATCGAAAAGTCCCTGTTCAATAGCTATTCCAGTAAGCAGAGATACGATGGATTTAGTAACACTCCATAGACAATGCAAATTACCGTTTCGAAGCTGTATAAATGGATCGGCTTCAGGCCATTCATAACTCTTTTGCTCCATGCGTTTAGAATCATTAAGGTATTCTTCATTAACTATGTATCCATTGCGAATAATTAAAGCACTATGAAGATCAATTTCGTTTGCTTCGACAAAATCATACATTTCCTCTATCTTGCTTGAATTCATGCCTTGTCTTTCGGGACTTGTTTGACTCCACCAAAACCAACCAGGGAAATAATCTCGCCTTCTAAATCCACCACATGCAACTGTCTGATATGGGAAAAGTCCAAGAAAGATGATGACGGCAAAAGAAATTCCAATAATAGTTAATTTTGAACTACGTTTCATAATCATTTTCACTTATTTCTTTGAATTTTTGCGACAAAATTGTCGCATAACATATATTATATTATTGTATTTAAAACTACTCATTTACATTTTTGTAAATTAAATCTATCGACAAATAGAGAAAAGAGAAAAGAAAAGTTTGGTAAGATTAAGAAGTATCAATAGAGTAATGATATGAAAGAAATGATAAAAAGTAATGCGCAAAATACTTGGATCTAAATGAAGAAATAGTCCTATTTTTAATAATTTTCTGTTTTTATTTTGTTTTTAACAGTACACTTATTAATTCTTGCACGAATTTTTAATTAAGTATATATATTGTTATGAAATTTTTAGTTAGAAGATAAGCATGGAAATAACAAGAAGTGAAGATTGTCTAATATTTAATGGTCTTACACCTGAAATTACTAAGATGGATAGCGTCTATAATGCCCTCGCAGAATTCATGAAAAAAAAACAAGCGAATGATCCATCCGATAGATTTAATTTTATAGTGTTTCAAGAAGATGGTCCAAATTATTTAAATAATTTTACTTTATACCCTGAATATATTATAGATACTTTAAAATCGTTAAATGCTACAATAACTAGGGCTAATGTAGCGGGAGGAATCTTTGTGGCTGTAACATTCATAATTGATGTATTTAAAAAAATTTCTGATAAATTTTTTCGTTTAATTATTCTTGTGGATGAAGGTTCTCGAAAAATTCCGCCTCAATTTATTCCTGTTTTGGAAGACCTAATTGGTAAAGTTAAAGATATGCCTTTTTTCATAGATGTTATACGTATTAATGACTATAATTTTCAAGAAGGAGAAAAACTGAATAAATTGGCTAAAACATGTAATGGTAAATTATATCAAATTGATAGAATTCGAGATCTTTTTCCGTTATTAGACGAACTTTCAGAAAAAAAATATGTAAAAATACCTGAGTTTTATTTTAAACCAAGTGCTCCCTATATTCCAAACGAAAATCAGCCATTTTATATTAATCTGGCTGATGCCCCAATAGAAGTAGAGAAAACGTCAACATGTGCTATTTGCTTTCAAAAAGATAATTATAATATTGTACAATGCCCATCATGTGAAATTTTAGCTCATAAGACATGTTGGGCTCAATGGGCTAAAACTACTAATATTGGAATTCCACATGTCTTTAGGTGTCATAATTGTTTTAATATTTTAAAACTTGATAGTGATTTTGTTCATGATGTTCACGCAGGGAAAATACCTACAGCAGAACAATTAAGAGAAATAAAAGTACGGAATATTGTTGAATATTTACAGGATTTAGAGGCGGAGAAAAAACCAGAAATCATTCATGTTCCAGACCCAATGGCCCTGGAAGGTGTAGCTAACGAATATATTGAAGACGTTCCTCTAGAGAATAATATAAATGCGAGAAAAAAATCTGATATTAACGTAATAATTTGCCCTAATTGTAGTAAAATTGCTACAAGTATGAAAAAAAAATGTCCCTATTGTGGATTTCAATTATTTTAAATTATTATCTCAAATATTCTAAATTTAATCTATAATTGGTTTATTTCTGAGAGTTATCTCTCTTTTAATTTAACAGGGGAGAAATTCCAAATTGTTATATCATGATAGTCATGAAATAAAGAAAAAGTGTGAATATATTTAGCAAGTCTATTTATACTGTGATTGTTTATCTCTCTATTAATATTTTCAAATTGAATTACAAATAGATAAAAAATTTTATAAATTTGTAAAATGTATTTGTATATCATGAGATGTTTTTTCACCAAAAAAAGGGCAATATTTTTAATTTGGATGTTTATAATCATATTAATTACAGGATGTTTGGAACTAACTAAGGATAAATCTAAAGCTTCGATAGAATTTAGCACTAACATAGAAAAAAACCTAAAACTACCCTCTTTCTGGAATTTAACGGGAACTTTTATGGAGACATATGTATACCATAATGGAGATATAGTAACTGAAGAACAGTACAAAACAGTTGCTGGAATATTAATTGATGAAACATTAGAAAATTTCACTTGGAGTAAAACAGTCGCAACTTATCCTTGGTGCAATGGTTCTGGGACTAAAGAGGACCCCTATATAATTGAAAAAGTATATATAGATGGGCAATTTGCAGGAACCACATATTTGATCTACTCAAATATTTTAATTAGACATTCTAGAGCATATTTCACTATCAGAGACAGTAGTTTACATAAAGCGGGACCAAATGATAATGCTGGGATTTACTTGTATAATACTACAAATGGAGTACTAACAAGAAATAATTGTACTTACAATCGCAATGGAATATATCTATTTGAGAGTCATAATAATTCAATTACATATAATAGAATGCTAAGTAATCACAGTCTTATTGTGGGTACAGGTAAAGCAATTTTTTTAGATGGATATGGAAATGGAAATGGGAGTTGTAATAACACTGTAGAAGATAATATTATAATAAATCACTACGATGGAATTGGTGTATGGTTTAGTTTAAATAATAAGATTAATAGGAATTTCTTAAATAATACTTTATTTGGACACTTCCCTGACACAGGACTATATCTTTGCGACTCTAATTATAGCTATATAACTTTTAACACATTTGCAGGAGATTACGCTGATTATTCAAATCCCTACGGGGATTCTATAATTAACGAACAAAATTGTGTAGGAAATACAATAGAAAATAATTTTGGAGGAAGCGGTACGAGTATTAGTTCTAGTTTGAAAATCCAAAACTCTGAATCTTGGTTTTATTTAGAAAATAGCAATTATAATTATATTTATGGAAATAAATTAATAAGAACTCATCCAATCACAAAATCAGTAATCCCTGGGTACATTATCTACATTATAATTATCATTGAAGTAATGAGTGTAATCGCTATCTCCATACTTTTCAAGAAAAAGTTAACTAATGTAATAGAAAAATAACTTTTTTCTTTTTTAATTAGTTGTTAAGTTAATAATTAGGAGAATAAAATTAATTTCCAATCTGTTAAATTAAGTCTATTCGACCTATAGCTCTAAAAGGTAGTTCTATATTGAATTCATCATAGTTATATATTCGTCTACCATCTACAAGATTTGGGTTTTTCATCAATTTCTTAAAATCAATGGGATTTAATGTTTTAAACTCTTCCCACTCAGTAATTAGGAAAGCACATTCAGAATCTTTTAATGCATCTTCTACGGTTCCAGCATATTGAATTTTATCTCCAAATACTTCTCTAGCTGTTTGATTCGCTTTAGGGTCATAACCTATAATATCAGTAACATTTCGTTTTAATAATTCATTAACAATCCTAATACTTGCTGCTTCTCTCATATCATCTGTGCCTGGTTTAAATGAAAGACCTAAAAGTGTTACTCTTCTCCCTGCTAATTTACCAGCTAATTCTTCACCAATATTAACAATTTTAACAGCCTGATCATCATTTATACCCAGAACTGCTTCTAATAATCTAGAATGATATCCCTTAGCTTTTGCCCAAGCTTTAATAGCATTAACATCTTTATGAAAGCAAGAACCACCAAAACCTACTCCGGCACCCAAGAATCTTGGATTAAGTCTGTAATCTAACCCTACACCCTTCATAACTTGGACGACGTCAACATTGGGTACTAGTTGAGCAAAATTAGCAAATTCATTGGCATAACTAATTTTTGTAGAGAGCAAGCAATTATTTCCATATTTTACTAATTCCGCACTTTCAAGATTCATTCGTAAAATAGGGCAGTTTTGAAGGTGTTCTCCATAGAAATATTCATAAAATTCTTGAAGCATTGCCCCACTCCTTTCATCAAATTCTCCAATAACGATTCTATCAGGATGTAAAGTATCTTCAATTGACCGACCTTCAGCTAAAAATTCTGGTTGCATACATAATCCAAAATCTTTCCCTGGTTCTTTTCCTGATATTTCTCTAATTATTTTGCCTACTAAATTTCTCGTCGTTCCGGGAACAACTGTAGATCTGACAACAACCAAATGATATTTATCTTTTTTCTTTAAGCTTTCACCTATTTCTCTTGCTGTACTCTCAATGAAACTTAGATCAATACTTTTATCTTCTCTCATTGGAGTTCCTTGAGTAATCATTGAAATGTCTGTTTCCATTACTGCTCTTATAGGATCTGTAAGGCATTGTAAAAGGTGGGGCATTTTTCTCTTAATTTCATCCATTATTTCTTGTAGGCCTGCTTCAAAAAAAGGAGCTTTACCTTCATTAATCTTCGCTGCCTTTTTTTCATTATGAGTAGAAGCTAATACTTTGATATCTTTGTTAGCAAAGCAAGCCGCTGAGCAAAGTCCAATAAATCCAGTCCCTAGGATTGAAACACTATATTTATACATAATAATTAGTTTTTTTTTTTAATTATATTAGTTTATAATATTAAAGTTTTAATATTGTTTTCCGCATTAAATTAAATTATTCTGAAAAAGAAATTTCAAAAATCTTAAAATAATAAGAAAATAGTATTACATTTATGAAATTTCAAAGGAGATTTTAGAAAATGAAAGAATTAAGAAAAAAACTAAAAATCACAAGTAAAGCGTTAGATACAGTAAATAAATTTCTTGTTGATGAAAATAATATTCTAATCAATAATTTATTTGAAATAATCGAAAAATATGGTGGCGTTGATGAAATCAATAAGAAAGCTAAAGAAGCAAGTGAATTAGATAATCTACTAAGTAAACTAAAAAATAAGAAGCCTGATTATGCGCAGGATATAGAATGGTTAATTGAACAAAGAGATAATAACGCTTTTATTAGCATACCTGAATATAGAAAGAAAATCCTGGGAGAAAAATTTTCAGAAATGAGCTTTAATAAGGATTATGCTGTTACTTTAGAGCTTTCAGCTTGCCAGTACTTTCCATTTTTTATGGATATAGCAAGAGCCGCTATTGAAGATCAGAATTTAATGCCAGGTAGAATAATTCGTGTAAGAAAAATGAAGGAACAAGAAGTAGATGGGGATCTATTAGCAATGGCGACTGCTATGCAAATTATAGGGGCAACCTATGTCGAAACACTTGATACCAAGGGAACTGCTCCTGGTCCTGATGGATTTCCTGTAAATGTCCATTTAGGAGGACCAGAAACTATAACGGGTTATTTTGGTGGAGTGGGGCAACCTAATGATTTTGCTTTAAAGTGGGTTGATGAATATCTTTATTATTATACTAATTATGGTATCAAGCAAGTTCTAAATGTTAATCCAGGAACGGTTTTACTAGGATATTTTATTCATAAATTAGGGATTAATAACGAATTTAAAATATCAGTATATATGGGAAATGATAATCCATATTCTTGCCTGTGGACTCTTTTAACAGCTAAACTATTCGCCAGAGAAGACGGAACAAGTCCGTTGATTGGTTTTAATCTTGCTAACTCAGTAAATAATGAAACAATTGAACTCACTGCTCATATTAGAAAAGCATTTGATTTTGAAGATGTTGTCAGATTTGAACATCATGTGATTGAAACACAGAAAAGTATTGTACGCCAACCATATGATCGAAGAGAAGATTTATTGGAAGTTGCTATGAAAGTGAAAAATGTCAGTGCTAAACATGAAGGCGGTGATGTAGAAATAGATAAGAATAGAGAACATCCTTCAGATATTTTAGATTATTTTAGGGATAAGCAAGAGATTATTGATTCAGGTCATTGGGAATTTATGCGTAGAAATCACCTTGATAGATATATTGCTATTAATACTACGGCTAAAGTATTAACTGAAAACGGTATTGATATTATTGCTGCCCAAAATCTTCATCAAGTTGATTAAATAATAGAGGTTCGAAGAAAAGATGAGTAAGTTTGACTTTAGACCCTCGGGAGTCATGCCAGCAATGGTAACACCATTTAATAAAGATGAATCGATAAACGAAGACCAATTAAGAAATTTAGTTAATCATCTTATTGAACAAGGGGTTACAGGATTAGTCCCTGTCGGTACTACCGGAGAATTTGTAAATATGACTTTTGAGGAACGTATAAAAGTAATTGAAATTGTAGTGGATGAAACAAATGGTAGAGTTCCGGTTATAGCAGGAACAGGAGAGACAGGAACTAAGTTAGTAATTGATGCTACTAAGGCCGCAACTGATATTGGTGCTGATGCAGTTTTAATAGTTACACCGTATTATTTAAAGCCAAAGGCAAAAGGGTTATATGATCATTACTTTACAATTACTGAAAAAACAGACATCCCTATAGTACTATATAATATCCCTGCTTGTACGGGCGTAGAATTGCCTTGGACTGTTGTGGAAGATCTCGTAGATATCGAAAATATTGTTGCTATTAAAGATTCTAGTGGTGATTATAAATACTTTTCAGCATTATTGGAAAAAGTAAGTGATAAGATTTCAGTCCTTATTGGATGGGATGAAAATGTTCTAGGAGCTTTAGCTGGAGGTGCTGCTGGCTGTATCTTAGGTTCTGCAAATGTGTTCCCTAAAATTTGGCTCGAAATTTATAATCATGTAAAAAATAATCGTCTAGAAGAAGCTCAAGTACTTCAAAAGAAGGTCCAAAAAATAGCAAGACTTTTAATAAACTCAGGAGCATTAGGAGTTAAATCTTGTTTAAATATAATGAAAGTACCGGTTGGAAAAACTAGACAGCCCATTGTTATAGGAGACGCTCTTTCTTATGAAATAAAAGATGAATTAAGAGTTGAGCTTGAGAAATTAGGATTGATAGAAAAAATAGAAATCCAATTTGAATTAGGAGAAAAAACACTAACAAGTCGTTTTTATGCTGTTGGAATTACACCGAGGAAAATCATAAATTTCAAGTTAAAAGTCGGGGAATCTTTAGTAGGAAATCGCGTTGAACTTGCACATATTGATCTTTTAATTGGTGAAAAAGATGGACCTGTTGGACAAGCTTACGCTCAAGCTTTAACTAGTCCTGAAGAAGGACGTGAAGGACTTCAGGTCATACTTGAGCCTAATATGCAAGTAAAACCACCCACAATCATGATTCCTACAGTTCGTCCGGTCTCTCTACGTCACGCAAGTTTAACTTATGGGCCTGCTCAAGCAGCAATAGCTAAAGCAGTGATGCAATGTGTAGAAGATGGAATTCTTCCAAAAGAATTAGCTGATGACATTGTTTTAATTGTAAATGTTTTTGTTCATCCAAGTGCGAGTGCAAGAAAAAGAATCTTCATTAACAATTATAAGGCAACTCGTAATGCGATTCGAAAAGCAATGGAAGGCTTACCAACTGTAGAAGATGGTATTGAAAATGCTGAAAGTGCCAGACATCCATTTAGAAACGATCCTTAAAAAGTGAGTACCTTTTTTTCATCTTTTTATATTTTATTAATTTAAATCTTTTAAAATATTAAATTAGTAAACTCTTTTTATAGAAATCTAATACATTATAAAGCGTATATTGATAATTTCAAGAATTTATTTATAATTAATATTAATAGTAAATTTAAAAATAATTGAATAATAGAGCTGAACTATAAAATGACACAGGTAATCGATTTGGAAGTAGGAAATAAAGCACCTGAATTTACACTCCCAGATAAAGATAATAAAGAAGTATCTTTAAGAGACTTTAAAGGAAAATATGTTATACTTTATTTTTACCCGAAAGATAATACGCCAGCATGCACAACTGAGGCTATTGGTTTTACAGGAATTTTACCAGCATTACAAAAATTAGATGCTGTTGTTATTGGAATTAGTCCTGATACACCTGAATCTCATGCGAAATTCATTGAAAAGAAAAATTTGAATGTAATTCTCTTAAGTGATGTGGATAAAAAAGTAATTAAAAAATATGGTAAATGGGGAAAGAAAAAATTTAGGGGGAAAGAGTATATAGGGGTTATTCGAAGTACTTTTTTAATAGATCCAGATGGAAAGATTGCACACATTTGGCCTAAGGTTTCTGTAAAAGGGCATCCAGAAGATGTTGAAAGAGTATTAAAAGAATTAATAAAATAAGTTTCTTTTTTATCTTATATATTCTATGAAATCTATTTAATTAGAAAAATCAAATTAATTTTATATTATGAATGTTATAGATGCTATAAAAGAAAGGAGAGCCTTCCGGTCTCTTGAATTTGTTGACATCTCAGATGAATTAATTAATGACTTGGCTAGTAAAGCACAAATTGCTCCTTCATGTATGAACAAGCAACCTTGGAATTTTATTTTTATAAGAGAAAAAGAACAACTAGAAAGATTATTTACAACTCTCTCGACTGGAAATAAATGGGTTGAAAAAGCTTCCATGATAATTGCTGTATTAAGTAAACCTGATAATGATTGTATAATTGGAGAACGCCTTTATTACTTATTTGATACAGGATTAGCAACTGCATTTATAATTCTACGTGCTACAGAATTGGGTCTAGTTGCGCATCCTATTGCTGGCTTTAAAGAAGAAGAAGCAAAGAAGATTCTGAATATCCCTGAAGACTTTAGGCTTATTACCCTAGTCAATATTGGAAAACATTCTGAAACCATTAATCCAGTTCTTTCTGAAGCAATGAAATTAGGAGAGAAACAAAGACCTCCAAGAAAAGATTTAGAGGAGTTTGTTTTTATAAACAGTTATAAAAGTAACTCTAAATAAATATGATACAGATAAGAGTCTTTAATTAAATAAGCCTGAAATCCCTTTAATATGATATTTTATTAAGAAATCTATATTGGAATCGACCCACTCATCATTTTTATAATGTTTTGCTAATTCAAGTAAGCCCTCTAATAAATTAGTGGCAATGATATGCATACCAAATGAATGGTTTAAATTATTATCTTTTGTTTCCTTCTGGTGAACAGTACTCTCTGTAAAATGCGATTCGATTTGCTTAATTAAATTTTCTTTAAAATTTTCATATTTCGTTCCTTCACTTCTATCCATAAGAATTATTAGTTCTTTTGGGTTCTCTTTAATTATTTCACCGACTGGATGAGCAAGAAGATCTGAAAACTGTTTGAAAAATTCATCCTCACCTAGATTTCTCTCTGTCTCAAATAATTTAAATAGTAATTTTTTAGTTCTATTATATACAGGATCAATTAGAGAAGAAAACAAATAATCTTTACTTTTAAAGTAATTGTATATATTGCTAGTACTTACTCGTGCTTTTTTTGCAATATTTCGCATTGAAGTCTTGGTAAAACCATATTCTAGGAAGTCTTCACGAGCTGCATTTTCTATTCTTTTTTTTATCTTTTCTTTTTTTATTTGCATGAAAATTTCCTTTTAATGTTTAAAAAAAAATAGATTTAGATATTTTTTATTTTTTAACTTTGTTTTTTAATTTATTTATGAATAAACATATGATTTGGGATTTTCATTACTGACTAATGGACCTCGCCCATTCATTGCATTTTCAAGCATATTATTCAATCTTGTCCAATTTGTATTAACATTTATTGCATTAAATTGACATTCAAGAATACATGCTACACAATGGATGCAAAAAGGCTTATCCAAGAGTATAGGCCCGTCATCTGTCATTTCAATACAATTTACTGGACAAATATCTATACACCGTTCACATTTTTGACATAGATCATGGTTAAAAATAAGTTTTGGGTACAAATAATTATGCCAGAACTTTTCTCTGAAAATAATCTTTGCTTTCATTCTATTCTTTAATTTCTGATAATTTAATTTCTTTGTAATATCCTTCGACTTATTAATAACTCCATAATTGAACTGGACTATCTTATCTGCTAATTCCTCTATAGTTGGTAGAGCTTCTTCTCCGGGCATTCCTTCATTTATTTTAATATTGATCTGTGGTAAAGCAGTCATACAATGGAATGCATTTATCTTCATACTCAAGATTGTGATTCGCCCTGACTTTTTCAAAAGGTTTGCCGCTTCGTGAAGAGCCACCCCAGAATTTATTGCTCCATAAGTTACAAATGGAACTGCTAACCGTGCCCATCCATTTTCTGGTTTAGGTAAAGCTTTTATGATGTTTTTTACATTATAATGTAAATGATGGGCATAAACAGGAGATCCAATACATAAAAGATCGTGTTCCTTAATATTTTCTCTTAAAAAAGATTTCATATTGTCATTTCGAAAAATCATATCATTTCCAGTAAAATTATATAATTGAACATCGAAATTTCTGGATATTAATTGTTTTTCTAGCATTTGCCCAACTTTTAATGTATTTCCAGTTGGGCTAAAAACTATAATTGCTGCTTTCAAGAGTCTCACCTCTAAAGATGTTATTTATTATTTAATAACGAACAATCGTTCGCTATTTATTAATAAAAAAGAACAAATGTTCTCTTTTAAACTTTATGGTTTAAAAATGCAGAAATCTAAATATTGTCTAAAAAACGTGATAAGTCCTTTATCTTTACTTTTGGATTAAAATACAAATAATGTACTTCAGAGGTTTCTAATTTATAATTAAGTGAATATCTAAAGTTTATAGATTTAAGACAATTTTAACAAAAATTAATAGACTATAACCGAGATTTTGATATTTGAGTTAAGTATTAATAACCATATGATTACAAAAGAAACAAAAAAAAATCATCTATTCAATGAAAAAAGCCCTTATTTACTTCAACATGTTGAAAATCCTGTTGATTGGTACCCATGGGGAGAGGAAGCCTTTAAAAAAGCTAAAGAGGAGAATAAGACTATCTTCTTGTCAATAGGATATTCTACTTGCCACTGGTGCCATGTTATGGCCCATGAATCTTTTGAGGACGACGAAGTAGCAGAATTAATGAATGAAGTATTTGTATCAATAAAAGTAGATAGAGAAGAACGTCCAGATATTGATAAGATTTATATGACAGTCTGTCAAATGATGACAGGAAGTGGAGGATGGCCATTAACCATAATGATAACACCTGACAAGAAGCCTTTCTTTGCAGGTACCTACTTTCCGAAAGAAAGTCGCTTTGGGCGTATAGGACTTATTGATTTAATTAAAAGAGTAAAAAATCTCTGGAATAATAATAAAAATGAAATATTAAATTCCGCTGATCAGATTACAATGACTCTACAGAATATTGATCAAGAAGCTCCAGGAGATAATTTCAGTAAAACAATATTAAATAAAGCTTATAAGCAGCTAAAAAACAATTTTGATGAAAAAAATGGTGGATTTAGCGAACGTCCAAAATTTCCGACACCTCATAATCTTTTATTCTTACTTCGATACTGGAAGCGAACAGGAGAGAAGGAAGTTTTAGAAATGGTAGAAAAGACACTTCAAGCAATGAGAAGAGGTGGAATTTATGATCATATTGGTTTTGGAATCCATCGATATTCAACAGATTCAACTTGGCTTGTTCCTCATTTTGAAAAAATGCTTTATGATCAAGCATTAGTTGCCATGGCATATATAGAGGCATATCAAGCTACAAAAAATCCGGAATACAGAAAAACTACTCAAGAAATATTTGAATATGTTTTACGTGATATGACTTCTCCTGAAGGAGGATTCTATTCGGCAGAAGATGCTGATAGCGAGGGAGAAGAAGGAAAGTTTTATGTATGGTCAAAAAATGATGTTGATAAGATTCTTGATAAGAATGAATTTGATTTAGTTATGAAAGTTTTTAATATTAAAAAATCTGGTAATTATTTAGAAGAATCAATAGGAAGAAAAACTGGGCAAAATATATTACATTTGACTGCTCCTTTAACAAAAATTTCAAGCGATCTTAGCATTTCGGAAAAAGAATTAGTATCAAAAATTGAAAATATACGTAGAAAGCTGTTTGAAGTACGTGAGAAGAGAGTTCATCCTCATAAAGATGATAAAATCTTAGTAGATTGGAATGGATTAATGATCGCAGCATTAGCTAAAGGAGCACAAATCTTTAATGAAAGAAAATATCTGAAAATGGCTATAAAAGCTTCTGAATTTATATTATCATCATTACGTTTACCTAATGGTAGATTACTGCATCGATATAGGGAAGGAGTAGGTGAAATCAATGGATACTTATCGGATTACGCTTTCTTAATTTCGGGATTAATTGAATTGTACGAAGCTACTTTTGATATTTATTTTCTTAAAACTGCGCTGGAACTCCATGAAATTCAATTAAAACATTTTTGGGACAATAATATTGGTGGTTTTTTTCTCACGGCGGACGATAGTGAAAAGTTATTAACGAGACAAAAAGAAATCTATGATGGTGCAATACCATCTGGAAATTCTGTAGCAATGTTAAATTTATTACGTTTAAGTTATCTCACAGGTGATCACAAATTAGAAGAAAAGGCAGATATAATAGGTAGAGTATTTACGGAAAAATTAAGTAATACACCTATAGCTTATACACATTTCATGATAGCAGCAGATTTTGCAATAGGACCAACATATTCTTTGGTAATTGCTGGAAATACAAATAGTAAAGATACTAATGAGATGATAACAACAATACGAAATGAGTATATTCCTAATAAAGTCCTAATGCAAAGAAAAACAGAACAAAATCCACCAGATATAGACGAATTCTCAAACTTTGTTGAATACTTTGATAATCTTGAGGGGAAAGCTACGGCATATGTCTGTGTTAATAAAACATGTAAACCTCCAACCCATAATCTGGATCAAATGATTGAATTTCTTAAATCAGATTGGAGCAATTAGTTTGTATGAGCATGACAATGTAATTTATCATTAATAGAACAATTTGAACACTCTGAGATATTTTTCCAAATACAAATTCCACGAGTATTGGTGTTTATTTCTTCATCTTCTATATTAGATTTAAAATTATTATTATTTTTCATCAAATTAACAAATATATTAGTTGAATAATGTAAAATTCATGCTTGCATTAAATTATAGAAATAAAAAAAAATAAATTTTTATAGTTTTTAAAAGTAGTATTTATTTTTCTCTAAAATCTTCGCCCTCGACAATTTGCATTTCTGCGATGGAATCTATTCCAATCCCCTTCATATTTTCATCCCATACTTTTCGGATTGATTCTGCATCTTTCGCATTCCATTCACAATATAACTTTTCATGATCTAGTACTGCCCAAGTTCTTATCCAATAGGCATCAAAATTACAAGCTTTTCTCACATTAATAATCATTTTATTTTGTTCTGGGGGAATTTCTGCCATTTGTTCCAACTGTTTTCTTGGTACAGAATGAACTACAATAAATTTTGGCATTTTTAAACCTCTCTTTAAATTTTTTTAATATTTAAAATATATTTTTGAATTTCTATAGAAAATTGGTTCTATTATATATTTATGTACAAATATAATATATATTTTTTTAAAAAATTAAATTAGTAGACTTATTTAAACCTATTTAGAATATCCTTCTTAGAATTTTAATTTTATACTATTAATTTGATTAAAATTGTTATGTTTTTTATATAAATTAAAAGATTTTTGACAACTAATTATCTTAAATAAATCTAAATTTCTTATTTGAGAAGTGAATTTAAAAAGAAGAATTAACTCTAGATCATCGAATAAAATTTAAAAAATGTAAATCAATGCCGAAAGGACAAATTGAAAAAATTGAATTAATAAGTAAGTTCTTAGATAAAGCCAAAGTGATAAACTTTGATAAATTAAATACAGTTGATGATATAATCAAATTACCAATTTCAACTTTTAATTTCTTGAGTGATGCTGATGTAGAATTAATTTATGATTTATTCGAAATTAGTAGTATAGGACAATTTTCATCTTTGGATTATTTACAACCATTCAAAATTTTATATAAAGACAAAAAAACTAAAAGAAAAATTGAGCATATATTACAAACAGATTTAGAAATCGAAGATAAGGTAAAAAAAGCAGTTGCTATAAGCAAAATTATATACCAAATAAAAGAAGAATCAATCTCCTTTTTAACAAAAGAGCAAAAAGTTATTGTTGTTGGTTTAAGTAATGCGGGAAAAACAACAATATTGAAAAAATTTGGTGGACAAATTGGTATAAAAGATCTAGCTAAATTAAGTCCAACAAAAGGAGTGGAACGTCATGAAATAATAACTTCAGATTTAGTTTTAATAGTTTGGGATTTTGGTGGTCAGCAAGAATACAGAAAAATGTATCTTCATGAACCTGATAAATATTTTTTAAAAGTTGATTTAATAATGTATGTCATAGACCTTCAAGATCCAGAAAAATATGAAGAAAGTATAAAATATTTTAAAGAATTAATTGATATTATCGAAAAACTTGAAGAAAATCCTTACATCTTAATTTTTATACATAAATTTGATCCCGATATAAAAGATAATCCGGAAATATTGCTTAATATTGAAGTTGTAAAGGATTTAATTAAAAATGTTTTCAGGGATAAAAAGAAATATGATTATGACATATATTTAAGTTCTATATATTCAATATTAGCAAAAGAACCAAAATTTTCAAGATATCTTAAAGATACTATGGTAAAAACTGCAACATTAACAGATCATAAATTAGAAGGAATGGCATCAATTTTAGAGTCATCCTTAAATGGAATTATTAGATTATCAGAAACAGTAATGACACAATTTAATGAAATTGATAATCGAATAAGAATACTAGAAGGTGAAGAGCCAATCTCAAATAGGGCACCTTCTTCAATACCCTCTCCAGAATATTCTTCCATACCTCCATTTGCTTCACATTCAAGTACCAATATTGGAAAAAAAGTCATACCTAATAGAATTAAAAATGTAAGAGTTGCTGTTCTTGATGAACTAAAAGAATTACTTGAAAAAAGAAATAAAAAATTACTATAATATAAATTATTATTCAATATGGCAAAAAAAAAAGAGAATCTCTCTGAAGATGAATTGGATGATTTACTCGATCAAACATTTAAAAGACAGGATATAATCCATCATAAATGCCAAATCAGAGACGATCCGGCAAAAAAGCAAGCAGAATGGAAAAAAAAGTATGAAAAATAATTAATTCTTTGCTAATAATTAATCAAGAAAGCCAAATTTTTTTGATCTATCAATATTTCTCATAATATTGATAATTTTTATTACCATCTGGATTTTTCTCCTAATTTAATATCTAAAACGGGTGTTCCATCTATAGCATCCAAATTTTTAACAAACAGGGTTGTATTTTCAATCTTAATAAGTTTTACATTTGTAATGCCAATTCGAGATAAACGTATTGGTGTTCTAGAGGCGAATATACCCACACTTTTTCCATCAAGCCCTCGAGGAAAAACAGAACGAATTTGCCGCTGTTTATGAAAATAATATACAATCGTAATCCATTTTTCATCCTCTAATCTGTAAAGAAAGGATTCTTGGGATTTAAATAGGTGAATCTTAGAAATATTATCCCGACTTCCTCTAAGCCCAAATTTATGCCCTCGTGTTAGTTGGTTCTCAACAAATCCAATTGGATAAATTTTGAATGGTTTATGATTATTATATAAACACGAATGGCAAATGAATTTACCATCAATTTTTTCCATATGAGGTAAATCTTTTTCTTTTTTACATATATTACAAATTGGCATATAAACTTCAATTATGTTAATATGAAAACATTTTTAGTATTTATTCCAAAAAATCTTTAATTTCACTAGTAATATCAAAATAATAATTATATAAAATCTGAAAAATAAACAAATTAAACAATATGTTAAAGAAATTCTTCCACATGGAACATAAAGATTCAATTATTTTGAGTATTAGTAGAATTCAAATATTTTTTTAATTTCATAAATACTTCTGTTGCTTTTCCTTTTAAAAGAATATCGACAATTGTCTGAGTATATTTGGTTGGTTCAATATTGACTTCAATAATTCGTGCACCTTTTTCTCTTGCAACATACGGAATTAAAGAAGCAGGAAATATTTCTCCAGTCGTCCCGACTAATATAAATAGTTCTGCCATTGATGTATACTTATTAGAAAGAATCTGAGTTTCAGGTGGAATTGGTTCATTAAAAAATACAAAATTAGGTTTTAGCAAACCATCACAATGGGGGCAATGAGGAGGTAATTTTTCTTTATTTATAAGTTTATTACTATTAACTTTTTGAGCACAATTTAAACAAGTTAAGGTTCTTGATGTTCCATGATATTCAACAATATTTTTACTTCCAGCATTTTGATGTAGATTATCTATATTTTGGGTAATTATTGCATTAATTAACCCTTTTTTTTCTAATTCTGCAATTATATAATGAGCGTCATTTGGATTTGCTTTATTGAAAAAATCATAAAAAATCTTATATATTAATTCCCAGGATTCTTTTGGATGTTCCTTAAAATAGCTCATTAATAAAAAAGATGGATTATATTTGCTCCATAGCCCATTTTCACCGCGAAAGGGTGGGATCCCGCTTTCGACGGAAATTCCTGCCCCTGTAAAAAGTACAGTATATTTGGATTCTAAAATCCATTCTGCAGCTAATTGATAGTCATCAATTTTCAAGCTAAATTCACTTTTTAGACAAAATTAATAGTAATATAATGTATATAAATGATATGGAGAAAAATTTTTGTCGCTGGTATGATAAAACCTCAGCAATAAAACGAGCTTATGATAAAGGATTAATCAATAAGAAATGGGTTGAAAATTATTGTTGGACTGGTGGAAAAAATTGTGTTAGAAAAAGAAGATTTGAAAGGGAAGGATATGTATCTCCTAATTATGTTCTTCCAGATGGAACTGAAGATTCTAAGTTAAAAGAATATTATTCTAATATTCATTAAACCTGTTAAAATTAACCCTATTAATTAAAAAATCATAAGAACTTTTAAAAAAGCTTAAATTTCTCCTTATTTATTTTCGAATTATGGCAAAGAAAAAAGAGATTGATCCTAAAAATTATGCACTATGTTTCATTCCCGTACCTGTTTACCTTATTTCTACAATAAGTGAAGATAATATCTTTAACATTGCTCCTTATGGAATGGTAATGCCTGTTTCTTATAACCCATTAATTATTAGTGTCGGATCTGCGAGAAATAGAGATACTTATAAAAATATTGTGGATACTCATGAATTTGTATTAAATGTTCCAAGTACTGAACTTTTGAGGAAAGTAAATAGAACTGCCGATCCCATTCCATCGGAGGATGACGAATTTATTCATGCCGGACTAACCCCTATCGATTCAAAAACTGTTAAAGCTCCAAGGATTAAAGAATGTAGCGCTCATTTTGAATGTAAAACGATTTGGATAAGGGAAATATCAAAAGAAGCTAAAAATAGGGATATAATAATAGCAAAAGTAGTTGCTTTATCTCTTGACAAAAATCTTTTTTTAAAAAACATATGTAAACAAAAAGGACTTATGAGTCCCATATATTATGAGAGAGATTCATATTTTACTCTTGGATCTTATATAGGAAATCGAAGAATGAGATGAATAAAATAATATTATGTTAATCTGTTCCATGAATATTCTTAAACAGGAAGTTATATCATCCATATGAACCGGAATTGATAATATCATAACCTTTGTTTTCTTTAATTTTAAATCTCTCCATTTTCCCTTAAAGTATCGATCCATTTCGTCATTAATTGAAGAAATTGGTGCCTTGCGGTTCTGATATGTTCAGGAAGTTGGCTAACTAGTTTTCTCTTTTCTTCCATACCGTTGTCTTTGCAGTCCCATATTTTATTAGTCCCACAAAAACAGAGAGGCATATCTGATTTTCCATCCCAGTTCTCTGTAGTGAAAAATCCAAGTTTTTTAAGTGGTTTATCAATTGTTACATCTATCTGTATCCATTTCCCATTTACTAGAATTTTAATATAGTTATGAAAGTCTATAATTTCATTCTGTTTTAGCATATATTTTAAATCTTCAGAAAAGTTTACTATTTCATATCTCCCTGTAGGAAACCATATCAAATCCTTCCAACGTTGCATACAGATCATATCTTTTGTTTTTAATTCGATACCTTTATATAACTCTCTTAATAGGAAATGTTTTCCTGAACATGTACCTTTATTTGATTTATAAATATCCATAGGATTTCTAGAACCGATGCTACCAAAGCGAATATCCCTTACTTTTTCAAAAACTTTTACTATTTGATCATCTATGGATAATTCGTAAATATCCCATGTTTTTAGAATTTTAATTCTTTCTTTTTGACTTAAAAACTCCATTTTAAAGAAACCTCCAATTTTTTCTAAACTTAATATAAAAGAAAAAAAATTTAATACAATCTAAGAATCTGACCACATGAATATTCCCCTAACCCCGAGAGCCAAAGATTTACTGTCCAAATGATTCTTTTAGGATCATTTTTATAATTAGGTCCAAGAGCTATTCCATTTACAGAAACTCCTTGAGGGATAATATCTGCTGCTATTGAAGTCATCATTCCTGTAATTCCACTTGAGCAAGCACTTTCATGGATAGATCCGTTAAGTGTTATGTCTCCTTCTCCTTCTCCTTCTCCAGTATATCCATTGGTTGTATTAAAAAAAACTACTCTCCCACTTTCTGCTTGGATCATTAAGGGAACAACGGCTTTCAGCACTAAAAAGTAATTAACTATCCAATCTTGAAATAAGTAATCCCATGTTTCTAAAGATAGATCCTCTGGTTTTATATTACGTTTTACATCATCGATATAGTAAGAACAAATCAAATAGTTAATATCACCAAAATAGCTATATATTCCTTCAACAGCATCAATTATATTATCTTTATTACCAGATTTTACTATCTTATAAATGACTTCATTGTATTTTTTTAAATTATCCACGTCTCCACTGTTTTTATGAGAATCAAGATCAATCAAACCTAGATTAACATTTTTTTGAGCAAGAAACTTACTGATCGTTTTTCCAACAAAACTATTTGCTCCAAATATAATACAATTCTGTCCTTTATAGAATTGATCCTTGATAATCTTCCACCTCTTTTTAAAGATATGTGATTCCTCCATCCGAAAGGAGTGTCAAACCGTTAATTTTCGGTGATTTAGCTAAAGAAAAGTATACATATATCTCTGCCACCTCTTTTGGAGTTATCATTTTACCGGTTCTGGATTTTTTGTTTAATTCTTCGATACCCTTTTCAACATCCACTCCTCTTGCTTTCATAACTCTCCTTATCATTGGAGTATCACAATGCCTTAAGACTAAAGTAAACGTTCTAATATCATATTCTTTGTATTTTTTAGAGATGTACTTTGCTAAACCGATAAAACCAGATTTACCAGCAAGATATGGACAAGGAATTCCAGAAGAAGATAAAGGTGCCCCAGTAAAAAGTATCCTCCCCCATCTATTTTTCTTCATATAGGGAATTGCCATGAGAGTACAATACATTGCACCAGAAAGATCAATCTTAATTGTTTTTAGAAACTCATCATAAGAAATTTCAGGAAAATCACCTTTACCGTGAACGGCAGCATTATTGATGAGAATATCTACTCCCTCTTTTTCTTTTGATATCTTCTGGTACATATCTTTTACTTTTACTTTGCTTGAAATATCACATGGGACTGACATTGATCTTGGTTCTTCATATTGCTCATTTATATAATTAGCTAGTTCTACAGTACTTTTAATATCACAAATATAAACAAAAGATCCTAATTCTGCAAATCTTTTACAAATTGCTGAACCGATGCCGCCAGTTGCTCCTGTGACAAGAGTCACTTTCCCTTTTAAAGACTCTTTCTCTTCGTATGATACATTCTTCTTCTTCATTTTAGTAAGTAGTAAAAAACTTGTTCATTTTTGATTTTTATGATCAGCATCTTTTTATTCCTTTCATTTTTTAATTCTGGTGGAGGTGATTAAAGAAAATGTGAAAGAAAGTAGAACTTTTGTAGCTCTTATATTATAAGAAATATTCTTATCTTATAGTTGGAGGGTATATCTATTATCATAAGATTATTTTATCTGATTTTTTATTAGAATTTTTAGAAGCAAATACTTTATTCATGCTTTTATCAAGTTTTCAGTTAGAATTTTCAATATTTATGTATTTACAAATAAATCTTTAGATATTTATATATACACTTGGAATGTTATCAATCACTTTTCTTTTTGAACTTCTTAATTGCTCTTCTTAAAGTTCTTACTGCTAATGTTGCACAATGCTTATGATCTTCTGGTAAGCCACCCAAAGAAACATCGATATCTTCAGCTGTTAATTTTTCTGTAAATTCTAATGATTTTCCTTCAACAAGTATCGTAGTATGGCTAGCGGTTGCTACAGAAGCGCCACAGCCGTCTGTGATAAACCAAGCATTCTTTATAGTTTTATCTTTAATATTTAAAAAGAATGTCATTGTATCTCCACAAGGACCAGTATATGATTCTGTAATAGATACTTTATTATCAGGGGGTTTTCCCCAATTTTTGGGTTTATGAAATAAATCAACGATATATTCGTTATATTCTTCTATTTCCTTTTGTTTGATTTCTTCTTGAAGCTTTTTTACGAACTTCTCAAAATTGTCATCAACCATTTTTTTACCATTCGTATTCTAATATTCTTATTAAAAATATCATTTATAATAATCACTCTTTTTAAAACAAAACATAAATTAGAAAAATATAGTAAATTTATCTTATACAGATAAATTAATGAATTTTATTTTAGAAAAATAATAACATCTAAGGATAGGATTACTAATAATTAGTAGGTGAATAACATTTCAGGGGATAAAATAAAAAATATAATTGCTATGGCAAATTATTGTTATAGTTGTAATCGATGTGTTAATGTATGTCCACTTTCCCACATAGATGTTTTCTATCCCCAAAAATTGGTAGTAGATTTACTTTTTTCACCATTAAAAGAGGTTTTAGAAAATCATAATATATGGGATTGTCTTACGTGTGGTCAATGCACCAATTACTGTCCAATGACTCAAGAAAGAGTTGGTGTGAGATTCCCAGAATTAATATTAGAATTGAGAAAACTAGCTTTTAATGACATAACTCAATTAGATAAAATCATTCAGTGTGAAACACATGATGAAATATTTCCACTCATTTCAAAAATTATGTCGGATGATAACTTACATCCCAATAAATTGGAATTTTTGGAAAAGACCTCTTTAAAGACGATAAATTCAGGTGAAATTGCATATTTTGTTGGATGTTTACCTCTTATGGAAACTATTTTTTATAAATCAGATATCAAATATATAAATACACCAAAGACTATAATAGGTCTACTTAATGAAGCAAATATCGTGCCGGTTGTATTGAATGAAAAATGCTGTGGACATGATACTTTATGGAGAGGGGATATTAATACCTTTAAAAAGCTCGCCGAATATAATGTTAAACTTTATAGAGATGCTGGGGTTAAAACAATTATCTTAGGATGTGCTGAAGGATATAGGACTTGGAAGTTTGATTATCCAAAGATTATAAAAGATTATGACTTTAAGATTATACATTTCTCTGAGTTTTTTCTCAAAGAAAAAATCCTTGATAATGTTAGATTTCCACAAGAAACAAAGATAAAAGTTACATATCACGATGCATGCCGATTAGGACGCTTAGGAGGAAAATTATATGATGCTCCACGGGAATTACTTAAACAAATTCCTGGAGTTGAACTAATTGAAATGGAAAATATTAGAGATGATGCAAATTGCTGTGGGGTCTCAGCTTTTATGGGATGTAATGAATCAACTCGTATTTTTAGACAGAACCGCATTAATGAAGCATTGGAAACAGGGGCTGAATATTTACTTGTGCCTTGTCCAAAGTGTTTAACACATTTCGATTGTTATCTTAATGAACCATCCTTAGAAGATGATAATAAAAATTTAATAAATAAAATTAAAGTTGTAGATTTAGCAAGCTTTATTGGAGAATTACTTTTCCTTGTTTAGAAACGACAAAGTGTATAAAAAATGATATATAACTTTTTTTTAAAAAACCGTATGAACTTAAGGAATTTTCAATAATAGAGGGATATAATTGAGCGAAAAAAATAAAGTGGGGTCTGTAATGATTGTTGGAGCAGGGATAGGGGGATGCCAAGCGGCATTAGACTTAGCAGATTCTGGTATCAAGGTCTATCTTGTTGACAAGGAACCTTCCATCGGAGGAGTTATGGCCCAATTAGATAAAACATTCCCAACAAATGACTGTTCGATGTGCATTTTAGCTCCAAAACTCGTAGCTGTAGATAGACATCCTAATATTGAATTGATTACCTATGCAGATGTCCTAAATCTGGAGGGTGAAGCGGGTAATTTTAATGCAACGATTAATAAAAAAACAAGATATATTCATGAAGATAAATGTACGGGTTGTGGGGATTGCGTTCAGGAATGCCCTGTTCAAGTTCCTGATGAATTCAATCAGAAATTGAATAATAGAAAGGCAATATATCTTCAATTTCCCCAAGCTGTTCCTTTTAAAGTATTAATTGATAAGCAAGGGATTCCTCCTTGTAAGGATGCGTGTCCTGCTCACGTAAATGCCCAAGGATATATTGCTTTAATTTCTAAAAAAAGTTATCAAGAAGCCTTGAATCTAATTAGAGAAAGATGTCCCCTACCCTCTGTTATAGGTCGCATTTGTCCTCGATTCTGTGAAATGGTGTGTAATAGAGCTGAATTAGATACTCCTATTAATATCTGCGGTTTAAAAAGATTTGTAGCTGATTATGTAAGGGATAATCTTGAGGAAGAGATCATATTCTTAGAAGATCAAAAGGAAGAAAAGGTTGCCATTGTTGGCTCAGGTCCAGCTGGACTTACTGTTGCATATCATCTTGCAAGACGTGGATATTCCGTAACTATTTTTGAAAAAGAAGCTTTTGCTGGTGGAATGCTAAGACTAGGGATTCCAGATTACAGGTTACCCCCAGATATTTTAGAAAGTGATATTGAACATATTAAGAAATTTGGGGTTGAGATAAAAACTAATACACCAATAGGTTCTGATTTAACTTTTGAAGATTTGAAAAAACAGGGTTTTAAAGCTATATTTATAGCTATAGGTCTTCATAATAGTCGTAAAATGGATTTTGAATGTAAAGATATTGAAGATGTAATATATGGTGTTGAGTTTCTAAAAGAATTAAATTTATCCAGAAATGTACCTAATCTTAAAGATAAAATTGTAGGAGTAGTGGGCGGAGGAGATGTTGCAATGGATGCAGCACGATCATCAATAAGATTAGGCGCTAAAAAAGTCATAATTATCTATAGACGATCTGAACAAGAAATGCCCGCTTCAAGGGAAGAAATAGAAAGAGCAAGAGAAGAGGGTATTGAATTCAAATTTTTAACAGTTCCTACCAGAGATGCCAGTGGTAAGGGGGGTAAACTTTCTGAAATTGAATGTGTTGAAATGAAACTTGGTGAACCGGATGAATCTGGAAGGCGAAGACCTATTTCAATTGAAGGTTCTGAATTCAAAATGAAGATAGATACTTTAATCCTTTCTATAGGACAAGAACCAGATTGCTCTCTAATAGAATCTGCTTCTAAAAAGAAATTAAATATTAATAAATGGGGTTACATTGAATCAGATAAAATATCTTTTGAAACTAATATCCCTGGCGTGTTTGCTGGTGGAGAGATCGTTGAGGGCGCTGGTTCTGCTATAGAAGCGATAGCAACAGGAAATAAAGCTGCTATAGTGATAGAGAAATATCTAAAAGGAGAAGATATTTCCGAATTAAAAGAAACCATTCCAGATTATAAAGTAACGGATATAATTACTAGTGCTGGTATTCAAGATATTGAGAGTTTTTCATGTCAAGATAGGAATGAGTTCACAATATGTCTACCAGAGGAACGTATATACAATTTTAATGAAGTCGCTAATGGTATGGATGAAGAATCTTCTATTGAAGAAGCATTACGTTGTCTCAATTGCGGATCTTGCTGTGAGTGCTTTGAATGCGTGAGAGCATGTCAAGCTGACGCTGTTGATCATAGCTTAACTGATGAGACTATTTCTATCAATATTGGGGCTGTGATATTAGCTCTTGGCTCTGATGAATATAGACCAAAAATAGGGAATGTTTATGGATATGGTGAATATCCAAATGTTATAACAAGTATAGAATTAGAACGTATACTCAATGCATCTGGTCCATTTAATGGAGAAGTCATTCGTCTTTCAGATAACACACATCCTAAAAAAATAGCATTTCTGCAATGTATTGGTTCTCGAGATAAAAAAATAGGTCATGAATATTGTTCTTCAATGTGTTGTATGTATACTACAAAAGAGGCTGTTATAGCTAAAGAGCATTTGAGTACTCTTGAACCCACTATTTTTAGCATGGATATAAGAGCATACGGAAAAGATTTTGACAAATATATTGAACGAGCTAAAGAAGATTATGGTGTAAGATATATTAGAAGTAGAATAGCTGCTATTAAAGAAATACCGGAATCTAATGATTTAAAAATTAGGTATGAGACTGAAGAAGGAAAAATTATCGAAGAAATTTTTAACATGGTTGTTCTGTCCGTAGGATTACAACCTAATCCAAATACTGCAGCATTTGCAAAAAAATTAAATATTGAATTAAATGAATATGGTTTTTGTAAGACTACCAATTTTAATCCAATTGAGACTTCGCGACCAGGAATATATGTATGCGGAACATTTAAAGAGCCTAAGGATATTCCAGAAACCGTTATTGAAGCTAGTGCGGCTGCTGGAGCTGTTAATGTTCTATTATCTGATGTTAGAAATACATTAATTGCTGAAAAGAAAGATTATGAAGAAATTGACATCAGTGGAGAGCCACCTCGAATTGGAGTCTTTATTTGCCATTGTGGAATTAATATTGGAGGTGTTGTTGATGTTCCTGAAGTAGTTGAATACGCAAGCAAATTACCAGATGTAGTTTATTCTGAAAGAAATTTATATACTTGCTCAGCTGATACACAAACGATTATTAAAGAAAAAATAAAAGAAAATCATTTAAATAGAGTAATCGTTGCTTCTTGTACGCCTAGAACACATGAACCATTATTCCAAGCAACTATTAGAGAAGCAGGTTTAAACAAATATCTTTTTGATTTAGCAAATATTAGGGATCAATGCTCCTGGGTACATAAGCATGAACCAGAGGAAGCTACAATGAAAGCTAAAGATTTAGTTAGAATGTCTGTTGCTAAAGCTAGAAATTTAGTTCCTTTAAAAGAACAAAAAGTAGAAGTAATTCATAAAGGAATAGTTATTGGAGGTGGCGTAGCAGGAATGACTGCTGCTTTAAATTTAGCAGATCAAGGGTATGATATATATCTAATAGAAAAAAATGATAAATTGGGGGGTATCGCAAATTCTATTTATCAAACTTTGGAAAACAATGATGTTCAAAAATTAATTGGAAATTTAATAGAAAAAGTAAACAATCATAAATTAATTACCGTTTTTCTCGAAGCTAATATTAATTCTGTAAGTGGATATATAGGAAATTTTACCACAGATATAACCTATGGTAAAAAAAAAGAAGAGAAGAAATTTGATCATGGGATTATTATTGTAGCTACAGGAGCAAAAGAATATATACCTAAGGATGATGAATTTCTATTTAATCAAGATAAAAGAATTACAACCCAGTCAAACCTAGAAGAAATTCTTTTTACAAACGAAAAAAAGATAAGAGAATTGAAATCAATTGTAATGATCCAATGTATTGGATCTAGAAACGAAGAACATCCTTATTGCAGCAGGATGTGCTGCGCAGAAGCTATAAAAAATGCGTTAAAAGCAAAAGAGATTAACCCAGATATCAATATTATAATTTTATTTCGTGATATTAGGACTTATGGCTTTAAGGAAAAATACTATAATTTAGCCAGAGAAAAAGGAATAATTTTCATCAGGTTTGATGAAAAAAAGCCACCCGAAGTTGTTAAAGAGGATAATCAATTACAAGTCTTACTAAATAAGCCAGATGTAGGAGAACTTAAAATTAATTCTGATTTAATAGTATTAAGTGCAGGAATTGTACCTCCTGAAGGAAATTCAGAGTTAGCTAAAATACTAAAAGTCCCTCTTAATGAGGACAATTTCTTTTTAGAAGCTCATGTTAAATTGAGACCATCTGATTTTGCAACAGATGGAATCTTTTTATGTGGAACTGCACGAGGAGCGGCCAATATAAGCGAAAGTATAGCTCAAGCGAATTCTGCCGCTGCTAGAGCAATGACAATATTATCAAAAGAGATTTTGGAAACAGAAGGCATAACTTCCTATGTTAATGAAGATAAATGCATAGGTTGTGGTCGATGTGCTGAAGTTTGTCCTTATAATGCTATTGAATTGGTTGAGACTACAAAACAAATGGGTTTATATAGTAATGACATAAAAAAAGCTCAAGTAATTAAAGCTGTTTGTAAAGGCTGTGGAACATGCTTCGCAGAATGTCCTACCTCTGCAATTTCGATGAGTCATTTTGGAAATGCGCAGATTAAGCCAATGATTGAGGAAGCTGTGAAATCTGATGAGATCGGTTGGGAACCACGAATAATTGCGTTTCTCTGTAATTGGTGTTCTTATGCTGGCGCTGATTTAGCTGGTGTAAGTCGATATCAGTATCCTCCAAATGTAAGGGTTATAAGAGTAATGTGCTCGGGAGGTATGTCTAAAAGTTTCATTTTACAAGCATTTTTAGAGGGTGCAGACGGAATATTTATAGCAGGGTGTCATCTAGGGGATTGCCATTACATTAGTGGAAATGAAAATGCCTATCTCCGCTTGGAAAATCTTAAAGAATTATTAAAAATGATTGGAATTGAAGAAGAAAGAATTCAAATTAATCAGATTTCCGCGAGTGAGGGAAAACAATTCTCAGAACTTATAACTGAATTTACAGATAAGATCAAAGCATTAGGAGAATCGAAGATGCCTAAGAAAATAAGTAAAGCGAAAATTGAATCTAGCTAGTTAAATAATAAAAAAATTTTATTTAATATTCATTAGGTATTTTTTTAAGCTCTGCCAGAGAGAACACTGGGCCATCAATACAGACGAATTTATTACCGATATTACATCTTCCACATTTACCAACCCCGCACTTCATTCTCATCTCTAATGAATTTAAAATTTGCTCATCCTTCCAACCTAGATTTACCAATTCAGCCACGGCAGTTCTAATCATTATGGGCGGCCCACAGACTACTGCTATAGCGTTATCAGGAGATGGAGCAACCTTCTTAACTACTGCTGCAACAAACCCTACTTCGCGAGTCCATCCTTCCTCTTCGCGATCAATCGTTAGGACTACGTTAATATCATCTCTTTTTTCCCATTCTTCAAGGATATCTCGATATAATACTTCACCAGAATCACGGTTACCATAAATCACAGTAATATCTTTATAATTGTTTCTATATCTTTCATCTAAAAAGTATACGACTAGAGATCTTAAGGTTGAAAATGCAAATCCGCCCCCGATGATCACGATATTCTTGCCTTTCATTTCTTCAATTGGCCAGCCATTACCTAAAGGACCTCTTACCCCTACAGTATCTCCAATTTCAACATTGTGAAATCCTGTAGTTACTGTTCCCATCTTCTTGATCGTAAATTTAATAGACCCTTCTTCAGTTGGAGATGAGGCAATACCTATTGGGCATTCTCCTTTTCCAATTAGACTAATTTCTGCAAATTGTCCTGGATTGTAATCAAAACTTTTCAAATCTTCTTCTTTCTTAAATACTAATTCGAGAGTTTTTATATCGTTTACTTTATTTTCTGAAACAACAGTTTTAATTTTCGTAAGCATGGGAATATACGGATTAGGCACTTACTTTCTCCTCCCTTTTTGGTTCAATTTTCTTAATTTTTTCAATTATTGTTCTAAGGTCATTATTAACGGGACATAATTGAACACATCGTCCACATCCAACACACCCTAACATGCCGTAATTCTCAGGATAATAACAAAATTTATGTAAAATTCTATTTCTAACCCTTTGTATACAACTATTACGTGGATTATGACCACTTGTATGTAACGTATAAAGGCAAGATTGGCACGTATCCCATATTCTAATTCTTCTTCCACGATTCTTGTTTGGAACATTTTCATCAATTACATCAAAACAGGTACATGTTGGACATAGGAATGAACATGTTCCACATCCTATACAAGTTTCACTTACTTCTTTCCATATTGGATGATCAAAATTTGGATCTAAAATTTTGTCGATATCCTTTAAATCTAATTTTGTTGTAATTGATTCTTCTGCCTGTTTTTTTAATTCTTGAGCCTTTTCTATATCCATCTCTTTAGCATCAGCAAGCCACGAAAGCTTTTTAATTAAATCTTTACCTTTATCACTAATTCCCTCAACAAGATATTCATTTTGTAAGTCAACTAAAAATACATCCATATAATCCTTTTGAAATGGATTTCCTTCTACTGATGTACAGAAACAAGTACTTTTAGGAGTATTGCAACCAATTCCTATTAAAATTGTATTTTTCCTTCTATTTATAATAATTTCGTCTTTGAAATCTCCTTGAGAGAAAAAGTTTACTAACAAGACAAAACTATGAGCGTCACAGGGTCTTATCCCAAAAATTATATTTTGTTCATTTAAATTTTTAGGTTCTTCAAGCTCTATCTCATTATCATTAATTTTATATTCAAAAAGAATATCTTTCTCCGGAAATAGTATTTCTTTCGGTGGAACTTTAGAATTTAGATAGTCCAGCACTATTTCTTCGGGATTTGTTATTTTTCTAAAAACTATATTTCTCTTTTCTTTAATTGGAGCAAAAAAATTATAATCTTTTGTTAAATCATTATATAACTTTATGATTTGATCTTTTTTTAGAATTTTGTATTCCATTTTTCAAGTCCCCTTTTTAATCTTCCTCCATCATAAATTCTTCTTTATCCTCTATATCATAAGCCATCATAGGAGGCAAGCTTCTTGGATCAATACCGGTTGTAAAATTAAACCTTTCTTTTGCGATTTTTTCTAAAGATCTGTTTATTAAATTCAAATCAATTCCCATCGGGCACGCACTGCTGCAAGCTCCACAACCTACACATCGACCTGCCATATGCATTGCGCGAACTAAATGAAATACAAAAATATCAGAATAACCCGTTGTTTTTCCAAACCAAACAGGTTGGTTTTGATCTACAAAACATAGATTACAATAGCACATAGGACATGCTTCTCTGCAAGCATAACATCGAGTACAAGTCTCTAAAAGACTTTTTATATATTCCCATTTTTCTTCAGTAGTTTTTGAATCAAATTCAGCAATATCAGAAAAATCATCTTCAATAACAGGATTTTCTAAACATTCACCAACACATATATCTTCTAAAAATGGAGGTGATTTAACTTGGCATACTTTACATAATTCATTCATATATTCATTAAAAGGAAATACTTTTTCGAAGTCCCTGCCTTTTACTATGATATTATCACCAGATACTGAGATATCAAAGATTTCTCTTTCTCCTATTTCATCTTCAATTTTCTTCCTATTTATAATTCCATTACAAGGAATTCCAATTATTTTTATGCTTTCAAGATCGAGTTGATGCTCTACCGATAAATGAATTAAAGCCCTGCCGACACAACCTTTTGATACAATACCTACTTTCAATTTTTGACCTTCTTCATTCATAAGTGTTGGTATTCGAGGGACCAAATATTTGGCCAAATTTATATAACATAAATTATTCCAAATTAATTTATCTACATCCTCTGCTTTATCTATCACAATTGGTGATGAACTTAAAGGAACAGTACCTTCTGTGTATCCAATAATAACATCAACTTGTTTTTCTTCAAGTAGTTTTCCAGCTAAATCTCTTATTAATTGCTCAATTTCTTTATTTTCATTTTCAATTACCATAAAAATCACCACTCCGTTTCAAATTTTTTGTTTGGTCCAAGTTTCTTTACATTATTTGTTACTTTTTTAATTAAAGTCGCAAATCTATCACCTTCTGATGCAGAAGACCACATGAAAGTAACTCTATCAGGATCTATCCCGAAAAGTTTTAATAAATCTTGTAAAATCGCAAAACGTCTTCTTGCAACTAAATTTCCACTAATGTAATGGCAATCACCTGGATGACATCCCGAGACAACAACACCATCCCAGCCTCTTAATAAACTTTTAATTATGAAAAAAGGATTTACTCTTCCTGAACATGGAACCCTTACTATTCTAATATTTGAGGGATATTGGATTCTACTAACACCTGCTAAATCCGCTCCAGCATAAGAACACCAATTACAGAGAAATGCAATTATTTTTGGCTCCCATTCTTTTTTATCTTCTGATTGTGTTTTTACTTTACTCGTTAAAGTTCACCCCCCATTATTATTGAAAATATCTGTTCGCCAGTAAAGCCAATGATATCTATTGCTGAACATCTACAATTACCAGAACAAGCACCACACCCTTTACATAGAGCTTCATTTATTTTAGCTACTGTACCAAACCATTTATCCTCAACAAGCTCAATAGCCCCATAAGCACAATTTTCAACGCACATACCACAACCAATACAACGTTCAGGGCGAACGACAGCAAAAAATGGTTCTATCTCAACTTCACCCTGAGACATTAACACAGCTGCGCTTGAAGCGGCTCCTTTAGCCTGAGCAACAGCATCAGGAATATCTTTTGGACCTTGCGCAACACCAGCTATAAAGATACCCTCTGTTAAAGTGTCTACTGGTCGCAATTTTGGATGGGCTTCTAAAAAAAATCCATCTGCTGATCTTTGTATTCTTAATAGAGAAGTTATTATATCTGCATCTGCTCGAGGCTCTAAACCACAAGATAAAACAAACAAATTTACTGTTAATTCAATTGGTTGTTGAAGTAAAGTATCTTCAGCTCTTATGATAATATTGTGATCATCATCTTCGATTACCTCTGCTATTCTTCCTCTCATAAAATTGATTCCGTAATTTTGCCCTGCAGATTCGTAAAATTCTTCATAACCTTTTCCAAAAGCTCGAATATCCATATAAAAAATATAAATATCTGCATCTGGATGCTTTTCCTTATATTGCCTTGCTTGCTTGGTTGCATACATACAGCAAACTCTTGAACAATATTGATTTCCTCCTTCTCTGAAATTTCTACTTCCCACACATTGAAGAAAGGCAATGCTATGGGGTTCTTTAAGATCCGAAGGTCTAACAGGCTTTCCTATAACTGGTCCAAAAGAACTTAATAAACGCTCCATTTGAAGTCCAGTAATAACATTAGGGTATCTCCCATAGCCATATTGTTTGAGTTCAGTAGGATCATATAAATCCCATCCTGTAGCAACGATTATTGTGCCTACCTTAATTTTCAAATATTCTGGTTTATCATCAAAATTAATCGCTTCAGGTTCACATACATCTATTCTTGCACATATTCCGCATTTAATACAATTGTCCATATCAATCGTATATTGTCCAGGTATAGCTTGAGGGAATGGAATGTAAATTGCTTTTCTTGTGGCTAATCCGAGTTCAAATTCGTTTCCAACGACAACAGGACAATAATCAACACATACTCCGCAACCAGTACATTTCTCTTGATCTACGTAATGTGGTTTTTTTAAAATAGTAACTTCGAAATTTCCTATAAAACCAGAGACTTCTACTACTTCGGAATAGGTTAAAAGTTCAATATTTTTCTCACGTGAAATCTCAGACATTTTGGGGGTAAGTATACAACTCGAACAATCCATAGTTGGGAACGTTTTATCAAGTTGAGCCATATGACCACCTATTGTAGGCGTTTTTTCAATTAAATATACTTTATAACCCTCTGTAGCCAGGTCCAATGCAGCATTCATTCCTGCAACTCCTCCTCCTATTATTAAACAAGAGGGTTCTACTTTCACTTTCTGGACTTCTAGTGGTTTTAACTCCCTTGCTTTTGCTACAGCCATTCTAATATGGTCTTTAGCGATTTCATATGCTCCTTCTGGATCTCTCATATGAACCCATGTTGAGTGTTCTCTAATATTTGCCATTTCAAATAAAAATTGGTTCAAACCAGCTTCTTTACAAGTGATTCTAAAAGTAGGTTCATGCATCCTTGGAGAACATGCAGCAACAACAACTCTATTTACCAATCCCGCTTCAATATCTTCCTTTATAATCTTCTGCCCTACATCAGAACAAAAGAATTTATATTCTTGTGCTACTTCTACGTTTGGAAGTGTTTTTGTATATTCTACCAAATCTGGAACTGAAACAACACCACCAATGTTGACACCGCAATGACATATATAAACTCCAATTTTAGGTCTTTCATTACCAGTAACTTTTATTTCTTTTTTAGCTTCTGTCATATAATTCCTCCTAAATTAATTGTTCTTTAACTATATTTAAGAACGGATCTATAGAAATAAAAGGAGAAACACCTTGTAACTCATGATTTTTAATTAATCCTAATAAATTAGGATCCATTCCGAAGGCTACTCCCAGGAGTTGAGTAATATATATTACAGGAATATGAAATGGTTCTCCAATTACATCTCCATAAAAATTATTTACCTCAACCTGCCCTAGGTCCAATTGAAGGTGGCAGAAAGGACAGCAGTTAATAATAATATCTACGCCTGCATCTCTCATATTCACTAATTTCTCCCGTGTAAAATCGGCTGCAACCTCTTTAACAGCAGTTCTAACAGCTCCACCAGCCCCACAACACATATATTTATCTTTGTAATCAATACTTTTTGCCCCTGTTATCTCAACAATTTCATCAAGAAATCTAGGAGCCTCATATTCACCATTCCAAGGTCTTTTTTCACTTGGTTTTACAATATGGCAACCATAATGTACGGCTACCTTTAAATCTGAGAATTTAAGTTTGATAAAATCCTTTAAATAGTCCAATCCCATATCAAGATAAAAAGCTTGAATAACATGCTTTGGTTCGAAATTACCTTTATATGTACGTCCAATTTTAGCAAGATATTCATTAACTTCTTTTTTTTTATCATAATCATGTTCAAGCTCATACCAAGCATCTCTAAGAGTTCCATAACATCCATTACAACCAGTAATTGGACTTACTCCTAGTTCTTCCGCAATAGAAATATTTCTTGCAGCAATTACAAACCAAGTTGGTATATGAAAAGCTCTAAATACACCAGGGGCAGGACAACATGAAGCACCGGGTAAATCTAAAAGCTCGGCACCAAGATAATCGAAAACATTTCTAATCGAGGCTTCAATCATTGGATAACGATTAGGTATTACACATCCCAAAAAAAAACCATATCTCCATTTGTAATCTTCACTCATATTTATTCCTCCTTATCTTTTTTCGCTGCTTGTGCTCTTTCTTCTTTCAATTTTGCTGCATTATCCAGTAATTTTCTAAATCCAACAGCATTCATCAATTCTTGGCATTCTTTTACAGCTTCAGGATAAGAATGGACAGTTGGTGGTAATGGTGGCAACCCATAGGATTCCCTTAAATCCCTCCATTTTTTATTATTTTCACCAGTTGCAGGTACACCATGTCCTGTAGCATAAAAAATATCATTAGCTAATCCAAAATGAGAATCTAAAATATAACCTTCTTCCACCGCAATATTTCTAAGTTTGATTATCATATCAGTGACAGGAATATCTCTAGGACAGCGCTCATAGCAATAATAACAAGTTGAACATAACCATATATCAATATCTTTTAGTACAGATTCATCTCCAGTTAAAGCTCTTCTAATAGCAGAACGTGTTCGATAAGCAGTTCTTCTGCCAGAAGGACAACTACCAGTACAAGTACCACAATTAATACATGCCCTAATCTTTTCTAATCCTGCATCAACAAATTTTTGAGCAATCCTAGAACTCGTAGATTTGTATACTTTTCTTTTAATATACTTTTCCACATTTTCACTCATATTTAATTCAAATCACTTAAATAATTTTAAACTTGATTTGCATTTTTGTAAAAAAAGTCTAAGCTTTACTTTTTTAACATGTTTGATCAAACAGTTTTAATTAACAATCTTAAGAAGTGAAAAGTACTTTTATTAAAAAAATTTGTTATCGATATTTAATAACCAAATTCATTGTATTAGTTATTTCTTATATCTAATAATTTTATAAGAAAATTGGATTGGGATTCAAAAATTATTATCCTCAATTATAAATCCTATACATTTCTTCTAAATATTTGATTTGCTTTTTCTCAGATAAAAAAGCAAGTTCTTTTATTATAGATTTCTTCTTTTTTTCAGAAACATTTAAATTCTTCAATTTTTCTCGAATATCTTTTTGCAAAACTGAATAGATTCTTTTCCAATAAGCTTTAACTTCTTTAATTTCTTCAAAATCTTCATTACTTATATCATCACTAATTTTTAACACCAAATTTTTTCAAATTTATTTGTGAGATTTAATAAAAGAATAACAGATTTTTTTAATAAAAAAATTGGAGTCCAATCCTTCATAATTAAAAGTCTCAGAAAATTGAAAATTTCATTAGAAATATTAATTATCTCTTCACGATATTAAAAATTAGAATTTATTAATGTTATGACTAATATAATTTCTCTACAAATTTTGTCCTATTCCATAATAAATCAATAAACCAGCAGGTACAACTACTAAGGAGAGAAAAGTCCAAATCCTTTTAAATAAAAGTTCCTCCCAGGTATTATAAAGAAGTAAACCATAATAGGCAAAAAATATTATAATAATACCCAGAATAAAATATCGTAATTTTCTTTTCAAATTTTTATCTTCAAATCTTTTATACAATTTCACTGAAAGTAAAATAGTGGGCACAACAACATAAAATGCTGTTAGAAAACATAATGCGATAAAAAAATTCCAACTCCATTTAGGTACCCATTCTGTTTGTTCACTAATTGTAATACCTCCAGGAAAAAAAAGCACAAAAAGAATTAATGTGCCATATGAGACAATAATAAGCCAATTTTGTTTTGAAAAAAAATTTGCTTCTAATTTAAGAAGATTTTTAATAAAAATTACTAAAAAAATAGCTCCAAAAATAATTAGAAAAGCAGCAATAATATAAATGATATGTCCTATTAGATACGAGCTAAGAGGTAAAAAAATAACATTTAAGATAAAACCAATCCCCGTAAAAATGTAAAAAACACTTAAAGTGAGTGTAGTTGGATTAAAGTTTCTTTTCAAGACTTTAAATGCTAAATAAAAGAAGAAACCAGATACAAATAATTGTGTAATCAAGATAAGAGAAAACCTAGACAAATCTATGTCTGGTGCTTGCAATATCAATTGTTCCTCATTTTATAAAATTCAATTCTAATTTAATTAATTATGATTGTATTAATGTTAAATAACATGAATTTAACTTATATAAAATATCTATTGTAATATTAATATATAAATACTTTCTTAAGGGAATAATAATAATTTTAAATTCCTAATTTAATATCCTTTTAAATCTCCTTAGTAATCTTATTAGATTTCTTAATATTTCGTAGAAAGTTGAATTTAATTGGTTTCATCCGGAAATAATCATAACCAATAACTATTGGTGCTAAAACCATCTTTTTCGTTTTTAATATCCCTGAAAAAATAACTTCAAAAGCAAGATAAGAAGCTGTTATCCTTACGATTGGAGCAAGTGATACGAGGGCTATTTCTCCCGAAATCATTCCTTCTATTGTATTTTGAATCCTATTATATGTCTCCTTTATTCCAGGAAATTGCATTAATCTAATTAACACCCTTTCTTTAAAATTCAATAATGATTTATGTGTCTTTTTAATTTCTTTAATCGGAATTCCTTGGGTGTTAAAATTATAGCATGTTTCATAATCTATACTTTCTGAAGTAAACCACCAAGCCCAAAGATAAGGGATTCCCCATGATTCTATCATAGGAATTTTCTTTTCTACACATGCCCTTGAAATAATAATAGATGCAATAGGATCATCTAAAGTTAGAATAGCAATAGCAGGTTTTTCTAACATCTCAAATATGTTACTTTCATTAATTTCATAATATTTTTGAATCTTAATTTCGGGATTAATTTTTTTAAGGTAATTTTTAGTAATATCAACTTTAAGCTTTCCTATATCTTCTCTAGTACATATTTGCCTATTCAAATTTGATTCTTGGAATATATCATCATCACAGATTATTATTCTCTCACATCCAGATCTAACAAGCTGTTCTGCCAAAGGACCCCCAAGGCCACCAATGCCAAATATAATAATAGTTGTATTACGTATTTTTTCTTGCTCTGAGAAATTTATAAGACCTATATTTCTTTTTATAAGACCATTGTAAGTTTTAGACCAATTTATATTATTTTCAAATTCAGACAAATTAATCTCACTTTTATTTATATCCAATGTTATTAGATCTACATAAATATTAATAGTCTAAAATTAATTTTTATCAATATAATATTAAAACAAAAATAAACTTAGTAGACTAATCTAAGTCTTAAATTCTAAAATTAAATGAGTTCTACCTTTTGATCCACCAAGAACTTTAGCAACTCCTGTATTAGCTATATTATCACTCGGAATTGGTCCAGAACCATATATTACTTTTTTTTTAAAAAGTTGTAGAGAAGTTGCACCATACATTAACATAGTTATTCCTTTCCTTCGATGTTTGGGATCAACTACCCAAGTATAAATAACGCACGAATCATAATTTCCTTTGGTATCTTTTCTAAAGGGATTAGGTAAATATGAACCACACGCTATAATTTCTTCAGTTGGAATGTATCTAACAAAAAATAACATACAATTATGCCCATATTCAAAGATATATCTAATATAATTATCAACAACTCCAACGACATCTGGAGTAATTCTAGAAGATGGAGGTAAATTTTCAGTATGAAGCCTTAAGAAATCAGTTTTTAATTTTAAAAATTCATTAAAATCATTTGGATTGAAATATTCATAGTCGCTAAAATCATACTGTTTCATTTTCCATGGATTAATTCTAGGTAAAGGGCTCCCTTCCCATGTTATATCTTCATGTTTAATTAAAAATCCCTTTTTTAGAAATAACTTTTGATATATCGGAGGATTTACAGGTTTACAAGCATATAAATTGTTTAAACTTCCTGCTTTCATAAATCCCCATCCGTAAATAATTACAGGTATATTTATAGGTCCTAAAATGAATTTAAAATTATTATCTCTTGCATAATCGATAATTAAATCAATTAAAAATAGGATTTTATCTGTTTCATTATTGATAACTCCAAAATATCCGAAATATAAAGTTTCATGTCCATCATCAAAAATTAAAGAATTTCCAATTAGATTTCCATCTTCATATAAAAGAAATGATTTAGCTTGATAATATTCTAAATCATTTAAAATATATTTATCGAATTCTGACCAAATCGGAATATTTATACCGATTTGTAAGTATTTTAAAATCTCCTTCGGATTATTTAGAATATTATGAGTTAATTCATATCTTAAAACATTTCTGTCATAATATTTAATAAAATTCAACCTCTATTTTAAATTATATCTGAGTTATGATTTCCTTTAATTACACATATGTTATATTTATACATTATTTAAAAGATATTATTAGAAGTTTAATTCTCTTAGGATATTAAGAAAAAGAAATTTTTAAATTTTGAAGAAGTTCTATAGTCTCTGGTATTAATTTTATATTTACATCAATATTTCCTTTAAAAAGATTAAAAACCACACGATCTTCAAAAACCTTTTTTTTCTTATTATAGTCCCAACTAAAAATATAACCTCTTGGTTTCAAACCAGCATCAAAGAAAATTTTTTGTTGGATACAATTATATGGAGAAACATAGCACTCAAAATAGCGAATATCTAATTTTTTCATTAAATACTTTACTTCTTGGAGAAAAGTATATAATTCTTCTGAATACTTAACTTTATATTTAGTTTTTTCAAATGATTGAATATATGAGTTATAGAGAAATTTAAAATACGAAGTAGTATTTTTGATCGAAAAAGTTATAATTTTATTACCATATTTATCTTTTTCTGTTCTTTTAATTATCCCTTTTTTTATATTGGCCAATTTTTTCTTATTATAATTCAACTTAGGGTTTGCTACTTTAGGTGAACCTAGTCTAAATCTATTATTAGAATATACATAACTACCTAGGATCTGACGAATTATCTTAGGTTTTTCCTTGCTGCGATATTTATGTAAAGCTTCTTCAGTATAAATAACATGCAAAACTTCTGATTCGATTTTATTTAAAAAAATATCTTTATTAGGTAAAAAAGCAATAGGTTTTAATCCATAGGACGAAGTTATAAACTGTGGAGAAGTGTCATTTGTACGAATCTCTCCATACCACAATAATATTTTATCTTTATATTTATTACACACAAATAATAGGCAACCGACAAAAGTTTTTAGAGTATCAACAATTTTTTGATATTTTTTTTTTAATACAAATCCAAAAAGAAGACCTCTTTTCTTTTCTAATTCTAATTGAACCCCAAAACATCCAATAGCTTCATTTGAACTTACTTTAAATAAGAACCAATGAAAATTTGGACTTCTTATCATATTTTCAACTTCTTGGGCATCTTCCATTTGTTTATAAGGATAAGTTCCTTTATATACTTCTTTAAATAGATTTGAGATATTCTCAGCATTTTCTGATTTTGCTAAATGAATAATGGGGCTAATTTTCTGATTTTGATAATTGATATTTAATTCAAAATCAAGTTGTAATATCTTTTGAAAGTCAAGAGGTGTACTTTCATGAAAACTATCTAACAAATCGTTAACACTAATGACTGGTTTAACACTTAATTTATTCAAAAGCATTTTTATTTACTTCTTTACATTAAGAATTTCATCATTTTTAAAAATCAAAAAAATGGACCATGTTTTATATAAGTTTGGATTAAAGTATTGCGTAAAAATTGAAGTTTAGTATTAGATGGATTTAACTGCCCCGCTTTTTCAATTGTTCTTTTTGCTAGATCTAGATCTCCTTGATCAACATAAGTGATAGTAAGTAAACCCCATGCTTCTTCCTTTGATCCATTAAGTTTCGTTGTTGTTTTAAAACATTCAATAGCTTTTTTTAGATTTCCTATACGACGATTTGCAATACCGAGAAGAAGGCAAGCTTCAACATTAGAAGGATCTTTTGATATAATTTTATTTAAAATTTTAACTGCTTTGATATTTTTTCTCTCATCTAAATATTCTGTAGCTTTATCAATTTGTTTTTCTAGTGTAATTTTATTAAGTTGCATAATTTCGTCTACCTAAAAATAATTTAAACCTTATTTTAAATTTACCAAATCATATATTTATAGATTTACCTTTTTTTAAATATTTCCAATTTAATTAAATTTTTTCTCAAAAAAATAAAAAATTGAGAAGTATATAAAGGAAAAAAACATCCAGATACTTGTATTACTAATTTTAATATAAATTAATTTGTGTGTAAAATTTATTATCATAAAAAGTAAAAATCTAAGATGACTTCAATCAGAAGTTATATTTACATTTACTCTATAAAAATAAATATTGAAATCTAAAATGATCTTTAATCAAATATATTACTCAAAATCCTTGAGAAATCTATATTAACTTATGAAATCTCTGGATGTTTTTTCTCAATATTGTTTAAAGTATAAACTAATTCAGTCAGTAATTTTTCATTAGGATAAGCGTTTATCGTTTCGCTTAAAACATTTAGAATTTGATTAGCAAGAGATTTTTCTTGTTCGGTAAGTATAGATTTGCCATTGAATAACAAATCGAATTCCTCTTCAAACCAAAGTAAATCTCTTCTAAATTCGCTCTTTAATATTTTATGATAGTCATAACTTAAAGTCATACGTCTCCTCAAACGTATATAAATTCAAATAGCCTAACATAATAATTAAAGTACCCATTTAAAAATTTATGCACTTTATTGGTTTTTCAAGATAGTAATTTGAAAAGTAAGAATTTAATCTAGAATAGTTAAATTACGTCGGATTTATTAACAATTTTCCTTTAAGATTATAATTAAACATGATAAAATGTTTTGATTAATTTATACAATCTTTTAATCAGAATAACCATTAGAAAGGAAAATTCGGATTTACTTTAAATAGATCTTTACCATGAATAATTTCTTTTAGCTCGGTTAAAATTGTCTTCATATCCTCATTTCCTTCTACTTTTGATTTATATATCTGAGAAAATTCTGGAGTATGTCTACTATTCTGAATTTCAAATGAGGTGATTGAATAATTAGCTTTTTTATGAGAGCCTGAAAGCACAAAAAGACGAGGATATTTTCTTTTCGGATAGGGCTTTTTTTCTCTTAACGTTATTTTAAATACATTATCAGAATCTTTAACATCTTCTAAAGATATATTTTTCCACTTCTCAATTTTCTTAATAAGATTTCTCAATTCACTATTAACTTCTTGCTTTCTAGTAAATATACCCATTTGTCTCCTCAAAAACCAATATAAACCAAAAATGTTTATGGTCTACCATAAATAATAAAGTTCATATTTAAAAAATTACATTTTTTCGAAATAGTAATGCGAAAAAAAGGAATTTCAATAGGTTTTTTATATTAGGTGATTAGATATTAGTAATCAATTTTTTGTTCGTGGAATAGAAAAATAAAATGTACTTCCCTTATTTCTTCCCTCTGATTCAACCCAAATTTTTCCGCCATGTAATTCTATAATTTTTTTTGATATATATAATCCAAGGCCAGTCCCTTGTATCTCCACATCCCATCCTTGTCCGTATCTTTCGATTTTACCAAATTGTTTAAACAATTGACTTTTTTCTTCTTCAGTAAGTCCAATTCCACTATCTTTAACAGAAATTATAAAAAAATTATCTTCTATTTCAGATTTAATAGTTATATTTCCACTCGGGGGTGTATATTTTATTGCGTTTATTAACAAATTTGAAATTACTTCATGAATCCTTTCTTTATCAAATTCTGCTTTTAGCTTGTCATGCAAAATAAATGATAAAGCTTGATTTCTTAATTTGGCTAAACCTTGTAGCTCTTTTACTGAAAATTTAATTAAGAAATTCAAATCTTCTTCAGTAATATTTAATTGTAATTGACCTTGGTCTAGCTTTGAGCTTTGTAAAAGTAGATTAATAATTTTTTCTAATCGTCTACTTCCGTCTTTGATTTCTTCTAAAACTTTAATAACTTCAGTATCAAATTTAGATTTATGGAGTGTTAATAAAAGTTCAGTAAATCCTTTAATTGAAATTAATGGGGTTTTCAATTCATGCGAGGTTCTTGATAATAACTCTGTTTTTAATTTATTTATTTCATTTAACATGATATTTTGTGCCTCTAAGTCTTGTTGTACTTGCCATCGTTTCTGTTCAATTTCAATAGCATCGGAGATTAAAAATAACACTAATTTATCTTGATTAGTTATTATTGGATTATTTTTATAGAATATGCAAACCCCACTATTAAATTGATTTTGAGAAGGAATTAATTTTCCATAACATCCTATTAAATTAGTATTTTCAATAAATCGATCAATTTTAGCATATTTAGTTTCATTTATATTAAAAAATGTTTGAGGAAAATCATGACTTTCATGAAATAATTCACTCACAAAAAGTTTGTCAAAAAAATCATCAGGATCGTAATTAAACACTCTTTTATCTGAAGTAATTATCTGATACTGTTCTTTTTCATTATAAATACTTTTGTGTATATATAAGATAAGATCCCCGTTTAATAATTTATTACAAGTTTTTAATAATAATTGGATATTCTTTTGGATCTTTGTTGTAAAACTTAAGAAATTAATATTTAATTCATAAATTAATTCTTCATACATCTTCTTTTCAGTAACATCTTCCACCCATAATCTAAAACTAATTAATTCCCCTTTTTCGTTATAATGATTCACTTTTTTTCCAGAAAGCCATTTTAATTTTCCTTCTTTATGAATTATCCTAAATTCCAATTCTCTATCTTCAGTTGACTTGAAAAATTTGTTAATATCATCAGGATGGATGATATTAACCATCATTTCTTCATTTTTCAATTCATCATGCTCATAACCAAATATATTCAATAATCTTGGATTAATATAGGAAATATCTTTATTTACTAAATTAACTTCCATTACTCCTACTGAGGATGTATATAATAAATCTCTATATTTTTCCTCTGATTCTCTTAATTTTTCCTCTGCTTCTTTTTTTTTAGTAATATCCTGAACAATAGCTTGGAAAAAGGTTTTATCTCCAAAATCTAATAAAGTTATTTGTGTATTAACCCAATTTGAACTGCCATCTTTTTTAAAAACTTGAAATTCCGTAGGTTCTACTTTCTCTCCTTTATATATTCGCCCTAATTTTTTATTTAGAATTGTGTATATTTCTGATGGATGAAGAGGTAAATGTATATAGGATTTTCCTATAAATTCTTCCTTACTATATCCAAATAATTTTTCTGTAGTAGAATTATAATCAATGATTTCACCCTTTAGATCAAAAAGAATAATAGAATAGGGAGAAGATTCGATTAAATGACGATATTTTTCTTCAGATTCTTTTAGTTTTTGCTCTGAAAGTTGCCTTTCAGTTATATCTTCAAGAGTGACTAAAATTCCAGCAACTTTATCTTCTGAATCGTAGAGGGGTATCCTATTTGTATCAACCCAAATCAATTCTCCATTATCTAATACCCAAGACTCAACTTTATGAAATTCAGGTTCTCGTGTCTCCATAACAATAGTTTCATGCTTCTTAAGTTGATTTACTTTATCTTCATTAGAGAAAATGTCAATATCAGTTTTACCTATTATATCCTCGGCTTGTTCAATATTTACAAGGGTAGCAAAATTATGATTACAACCTAAATACAGAGAATTAATGTCTTTCCAAAAAATATACTGAGGTATATTTTCCATAACCATCTGTAGCATTTCATAAGAGCTCCGTAATGCTTCTTCATATTTTTTCGGATTGATTAATTTCCAAAAACGAATTTCTGGAATCGTTGTAGTCAGTTTTTGGAATCTTTCCTCGTTCTCATGTAATTTTTCTTCCAAATCTTTAATCTTAGAAATATTTTTTAAAACAACTAATAATTTTTTTTGATGATTTTCATCTTTAATTTTTTTTACTTTTATTTCAAACCATATATGTTTGTTGTTTTTATGCTTAACCCTAATTTCTTGTGAGTGGTCTTCAGATTCAGTTCCTCTCTTTAAAACCCTAATTACTTTCTTTATATCATCAGGATGTAAAATTCTCAAAATTGATATGCCGATTAAATCTTTATTTGAATATCCCAGCATATTTTGATAATTATGCTCATTAATGAAATCAAATTTGAATTCATTATCTATTTCCACAACACCTATTAAATCATTGACGTATTCAAGATAGGTCTGCGGCTTATAATCGCTCAACGTCTTAATTTTAAACCTAATATATAGTATGTTTGAAAGTCTATTCCTTTTTATAAATGTAAAAAAACTTCTTAAATATATATATTCGCTTATTTAACACTTACGTAACAAATAAATATACAAAAAATCTAGTTTGTAAATATGAAACTAAGTAGTGTTGATTTTAAAAATAATGAAATGTTGGATAAGAAATTTTCATTTAGAGCTGATAATATATCTCCGCACTTAAAATGGGAAGATGCTCCTGGAAATGCTAAGAGTTTTGCTATTTCTTGTAATGATCCTGATGCACCTGTAGGTGATTGGATTCATTGGTTAGTACATGATATTCCTGTCAATGTAGAAGAGATACCTCAAGGTGGACCTGTTCCTGGAATTGAAATTGAAAATGATTATAGACAAAAAGGCTATGGTGGTCCCGCCCCACCTTCAGGTACACATCGATATTTTTTTAGGGTCTATGCGCTTGACATTGAGGAATTAGAGGGAGTCACTAAAAAGAATTTTATGGAGAAAGTTAAAGAGCATACAATTGAATCGGCAGAAATTATTGGATTATATAAATCTAAGTGAAGTAATAGGTTTTGTTCAGATTTAATATTTTCTTAATTGGTTAATGGCTTTAGTAATATCTTCAAAATTATTATAATAATTAAATGCAAATCTTAAAAGTGTGCTTCTAGAGAAATTTGGATATTTTTTTAAAGTCACATATATATTGTTTTTTACTAAATGTTCATAAATTATTTCTGCTTTCTCATGTTCAAGAGTAATGATTCCGGATCTGGATTCAATTTCAAGAGGGGTAATTATTCTATAACTTAAATTTTTTATTTCATCTAAAAATTTGGTTGTTAATAATATTATTCTCTCTTGTATTTTTTTAACCCCATTTTGAATATTCCCATTTCCGATTTTATTTTTAATTAAGTCTAATCCCCCTTTTAATGATAGTAGTGCAGCAAAATTGGGACATCCTCCAAAAGCATCCATATATCGTGTTTTATTTAGAACTCTCATATTTTCATTATCGAGTGAATATGGATCCTCAACACTCAACCAACTTGAAAAAGGGATCCCCTTTTCTTTAATCAGTTTTTCATTTATATATAAAATTCCTGCCCCATAACCACATGCTGCCCATTTTACAGCATTACTAACAATTATATCAATATTTTGTTTTATAACATCAATTTCAAAAGAAAAAAAAGATTGCGTAGCATTAATTATATTAATAAGTCTATGTTCCTTACAAAAATCTCCTAATTCATTAAGATTTTGTTTAAAACCGGTAAGAGATTGAACATGACTATGAATGATATATTTAGTATTTTTAGTAATCATCTTTTTAATATCTTCTATTAAATATTTATTATCCCATGGAGGAATTCTTTTACAATTAAAGCCTAATCGTCTAAAGATATGAATTGAAGCAGGAAATTCAATAGAGGGATACAAAATCTCGCCTTTTTCTAATAGACGCGCAATAACATTCATACACGAAGATGTGTTAGTTAAAAATGCTATTTCTTCAGGTTCAGCATTAATATAATGAGCAATATTCTCTCTTGCTAAATCAATCTCATCCATAAAATCATCAAAATGAATATCTCCATAACTTAACATGTCATTAAAATAAGCAATTCCCTTCTCATAAGCACTTTTACTTATTGGAGATGCTGAAGCAGCCATTATATATACTAAATTTTTAAGTGCTGGAAACTGATCATGACGAATTTCTTCCCAATCAACAGACATATTATTTCATAATTAAGGTTTATTTATTAAATAAATGATCTGGTTTAGTATATGATAGAATTCAATTTAATCTTGCAGAAATTTATGATTTATAACCGTTAAATATTTGAAATCAATAAGGTTAATTCATTATATATCAAAATTAATCAAAAAAAAGTGAAATAGATGGGGATGGAAGATTTTTTACAATGTTTAAGTTGCGGTAAAAAATTAGGTCCTAAATCAAAAGAAAGAGCTAGTCAATGCACAGAATGCATATTAAAATTGGATTTTAAGACAAAAGATTTGGATCATATTTATATAGATAGAAATCTTCAGAAAATATTAGATTTTTTTATATCTGATGTAAATGCTGCTTTTAATAAAGATCCTGCAGCTCATACTTTAATCGAAGTCTTAACTAGTTATCCAGGAATAAAAGCACTATTATTATATAGGATTGCTCATTTCTTTTGGAAATTAGGAATGCCATATATTCCAAGATATATATCTGATATTGCAAGAGAATTAACAACTATCGAAATACATCCTGGTGCTGAAATTGGAAGTGATTTCTTTATCGATCATGGCGCTGGTGTCGTTATTGGAGAAACTGCTGAAATAGGAAAAAATGTTACTATATATGCTGGAGTGGTTTTAGGAGGAACAAGATTGGAACAAAAAAAGAGGCACCCAACCTTAGGAAACAATGTTGTTGTAGGAACTGGTGCTAAAATATTAGGACCTATTATCATTGGTGATAATGTAAGAGTTGGAGCTAATTCAGTCGTAGTAAATGATGTCCCTTCAAATTCTGTTGTAGTTGGAGTTCCAGGCAAAATTATTTCAAGAAAGGGTGAAAAAATTGAGAGAATTGATCTAAGACATGGAGACCTACCAGATCCTATAGCAATCGCAGTATCGAGCTTAGAAAAACGAATAAGAGAATTAGAGAAAAGTCTTCCAAACAATCGGCAAAAAATAAGTGAAGATATAGAAATTTTTTATGGAGAAAATGGTGGAGGTATATGAAAAAAATGGTAAATTATTATAATAATATTATTGAGACGATTGGAAAAACTCCCTTAGTAAAATTGAATAGAATCGTTAAGGATATTGATCCAAAACCTAATATATTCGCAAAATTAGAATATTTTAATCCAGGTGGTAGCGTTAAAGATAGGATTGGAATGGCTATGATTGAAAAAGCTGAAGAAGAAGGGATAATAAGTAAAGATATCACAATAGTTGAACCTACATCTGGAAATACAGGAATAGGATTAGCGTTGGTATGTGCTGCTAAAGGCTATAAATTAATTCTCACCATGCCAGATAATGTTTCAATTGAAAGGACACAAATTATAAAAGCATATGGAGCAGAAGTACTTCTGACTCCGAAAGAAAATGGAATGAAAGGAGCAATTGATAAAGCAGAGGAAATAGCGAAAGAGAAAGTAAGAATTTTTATTCCTCAACAATTTAAGAATTTAGCAAATCCAGAGATTCATCGAAGAACGACTGCTAAAGAGATATTTAATGATTTAGCGGGTCAAGTTGATGGATTTGTTGCTGGTGTTGGAACAGGGGGGACTATAACTGGAGTAGGTGAAATTTTAAAAGACAGAGTAGGGGCTAGATTAAAGGTATATGCTGTTGAACCTAAAGACTCTCCGGTTTTGTCTGGTGGAAGTCCTGGGCCTCATAAGATACAGGGAATTGGAGCAGGGTTTATTCCAGAAGTTCTTAATACGAAAATATATGATAAAATTATTAAAGTTGCGTATGAGGATGCTATTATTACTGCTCGAAAATTAGCACAATTAGAAGGTATTTTTGCTGGAATTAGTTCAGGAGCAATAGCATGGGCAGCTATTAATGTAGCATCAAAAGATTTTGAAGATGGTAAAAATCTTGTATTTATTATTTGTGATACAGGGGAAAGATATTTATCAACTGAATTATATCAATTCTAATTTTGTTATGGATTTGAAATTTGTGGAGTAGTTAAAATCTCAAGAATCTTATCCCAATATAGTTCTATATTCCAATTTATATTACTCTTTAAATTTTCAGAAATTTCTTTAAATATCTCTTTAATTCTTAAGGATTCAAAATAATTTATCTCTGGAGCAATTAAGGATAGCATATACTGTCTTTCGCCATACCTCTCACCTTCTTTTTTAAAAGAATCAAAAAAGACAAACCCTTTATTTTTAATATTTTCAATATTAAGCAAAATTCCTTGTTCTTTAGTTATATTTTCATGTCCATAAATCGAAGTGGCAGCATGAAATAATTGATTTCCTAAAGTTTTAATTGGTATCGAAAAATCTTTTTCTCTTGGATAAAAATCCTTTAGTACAGGCCCAATTTTATCGTCCCACTCGACTAATAATAAACAGACTAATTTTTTTTGTTCTTCAGAAATAGATGGTTTGAAATCTATTGATAAAGAATCAAGCAACTCTTTAATTTTTTTATTGATGTTCTTTATGTCTTTATTTCTTAAAATTTTTCCAGAAATAGTAGCTAGTAAATCATCTTCATCAAAAGGTTTTGTAATATAATCATCTACACCCAACATCTTACCTAATCTAATATCTTCTGGAGTAGATTTTGCTGTTAAAAAAAGAAATGGTATGTGATTCCATTTTAAATTATGGGATACATGCTCGAAAAAATCATATCCGTCTATTCCTGGCATCATTATATCACTAATAATTAACTCAGGAAGTATATCTAAATTTGAGAGAATTTGAATTGCTTGTTTTCCACTAATTGCTGTAATTACTCTATAATCTTTAGATTCTAATAATAATTTTATATTGTATAATATATCTTGGTTATCATCAACTAATAAAATAAGGGGTTTCACAGATGAGCTCAATTGAATACCCTTAAAAAATTATCTTTTACTGTTGATTAATATCAATTGAGTTTATATAAAAATTTTTATTTTTCAGAATGATTTAAACGTGGAAGAAATATGTAAAAAGTAGATCCTTCATTTAATTTACTCTCAACAAATACTTTACCTATATGAAGTTGAATTAATTCCTCTGCTATAGATAATCCTAAACCTGATCCCGGGATTTCACTAACATTTTTTGACCTATAAAATCTTTCAAATATGTGAGGTAACTCATCTTCAGAAATTCCTATACCGGTATCTTTAAATTGGAAGAGAACTCCATTATTTCCATTTATATTATATTCTCCTTTATAATCATCAAATGCATTAATCTCAATTGTAGAATTCTCTTTTGAATACTTTATAGCATTATCAATAAAAATACGAAATATTTGATCAATTCGTTTCGGATCTCCTTTTAACATAAGATTTTTGTGAATATCAATCTTAAAGTCTAAATTTTTCTCTTTACCAATCGGTTCCATAAGTGTTAATATATTATTAATTATTTCTAATGGATAATATTCAATCCAATCGATATCTACTCTCTTCTCATCGATTCTCGATATCATTAAAATATTTTCCGCTAATTTATGAAGTAATTTAACATTTCTATCAATCCCATCCATAAGTTTTACTTCTACTTCAGGTTGAAGATCCTTCTTATAATTTTTTAAGTAATCCATTGACATTAATAAAACGGTAATTGGGGTCCTTAATTCATGAGAAACTGTTGATATTAATCGTTTTAATCTATCTTCAGCTTTCTTTTTCTCGGTAATATCTCGAGCGATTGTGGATGCTCCAATAATTTTATTATTTCTATCTTTTATCGGTGAAATTGTAAGAGAGACATTAACTTTTGATCCATCTTTCCTTATTCTTTCAGTTTCAAAACCTTCAAGTTTTTCTCCACTTTTAATTCTTGTTAATATTTCAAGGATCTCACTTTTTTGGTTAGGAGGTGAAAAAAGCTCGATTGATTTTCCCAATACTTCTTCAGTAGAATAATAATAAATTTTCTCAGCAGCTTTATTCCAGCTGGTAATTATTCCATCTAATGTTTTACCTATTATTGCATCCTCGGATGATTCTACAATAGACGCTAATCTCGTTTTTAATTCTGCTGCTTTCTTTTGCTCTGTTATATCTCGAAATATTGATTGAAAATAATTTTTTCCAGATAAAGATATTAATTTAGTTCTTATATAAATATCCTTAATTTCTCCGCTTTTAGTGCGAAATTTCGACTCGAAATCATTACTTCCATCTCTTATTACCTTTTCAGTATGGCGTCTTGTCTCAGAAGGGGTTTCCATAACATCATAATCATTTACTTGTAATTTTTCAAATTCTTCATGTGTATAACCTAATATTTTACATGCTGCATCATTAAATTCGACTGCTCTTAAAGTTTCAAGATCTATGACTAGAATACCATCAGGAGATTGTTCAAAAATGGTACGATATCTTAATTCTGCCTCTTTAAGCAGTAAATTAGCTTTTTCAAGGTCACTCGCTTTAGAAATTAAATTTTTTTCACTTAATTTTAACTTTCTAAATAAAAGATTAATAGGATTTTCTAAACCAATATTTATAATAGCTTTATACAAAAAGAAGAAAGAGATGATTTTAAAAATATGTCCAATTAAATTTGGAATTCCATAAGCAGTTATATAAAGTGTAAAAGATAACTCGGATATTATAGTTGCTATAATTGAGTATAATAAAGTTAAGTAAATTTTTCTTTCAAATAAAACTCGATGTCTATAAATCATGAAAATTGTTATAAAAAGTAAAAAATCAATAATATATTCACTAATTATTTTAAAAGGCGTTAAACCAGTTCCTTCAATAAAACAGTCAGGAAAAATTCTTGAAAAAATTAATACTAATAAGATAAATGTAATTATAATGTAAAATATGATCAGATAGTTGATTTTAATTTTTTTATTTATTATTATAGATGCAAAAAGGAAAGATCCTGCCTGCATATAACGTGCTGCTATCCAGAGTTGTGCAGCTAAGTTTGTATCATAATCAGGAAATATTTCCATTCCAGGATATGCTAAAGAATGAACTAAATCTAAAAAACCAACATATAAGAAAGATACACCAATTACCAGAAAAAATGAATTATCAATACGTTTTCGAGAATTCCAACAAATTATAAAAATCCCTCCTCCAATAACAATACTGAAGAATTCAGCAATTGTATGGAAAAGGAGATAATTATAAAATATAGTCAAGTAGGTTAAAAATAATATTATCAGAAAAACATAAATTTCTACACGATAATTCTTTTTTTCAGAATTTTTTTGAGTTTTTGTAGTATCTGAGTAGAGATTATTTATTTGTTCATCAACCATTGATTTACTTTAATTCTCTTAAATTTTTAAATTATTTTTAAAACAAGCGCGATTTTTCAAAAATAGTATATATCGAAGTTTTATGGATTGAGTAATTAAAGTTTGGAGGTATTTTTTCATTTATTAAATTAATTATATCTTTTACAGTATTCTCATTAACCTTTTTATTATATTGTTCTAAATCGGGGTCAAATTTGTGTAAAAATATTGAAAAATCTACGCTTCTGTCATATTCTTTTAAATGTTTAATTATTTCTTCCAAGTAATTCAATGCTAAATTATAGCGTTCAATATCTTGAATATCAATTACATAAATTATTTTACTTGTCCCAATAATATATTGATTAAAGTTTTCTAAATACTCCTCTCGGAAAGCTTCTTGACCTCCAAAATCCCAAATACTGTAGTTTAAGTCTGAAATCTTAAAAGCTACAACATCCGCTCCCTTTGTTGGTCTAATAGAATAAAAAGATAAGAGGTTTTTAATACCTTTTAAACATAACAATATCGAAGTTTTTCCACTATTATCTAATCCCATAATGAGTATTTTTTTAGCATTTTTTCCTTCAAAATCTTTATCCTTTTTAGCCATGATTGATTTTGATAACAATATTTAATTTAAATTTCATACTATTTTCATATTATCAAGATAATGTATCTAATACATCTAAATCTCTTAATTCTTTCAGTTTTTCTTTATTAATTTCATTCGCAAAATCACTAATTGAGGAAATTAATGGAAAAATATCTAGATTTTTAATTTTATAATGATTTAAATTACTCTTTTTTTCAGATATGATGAGATTGTAATTTAGTAATAGTTTAAGATGTTGAGAAATAGTAGATTGCGATTTATTTAATGCTTTTTGTATTTTTAGGGATGTTTTACCACCACTTCTTAATAACTCTAAAATTTCTAAACGTGTTGGATCTGCTAAAATTTTTAAAAAGTCGATTAAATATTTTTTCAATTCACTCATTACTTATAAAACATCCCTTTAAGTTTTAATTCAAACGTCTTTATTTTTAAAAATATTTCTAATTTTTTATTAATGTTTTTATAAAAATATATAAAGATGCAAATATTTAAATATCACCATATCGTTATATAGCAATAATAATAAAAAATTAAAAATTTGACAAAAAAATGAGTAGTAAAATTTTCAAAATAGATGAAGTTGATCGAAATATAATTCAATTAGTCCAAAATGAACCCACACTTACTCATACTGAAATTGCGAAAAAAGTTAACAGAAGCCAGCCAACTGTAGGCATGAGAATAAAGAAACTAGAATCTTCGGGAGTATTAAAATTTCAAGCAGGTATAAATATAAAAACAATGGATTTGTTTCTTGGGCGAGTTGAGATTCAAACATTACAACCAAGAAAAATATTAGATCTGGTAAAAAAATGCCCATACATGCTAAATGCCTTCAGATTAAGTGGAACATCAAATATTAGTATTTTACTCGTCGGACCGAAATTTGAATATCTTGATAATATTGTAAATCATCACTTTAGAAAAAATCCTAATATTACAAATGTTTATTTAGATATCATAACTGATGTTGAAAATGATTTTGTATTGCCTTTTGATTTTGATTATGAAAAATGTGGAGCACAGCCAGATGGAGAATGTTGTGGTAAGTGTACACGATAATTTTTCTTATTCTATTAAGATTTCTATCTTTATATATTATTTGTAAGATTATGTCTAGATAATTTTTTAAGTTCTAACCATAAGGTTTTAGATAAACTGATAACTAATTTAATAAAATTTAAATTAGAAAAGATAATAAAAAATATATTCAACGCCAGCGTATCCGAGTAGTTAAGGAGGCGGCCTGCAGAGCCGTTATACGAGGGTGCAAATCCCTCCGCTGGCTCTTATTTATTCTTTTATAAATTTTTTCTTACAATATAAAAATTTTCCAATTCTTTATATATATTAAAATCCTCTGATTTATAAAGCGAAATTGGACCACGATATTGGTGTGCATCAGATAGCTTTTCGCCCTTTCTAGGATATGCTTCAATACAATCATAACCCTTATCTTTAAAATCTATACAGACATATTGAAGTAATTTCCTTGCTATTCCTTTCCTTCTATGAAGATGAGAAATTACAAAACAGACAATTGAAGCCAATTTTCCATCAAAAATTGTTTTCAATTCTTCCATATATGATATTTTTTGAAAATTTTCTTTTAAATTTGCATTACACCAACCAACTGGTTTATTATCTATATATGCAAAATATCCGTTCATTTTTCCGGATTGTATCAAATTTATAGAAGCATTGCGATTTTCTTCTCCAGTTCTTTTCATCCACTCTTTATTTGAGCCATTAAAATGATAAAAATTGCAATAACAAACACTCCAATCAGGATTGTCTTTAAATGCTACATTATCAAAAAAGTATAAGAAATCATCAATGAGTTCTGGTTCTATTGACTTTATCTTAATTTCCATTACTAAGCCACCTTAAAAATCTGATATTTTATTTTAATAAAAATTTATGTCTCATAAATATTTTAATGTATATATTTAGTTTGTATAATCTTCAATTCATTAGTTTTAAAAAAATATCAATAACAAATATTAATATTATTAAACATTCTCCTTTCTTAATAGATTTTAATTACTAATCATTTTAATATGAAAGTTTACAATAGTTTAACGTTTAAAAAAGAAGAATTT
>JAEOTZ010000043.1 GCA_016839585.1 Promethearchaeota archaeon
AGGAAAAACAGCTGAGAAGGAATTTGTATATCAAGCAACAAATAAAGAATATAATAAAGCTTTATTTATAGCAAAAGAATTCAATTTAAAAGAAGATATAAATAAAATTTCACAAAAAATTTTTGATATAGAAAGTAAATCTAAACAAATAGAATTGAATTATAACATTGAAATGGCTGAAAATACCGAAAAAAATGGAGATATTATTAATAGTATAAATTACTATCAGAAGGCTTTGAAGATCCTTGAAAGTTTTCTTATCTATAATATTGTAGATCCTCGAATTAAGAAATTCAAGAAAAAAATATTAAAACTTCGAGAAGAAATTTAATATAAATCGCTCTTATTCTATAATTATTTTTGAAATATTTCAAATTCAGTCTAAGCCAATTAAACAGTTAAAATTCACTAATATAAAGGTTATAAAAAAGAAGTACCATGAGAAAGCTTCTCAGATAAAGGCATATCAGCATTATAAAATCCAGAATCAAGAAACTTCAGTAATTCACTAATCTTTGGATATTTATCATAAAAATATTTAAGAATTCGATGAAAAAAAATGTAAAATTTTCCATATGAAATTTTAAAATCTTTAAATTCTTTGTAGTTTAAGTGAAGTATTGCTACGTTTGCAAATTTTTCTTTCACATCTTTTGGTAATTTTTCAAAGATATGGAGGAGGAAGGACTTATTATACTTTAAATCAATAAATATTGCTAATTCCATTATATTATTTATCTTTAAATAGTTATGCTGTGAAAAATTCATAAATCCTTTAAGTTTGTTAACTATAATTTTAAACAATTTAGCACTTAACTGATCTAATACATATTCTCTCTCATCTTCATTTAGGTAATTTAAATATCCATTATAAAGTAAGCATTGTATAACACTTAATTGCCCCTCTTCAAATCTTTTAGCGATTTCTTCTTTGAATACATTTTTTGCGATAACATCTCCTGCCTTGGTTAATCTTTTCAATAATGGAAAAGCTAAATTTGTGTGGATTAAACAAATATTATAATTATTTTCATACCAAACCTGTAGATTAGAACAATGGCCCCAGAATTGAATCTCGGGAGAAATTATATTATATTTATTTTCTGAACCCTCTAAAGTTTTATCTAATTTATCTATAACTTCATTAATTGAAGAAATTTCTTCAAAAGATTCTATTTCATTTATGGGGATTTTTATTAATAGGTATTTACATTGTAAAAATAGTTTATTATTCACGTATATATTTGTCCTACCACTTTCCAACCTTAACTCAAGAAATTTATTTATTGTAAATTTTAACATCAAGGAAATTATCAGTCAGTATGTTTTTTATTTTTTTTCATTAATAAAGAAGTTTCAATGATTAATCTAATCATAATTTTAGGTATTACAAATTCTATATAACTTTTCATAAATTTTAGAAAGTCTTGATATTGCATTATAATCATTTTGCTGCAAATAATAAGAGATATAACCAGATAAACCCTGAGGATTTTTAATCCATTCTAAAAAACCTTCAATTTCCGCCTTTAAGACTGGATCAACCGTTATAGATTTTGGAGTTAAGATAGGTGTTGTATTATGTATAATTTTAGCTTCACTTTCGCTTGATAAATCTACTTTAGTTTCAATGAATTTTGATTTCGAACCTTTTTCAAACATTGCAGCAGCTCTAGCTATAGCAGGATAAGCCATATGATACCACCCTTTTGCTTTAGGTTTAATATGCGCAATCATATATTTATCTCCATCTGGTGTAGAGGCGCCAACTAAATGTCCTTTCTTATGTCGATTAGTACCAATAAAACGCTCTGGTTCTATTTGAAGGATAGAATACCTGATTTTATTCAAATTCACAGATTGTGCATTTCCACTTCCCCAACTTGAAAGTAAATCATTAATATCACTTTTAACGCTCCAATTATCGGTTGAATATAATATTTTTCCCGATCTATTTACTACTACCACTTCTGATGCATCAGAATAATATTTTTGCAAATCCTTAACAATAGATTTGTAATTAACCAAATTTATACACCTCTTATTAATAAATGAATCGATTTTTAAGTCCTCAATCAGTTAAGATATATTCTTAATAATATTAAAGATTTTATATCATTTTAGTAATAATATAATAGACTATAACTTTCCTATTATTTTCTCTAAAATAATTCTTTTAATAATGTGAATTAAGATTTTATATACAAAAAGTATACTAATTTGGACTTTTATGCCAAACTCCATAAAGAACAGACAATCTACACGAATCTTATCCAAATTTTATATCTTTTGAAAAAGTTTTTTTTTGTTCTATTATTACGGAAATCAAATTTTATTGTTATTTTTATATTTTAAACTAAATAGATAATATTATCATGAGAAAAACGGTTAAAATTGTCGTTTCGGGAGATGGAGGAGTAGGAAAAACTTGCTTTTTAAATCGATTAGTTTATGATGAGTTTGACATCAACAGTGATTTAACTAAAGGGGTGGATTTTTTTTCTAAAAGTGTCTCAGTTAATGGTACGGAATACAATTTTATAATGTGGGATTTTGCTGGTCAAAACCATTTTAGAAGTTTATTAAACAGTTTTGTAGATGGATCAATAGCTGCTTTTATTTTATTTGACTTAACGCGATTAAATACACTTGAAACAGTTTATGAATGGATTAGAAAATTATCTAATTATGGAAATATACCTACGTTAATTTTAGGAACAAAAAGCGATATAACAAATCTCAATGATTATTCATTTCTCAATGAATATATTTCAGAAATAAGGAAATATTACAAAAATATTATTGGTTATTTTAATATATCATCAAAAACTGGTTCTAATATTAAAAGAGTTTTTGATTTTTTGATAGAAAATATTTCAGATTAGATCTAAAAGAATTTTATAACCAGAACAAACATAATTAAAAGGTTTATTTTTAGACTAAAACTAAAATTATTTCTTTTAATTAACTCTTTTTATAAAAGAAAAGAAAATACTTCATGATATTTTAACAATCCAACCAAACTCATCCTCGATTTCTAATCGTTGAATACTATTCAAAAGTTCATAAAGTTTTGTAGTTAATTCTCCAGGCTCCCCGTTGTTAAACACTCTTTTTTTCCCTTCTAAAAATACAGATGATATTGGAGTTATAACAGCAGCAGTTCCTGTACAGAAAGTTTCTGTGCAACTTTCTTCAAACAATTCTTTATAGGAAATATCTCTTTCTTCAACTTCTATTCCAAGTTTTTTTGAGCAGAGTTCCAAAATAGCATCTCTTGTAATTCCTTCTAAAATTGTGCCTGTTTTTCTTGGAGTAGCTATTTTACCATTGATTAATCCGAAAAAATTAGCGGTTCCAACTTCTTCAATATATTCCATATTTATAGCATCTAAATAAAGTATTTGGGCAAAACCTTTAGCTTTCGTTTCTTTTGCTGGTAACATAGTTCCTGCATAATTGCAACACGTTTTAGCAGATCCAGTGCCTCCTGGTGCAGCTCTAGTATATTTTTTCGAAATTTCTAGATGAATTCCATTAAACCCCTCAGGAAAGTAAGGTCCTACAGGTACAGTAAAAACTATAAATTTAAATTCCTCAGCAGGGGCAACACCTACAATTGGTCCATTTCCAATCATTAAAGGTCGTATGTATAATGCTCCACCACTATCATACGGTGGAATATATTCTTCATTAGCTTTTACAACCTTCTTAATTGCTTCTAAAAATTTATCAACATCATATTCCGGCATTACCATCCTTCTAGCACTCATATTGAATCTTTTACCATTTTCTTCAGGTCGAAATAACACAATTTCTCCAGTTTTTGCTCTCAAAGCTTTCATACCTTCAAATATACCTTGCCCATAATTCAATACACATGCCGCTGGTGAGATTTCAAAATTTCCAAATGGTATTGAATTTCCATCATCCCATTTTCCATTCTTATAATCTGATACAAACATAGTTTTGGTTTCAAGATACCTGAAACCTAATGAATAAAAATCAATATCTTTTGGATCTACCATAAACATCAATTTCTTCTTTTAATTGGTAGAATTATATATGAAGCTTTTGTTAAAAAATCTTATCAATAAAAAATGAATAAAACATAAATAAGCCAAATTAGTTTATTTATTATATTTTTAGAGAATTTAAATATACAATATAGAATATCAAAATGACAAATGAATTACATAATACAGCTGAAATCAAATTAATTATAGCAGGCCTAGATAACGCAGGTAAGACTAGTTTTTTAATTGCTTTAAGACAAAAATATAATTTCTATGAACGGGTTAAAATCTTAAAACCAACTATAAATATTGATTATAGTTCCTTTAATTTTTTAAATCTTTATCGTATAAATCTTTGGGATATGGGTGGACAAGAAAGGTTTAGAAAAATTTATACTAATAATCCTGTATATTTTACTGATACTAATTATCTTTACTATCTTATTGATGTTCAAGATGAATTAAGATTTGAGGAATCAATTCAATATTTATCCGATCTTTTGGATATTTTTAGAAGTTTAGAATATTCGAATGAAATTATAATATGTTTTCATAAATATGACCCAAAGTTTAAAAATAGCGAAGATTTCGTTGATAGAATAGAAATGATTAAAAATTTAGTTTTAACCCGAAATAAAGATTTACAATTCAGGTTTTTTAATACATCATACTATGATATTTCTTCATTATCAAAAGCTTTATCATACTCTTTAAATACATTGTTAAATACAGAGAGAATTAACTCCAAATTGCAAACTATAGTCGTTAATTTTAATTGTAACTATTTAACTTTATATACTAGTGATGGTCTAATTATTTCTGATTATTACAACGAAACAATGGATATAAAAGATTTTGAAGAGATAATAACTAACAAAATAAATGATAATTTAGAATTTTTTCAAAGATTAGGTGATCGCAATGTTAATATCGATGAAAGAATGACGTTCTCTAAAGAAAATACTGAATACGTAAAAAAATTCGATATATCAATTGGTAATGAAATTACTATCTTTTACCTAAGTATTTCAACTCCTTTAAGGAAAATTCTCGAATTAAAAAAAGAGGTAGATAAGTTAGAAATAATTTTGGAATCTACTTTTACTTAATTTAATAAAAAAATTAAAATTTTGCTTACATTTATATTAAATAAGTTCTAATTTCAAATCAATTTAACTTTTGCCAGAGTCGCCTAGACTGGCAGGGCGACAGCCTGCAGAGTTGTTTACGGGAGTTCAAATCTCCCCTCTGGCTCCAGCTTTTTAAGAGAAAAATTTTTACCAATCGAAATCCAAATATTATATACTTTGAAATATTTATTAGCGCTTTTTTATAAAAAAAAAAACATTAATATTTAATTTGATTTTCATAAGATTTTTCAAAATTATTAAGTTATTTGGATATATGGCTTTACAAAAAGTAACTGTTAAAGATATTATAGAGAAGAAAAAGAAAGGTGAAAAGATAGTTACAATAACATCATATGACTATTCATTTGCTAAAATTGTCGATGCGAGTAATTTTGATTTAATTCTTGTCGGGGATTCACTTTCGATGGTTATGCTTGGATATAGAAATACATTATCTGTCACCATGGACGAGATGATTCATCATACTAAGGCTGTAAGTCGAGCAGTCTCAAATGCATTGATAGTTGGTGATATGCCTTTCCTTTCTTATAAAATTGATATAAAAGAAGCTGTTAAAAATGCAGGAAGATTTATTCAGGAAGGTGGTGCTGAAGCTGTTAAAGTTGAGGGCGGGACTGAAATTTGTCCAACGATAAAAACAATGATTAATGCAGATATTCAAGTTATGGGTCATATTGGTCTTACACCCCAAGCAATCTATAAATTTGGTGGATTTTTAGTTCAAGGAAAGACATTAGAAGCTGCGAAAAAGCTCATTTTAGATGCTAAAAATTTGGAAGAAATGGGTGTTTTTTCGATTGTTTTGGAGAGTATTCCTTGGCAAATTGCGAAGTTAATTACAAGTACTGTTGAGGTTCCAACTATTGGTATCGGTGCTGGACCATATTGTGACGGTCAGATATTAGTTATTCATGATATGTTAGGAATTTTTACTGAATTTAAACCTAAATTTCTTAAATATTTTGGCAATATTGGAGAATCAATCTCTCAAGCATTAGATAATTATAAGAATGAAGTAATAAATGGCGTATATCCTGATCATGAGCATTCATATGAGTTTCCTGAACAAGATTTAGATAAAATTAATGAATGGTTCGAAAGCGTCGATATTAATGAAGAAGCTCATAAATTGATTTAGAATTTATTTTTTTTTAGGAAGATAATAAAATAATATTGGAAAAATATCTGAATATAATCTATTTTTCGATATAAATAAAATTATAAATTCATATTTATAGTTATTATATATAAAAAATTGAATATTTAAAGAAGCAATTTAAAACTATTAATTTAAATAAGTGGACATGTAATGGCTGAGGAATACGACTTTCTATTTAAATCCATTGTCGTGGGAGATGGTGGTGTCGGTAAGACTGCTTTAACTCTTCGTTTTAGCAAAGGGTTCTTCACAGAAGATTACAAAATGACAATTGGCGTAGTAGCTAAGAGGAACTCCCTCTAGGAGCGCAAACTTTCACGTCAAAACAATTACTATTGATACCAATGAAGGACCAATTCGATCGAAATTACAAATTTGGGATACTGGTGGACAAGAAAGATTTAGTTCTATAAGACCAATGTATTATCGAGGATCTTTAGGAGCTTTAATGATCTTTGATCTAACAAATTCTGCTAGTTTCGCCCATTTACCTCAATGGATCGAAGAAGTAAGAGCAAATGTAAAAAGTGAGATCCCTCTATTATTAGTCGGAAATAAGAGTGATTTAACTGATGAAAGGTTAGTTTCAATAGAAGAAATTAACAATTTCACAAGGGATTTTAATTTGTATTATATGGAAACCTCAGCAAAAACAGGTGAGGGTGTTGGTGATTGTTTCTATATACTAGCTTGTCTAATGATAGGATCAGGAGTACCAGATCAATTAATATCCAAAAATATTGTTTATAGTCCTGGTCAAATTCTTGGTGTGACTAAAGTTATAACTTCACCAGCTACTCTATCAGAACCAGAATATAATTTTTCTGCACCTCCAGTCCCTGAGCCAACTCCTACATTCGAGCCAGAACCTGAATTTAAATTTGAAGCACCTCCAGTCCCTGAGCCAAGTCCCATGGAAAAATCTGAATCCCTTCACATATTTGAACCAGAATTAGAACCAGATATTCTTATTCCAGAACCAAAAATAGAAGAAAAAGGCGAAAAACAAGTTGAATTCGAGTTTAAAACTCCTGATGAAATATTATCTGAAGGAGCAGAAAAAAAGCCTGTTATTACTAGTTCTTCAGATATTTCCACATCTACTGATAGAGAGAGTTATAAACCTAAAGCAGTACCTTTTACTTCAAGCGTTCCTATTCCAGCGCCACCACCAGAAGGATTTCAAACCCCTCAAGAAATAAAACATGTAGAAACAACTAAAGCTCCTGCTCCTTTTCTAATTACAAAGAAAGAAGAACCACCTAAACCAACATCTATGACATTAGATATACCTGCCGAAACTATATCAGAAACATCATCAGAATCATTAATAGATTATATGCCTGAGACAATTTTATCTAAGAAAGAAAAGAAAAAATTAGCCAAACAGAAAAAGAAAGAAGAAAAAGAAAAATCTAAATTAGAGAAGGAGAAAAAGAACCAAGAAGCAAGAGAAAAGCAAGAAAGACTAATAAAAGATATGAAAACAACTAAGAAGGAAAAGAAAGAAAAGAAAGAAGAAGTTGAAGCAGAAATACCTATACCAGTACAACTTACACCATCAACTTCTACAACATCAAAAACACCTTCACTTTTCCAAGCTTTGACCCAAAAAGCTGAAGAATCAGATCAAGCGAAAACTTCTACCTTTATACCATTTGCTGCAGCTAAAAAGTCTGAAATACAAGAAAGTAGTAAATTAAGAATAATCCCTAATGTGGCTGATATTGAAGGTACAACTCCAGCAACCCCTGTTGTACCAATTACCCAAAAGAAAGTTCAACAACCTGCAAGTAAGGAAATAATAATTTGTAAACAATGTGGTGCAATATTATCTTCAGATTATGCTTTTTGTAATAAGTGCGGAACTAAACTATGAATTTTACATCACCTTTTATTCCCTAATCATAAATTAGTGTAAATCCCGATCTGTATAGTCTTTTTGAAATATTATTATATTGAATAATATTTTTTTAAATACGATCAGAAAAATTAAATATTTTTTCCACATATAGGACAAGTACTCCACATTTTCTTAATTTTTGAATTGCAATGAGGACAAATCTTTAAATTAGGATCGATTCTTGTTTGAGGTCTCCCAAAGATTGTTACATCATCATTAGTCTCAATTTGAGACATTTTTTGTTCCGTAGGCGCTTTCATAGGTTCTTGGGGTATTTTGACGGATTTTTCAATCATATCTCTTGCTATATAGGTTTTTGGTGGTGCTTTTTTTACTTGTGGCTTATGATATTCTTGAGGTTTAATAGATGCTTGTTTTATATTATCTTTAATAACTTTTACCTCTGGTTTTGGTGGAGATTGCTGAATCTCTTCGATTGGCTCACCTACTTTATAATAGAAATATTTGCCGTTATTATTCTCAATAATTCTTTCTCCATCTTCCAAATAGACTTCTATATAATAAATTATTATTGAACCAACTGGAACTTCAGCAATTTCCGAAATGAAATAATCCATTTTGATATCCATTTCCATTTGATACCATGACTTCCCTCTGTCTGCACTAAAAATTAAATTAACTATTGAAATTGCTTTATTAAAATCTTCTTCAGTGATTTTAACAACAATTTTAATAGTCTTTTTTTGGGCTTCTTCAGAAGTACCAATTCTTATTGCTTCCATTTCATCCCATGCAGCTCCACATTTCGGACAATTTGTAAACCAATTTGGATATTCAAAGCCACATTTAGTACAGTTTTTAGTAAAATACCTTGTTGTTTTAATTCCTAGTGTTTTTTTATCTTTCCCCATTATTTTAGTTCCAATATTTTTGAAATGTAAATCCCAAATAATTTATTACTAAATATTAAATAATTTTTTGTCTTTAAATATATTTTTTATTGACTTAAGTATTTGGAACAATAATTTTAATAGAATTCTGACCCTTATTTAAGATAATATAATATATAACACTAGTTGGAAAAAAATTAATTCTGAAGAAGTTAAAGCCTTTTTAAATGCAATTAATAATTTAATTGAAATTAAAATACTAATAAGAAATATTGCTCCCAACTTTGAATTTGATGATGTACAAAATGAAAAATTTATCGAATTGTTAAAATCTTTGTATAATAAACTTAAACCAATATTTTCTAAGTACTTAAAAGATGAAAATTCAGTATTTACAACAACTACTTTAAGAGATAACATACTTAAAACTCTGAATAGTAATAACTTCGCCTTAATTTCAGCTAATTCTTCAAAAAAAAAACTAAAAAATATTGGTATAGATCCTCGTCGTTTGATTGTTTCAGGGGGGCCATTATTTTTTGAAGACTATTTAGTTCTTAATCCAAACATTAAAAACGAACAACTTCAAACTATTAAAAAAAAATGTGATCGTTTAATAAATCAAATAAAAAGTCAAACTTGGGAAGAGAAAGATTTAATATTTATTTATGAAAAAGGAAATTTCACAGATAAAATCATTTTAGATAAGATAAATAACCTTTCAGAATTAATAGGTAAACAAATAAGGGTTTTAGAACTAAAATCCTGGAAGGATTTAAGTTAATAAAAATGTATTAAATAATCTTCAATTTTTTTACAATTTTCTCTAAATCATCAATAAATTTTACTATATGCTCTCTTACAATATGTGGCATCATTACTACTCTTATCAAATTAAAATCAGTAAATTTACCTAACATCCAATTTTTCTTTCGTAATTCGTCATCAATCTCGCATATACTTTCTCCATTTTCAGTTGTTATTCCGACTACATTCATCATAGGATCAGCAGCTAATTTAATTCCATCAATTTCAGATATTCTTTTAGCTAAATATTGAGTGTTATCCATGCATCTCTTTACAATTTCTTTAAATCCATTAATTCCTAAAAATTTTATAATCGCCCAAAATGCAATAATAGTACCACCTGGGCGAGTTCCTACGATATGGAAATGTTTAAAATTACCTCCTGCTAAATATGGAATCTCAAATCCAGTTTTCTGTAAAATGGACGCGTCCCTTAAAAAGAAACCACCAGATGGAATAACTCCTAATCCCATTTTATGTGGATCTGCCGTTATTGAACTAACAGACTTAACGGTGAAATCCCATGGTGGTATTTCATAATTCAATTCTTTTAAAAATGGTAATACAAATCCTCCAAATGCCGCATCAATATGAAAAAAGATGTCTCGTTCTTCAATAATTTTGCCAATATCCTCTATAGGATCTATTAAACCCAAAGAAGTTGTCCCAGCAATTCCAACAACCCCACAGGTATTTTTATTAATAAGAGATTCAAAATGGGTTAAATCTAAATCGTAATTTGCTTTAAGTTTAGCTTTTCTCAACTTAATTCCAAGCAGATCGGCCGCTTTATCAAAAGAGATATGAGCAGAAATAGGTAAAACAACTTCTGGTTTTTTAATATCTGGTCTTAACTTTTTTACTATTCTCATTGCTATAAGATTCGCTTCAGAACCACCCGTAGTAAAAGTACCAATTATGTTTTGTTCTCCAAAAATTTCACCAATTTCAGAAATTAATTCTTCTTCTAAAGCAGCTGTACCGAGAAACAATCCTGGATCTCCCAAATTTTTAGAAATATATTTGTTATATACTTGTTTTCCGAATTCGAGAGGCTCTGTACACATAGATCCTAAAATTGAACCAGATTCATAAGTGAAATCATTCTTCAATTTTTTTTCGAGAATTTTAAGTATTTCTTGTTTCTTTAAGCCTTCTTCTAACATATTTCATATAAAAAAGTATTGAGCCTAAATACCTATTCTTAGTAATTCACTAAATAGAAAAATACAAACAATTAAAATTTTTCAAATTGAAAATTTAAATTAAAGAAATCTTCTTGAATCTCTTTTAGAATATTTGTCAATTATTTTCTCTAACTCATCACTTAAACCAATCTTATAGTAATTAGCAACACAAATTATTGAAAATAGAAGATCTGCAAGTTCTTCTCCTAAATTAGATTTTGCTTTCTTGTTCACTTTTCTTGGTTTATAACCTTCAAGTGAGTTAACCTCCCTTGCTAATTCCCCTAATTCTTCCATAATAGCAGTTATCATAGATAATGGAGGCCAAAATCCACCATGATCCTTTATCCATTTATTAACAATATGTTGGATTTCTTTAAGTGAGATTTCCTTTTTCATAAGTTTTATAATATTTAAAAGTATTAAACGGTGATTGTAGGTTGTAAATAAATCGTAATAAAATAAAAAAATCTTTTTTAAAGTTAAATTATCTTTTTAAAATTCAGATATAAAGTATAAGTAAAAATTAATGTAATATATTTTCACGTTGAAATTTTAAGACTGACAGAAAAAGAGGTGAGCTATTAAAATTTGAAGGAAAGGTAAATTCAGAGTCTGATTTTAATGAAAATTCCATGGAAAAACTAGACTAAAATCCTTTTCTTAAAAAAAAAAAAATTAAAAAAAAAAATTGATTAGATTTTAGGATTTCTTTATTTTTTTAATTATTATAATTGCCAGAGCTATAGAAATCGCCCCAATTAACAGAAATACATTGTATCCTGTAATTATAGGGTTTTCAATACCATTACTGCAATAATTATTCTCAAAAATATTTCCTTCACACTCTTCTTCAATGATGCAATAATCATTCCCAATTAAAGTATTTCCTGAAACATTATTATGATAACTTCTACGTAAATATATTCCACAATAATTATCTTGTGCATTATTTTCCAAAATGGTGTTATTATCAGTTAAGAATAAATAAATCCCCCAATAATTGTTTTTTACAATGTTTCCCGAAACTGTGTTATTATAATTACGCCTAAGAACCGAAGATTCACTTCTTAACATAATTCCAGATTGACTATTAGATATATTGTTATTTAATACAACCAAATTATTACAGCGTTCAATATGTATTCCGTTATCTTCATTAGAGAATGCTGTATTATTTAGTATTTTGCAGTCTTGATCATTATAAATAAACATACCATATCCATTACCTTGTACATAATTTAAAGAGATTGTAATATTACGACTTGCTTGCACAGCAATCCCATCTCCTACAAACGGGTAATCTCCATTATTATTTGCAGTATTATTAACAATTTTAGTATCGTAAATATACCTTAAATCCATCCCTCTCCCTGCGTTATTACTAACATTATTACCAACAATTAAATTTCTATAGCTATTTTTTATATTAATACCATCACCTGCAGTTGGATCTTTTGCATTAAAATTTGCTGTATTTCCTATAATTATATTATCATTACATTGATCGTATAGAGTTATCCCATTAATAGTATTGTTATTAACGATATTTCCAGAAATAGTATTATTGTTTGAGTTTAATAAATAAATACCTTGTTGATTGAATGAACAACTATTATTGATCAATCTTCCGTTAGTAACGTTTTCTAATCTAATTCCACCTGAATGCCAATATTCCCCTAGTCCATTTATTAATGTGCAGTTTCTAATGATAAAATAAACATCAGAGTTATCAATACGAATACAGTTATGATTGTTTAGCCCATCAATTTTTTTATTCTCAATGATATAGGGATCTTTCCACGTTCCAGACCCATTACACCAGTCATACATGCTAGCTTTCGACCAATTTTTTAAGGGATCATCATCATCAATTTCTATTGGCCCAATTTCCCAGTCTCCAGTAGCTATTCGGAATAGATATACCTTGTTATCCATACTCCCAGCAACGAAATAAGTCCCATTAGACGAAATTGCTACAGATTCTACTTCACCTCCCGTGTTATAGCTAAAGAGAGGAGTGGAACTATTTTTATCAAAGAGATAAACTTTATCATCAAAACTTCCAGCAACAATATATTGCCCATCAGACGAAATTGCTAAAGATCTTACGTTTCCACCAATATTATAGCTCCAGAGTGGGGTGGAACTGTTTTTCTCAAAGAAATAGACCTGATCACCTATAGTTCCAACAACAATATACTGACCATCAGAAGAAATTGCTACAGACCAAACAGAATCCCACGTAATATAGCTCCAGAGTGGTGTAGAATTGCCTCTTTCAAAAAAATATATACCATGAGCAGGATTGGTACCATCAGTATCTCCAACAACGATGTAATTCCCATCAGAAGAGATTGCCACATTATATGCCCAATTTGGAGTTTTATAAGTCCAAATTGGAGTAGAATTGTTTCTTCTAAAGAAATACAGATTTCCATTGTAGGCTCCTGCAACGATATAATTCCCATCAGAAGAGATTCCTACAGAATTAACATGTCCCGTGGCATATCCTGTGCCATATCTCCAGAGCGGTGTGGAACTGTTTTTTTCGAATAAATATACGCTATAATCATCTCTACCTACCCCAGCGACAAAATATTGTCCATCAGACGACATTGCTAAAGAGGTAACAATTCCTCCTGTATAGTAGCTCCAGAGGGGAGTAGAACTATTTTTCTCAAATAAATAAACTTTATTAGTATCTCTATCTGTTCCAGCTACAATATATTGCCCATCGGAAGAAATTGCTACAGACTCTACACTTTGTCCAAGATTAGAGGTCCAAAGTGGGGTGGAATTGTCTTTTTCAAAGAAATATAAATTACGATCATAGCATGCAACAGCAATATATTGCCCATTGGACGAGATCGCTACATTTCTATTACGTGATGATGTATCGTAACTCCAGACTGGTTTGATAAGTATACTAGTTATTGCTAAATTTTCTATACCATAAGGAACGGAATAAGTGCCGCTCCCGGTACAATTTCCTGCAGCTTTAAAGGCAGTCCAACCAGAATTACCGTCTATATGTAATGGGCTCGATACTACTGAAAGTTCTAAATTATCGGGTTTATTTTCAATATTGAAATTCGTAGTCTTATCACGATCTCTTGCATTAAAGCTTGAATTATTGGTAAAAATAGGTGAAAAAGCGAAAAGAATTCCTAAAATGACTAAAATTATTGTTCTTGTTTTTCGATTTGATTTCATTCTGATTTCATCAAAATTTTATACTATAGTGTAAAAAAATTAGATTAGTTTAGTATTTAATTTTTATGATTTTTGCTCCTAATTAGGAGATGAATAGTTGTCCTCATAACCAAAGACGAAAACATACGAAATAATAATCATTTTGAACACAATATCCGTTGAAAAGGTAACTTTCTCCTTGATCTGATCATAATAAATGTGGGTTGAAAATATTTTATTCGTGAGGAAAATAAGTGAAAGAAAAGAAAGAGAACGTAAAATATTGATTAGATTATATAGTCTAGCAAAAGAACTGTCAAATTTAGATTATCCAAAGCTTTATGAATTAGGACACTATTTAACCGATAACTTAATATCTAAGATTTGTATGCTCATTGCAAAAGAGAATAACCAAAAATTTACAAAAACCACTAAAAATGGAAATGAAAGAACACTTTCTTTTCATAAGCTATATAATGGGATATTAAAAAAAAATTATCCAGATGCGCCTGATTATAATGAGTTAGAAAGCCTTCATAACGAGAGAAATATTTATCAACATGAATTTAGCTCAATAACTGATCACTTTAATAAAAGAGATCTCTGAAATTATAGAATGTATTAATGAAAAGATTGCAAAAGGGATTTTTTCTTAACGACTACTTTTAAAACTCTATCATCAATTAATTATTAATTTATAATACTAATTTTTATTTCTTCAGAATTTTCAATTAAATTATATTGAAAATTTTTTCACATTTTTTCTAAAAATATTAAGGAATCGATTACTTGGTATACAATCTCCGGATTTGTAAACGTATTATGAAATTCAAGTATTTGCGTTCCAATATAATGTCCGAATATCTCCCAATTTCCTTGACGATCTTCAATACAATCAAAATACTCATCCAATGGAAAAACCTTGGTTATTATTGTTTGAATTTCAGATTTGTATTGATATGCTTTCTCTGATTTTTTATCTACTTGAGAGAATGTATCCAATAAAATTAAAGTGCCGATTGAGCATAAAGAATCGAAAATATCTTCTTTTGAGAGAATGACAGAATGTTCTTGTACCTTGAAATTAATCATTAGAAATCGTATAATTGCTAATGGTTCTAGAAGCCATTTATAATATTCTTTTTCTGGATGAGTTCTAAATAAATTATCTCCTATCTTTAAAAGATTGATATTCAATATATTATAAATATTAATTAGATTTTCGTCTAATTTTAACTCTTTAAATATTTCTATCAAGTAATACATAAGGTCAATGAATGTCCTATTCATTTGATTAATAAACGGATGGCTCATAGTCGATTTTTCTGTTTTCATCCTTATTGATAGTATAACTTCATATAATTTTATTAGTTCTGAAAGAAAATTCTGATATATTTTTGGATTTATTTTAAGGGAAGGGGTAAAAATTTGCGTCCAAATTTTTTGCAATATAGCAAAGAAAAAAACATGAGAGATAGAAGGTTTATGCATTTCTTTTATAAGATGATTGAGAACAATGATTAAATGTTTGAGGATTGGTGTCCTTAGTTTGAAGGGGATTGGTAATCTAAAGAGCTCACCAAGAATATAAAGTTTAACTTGTATAACAAGGGGATTAACAGTTTTGAATTTAACAGTTTGATGAACAACAAAATCTAAAATCCGTCTAAAGACCGTTGTATAAAGTGATGTAGGTTGACCTAAATCCTTAGGTGAATTTACAGCTAATTTTTGACATAATTCCAAAATGAATTGATTGGTTAAATCATAAAAGTGTGTATCTTCTTTCCTTCCAAGTGGTTTATATCCAAGATGATACAGAAATCCTAAACCAAGTTCAATTGTATGTAGAACTGTAGAATCAAAAAATTGAGAATCTGCTAATCCTTCAATGAAGCCATGATAAAAATACGTTATACTCTCGCGAAAATCAGGATGTGTTTCAAAATATCGTTCCAAAGTGGTTTGCACTTTATAAGAAAAAAACTCAGATTTAATATATGGAGTAGCGGTTTCCCTTCCAATTGCTTTATATATCGACGGTGAAACAAAGCGACAACTTTCTTGAATTCTCAATGATAATGTAAACCCCTTTTTAAAAAATTCTAATATATGTTCAGATAATTGATTAAATATAGCTAAAACACATATTCTTTTAATAGAGGTTAATTGATGGGCCAACATTTCCTGAGAAATAAGAAGTTCTTCAGATTTATTTTCTGCTAATATTTTTTTTAAATATTCCATTTGAACTTGTATTTCTTGTTTTCGTTTTTCCTCAAGAATGAAAAGACGATGTTTAAAATCTTCTCTTAATTCTCCTGATTCTTCAGATAAATTACCAAGATTTTCCAGAAACTCAAGATTTAGATTTGATCCCCATTTTCTCTCCCAATAATTTTTAATATTTCTTTTTTCTAATAATGCGCTAACATTTATATCTTGATAAAGTGTATCAGATGATATCCTACCCCCATTTTTGTTATAAAATGCACATTTCTCTAGAATATAAGTAAATAATAGAACTGCTTTTTGTGGATCATGGTTTATGACAACAGAGCGAAGATTCTCAATGGATTCTATATAGTTTTTACTGTCGGTTGAATTCAACTCTAATTCAAGAACCTTGAGATGTTTTAAGAATTTCCAGCAATTATCTTTATCCACATGTGATAAAATTTCCTTTATCATATTAAAATAATCACGCATTTCCTGTGAAGCGTATTTTGGAGTATTTACTTTCGAAGTAAATTCAATAGAACTATTGGACGTTCTTGCCCACTGCAAGAGTTTAATAAAGTAGTTTTTTACTTTTGAATCTATTGTACCTAACATAATTCCAATTTGATCATAACCAAGGTTAAATAATGGATTGCTGAAGGTTTGCCAACATTCCTCAATAAGGTTTGTAAATTTTGTATTAGATAATCTGAAATTTAGTCGATTTTTTATCTGCAATATTAATCTAGGATTAATGTTTAATTCAGGATTTTCAGAAATTATCTCTGCATTTCCATAAATGAGGAGATCATCAACATCTATCCCAATCCATCTATTCTGAAAGGCTATTTCTTTAACGGTTCCAGCCTCAATATGCCCATATATCAGTTTGTCACATAGAAGTTGACTTACATAATATGCCCCTACGAGGTTTTCAAAAGAGGCACCCCCTCCTCCAGTAGAGAAGGGATTAGAAATTTTAATTTTTTGTTTATCATTAATTTTATCATTCATAGGATATCCTTAAGAAGAAGTGTTTTTATGTAATTATAATTCTAACTATTTAAATTTTTAATAGTCTAAGAAAAATAATTTTTTAATCATTGATACGTAATGAATTTCAAATGAATTTCAATAGAATTTTCATTTAATCAGATTTTGAATTTACCTTTTTTTATTGTTTTTTCAAAATGCTCTAACTTTTTATAATTCCTTCTAAACATATTGATAAAATCAAGATTTTATCTACAGGCATGCTTATTTTTTCACAATATTTGTGGATTATAGTGATATTCCTTGTATTTTTAATGATTTTCAGCCTAATTTTTCTATGGTTAGCTGAGAGGGAAGATTCGATTAAAACTGTAGAACTTTATATTGCTTCTCTAATCTCTTTGATTCTTTTGGCTAACATTTGTGAATTAAGAATATATCAAAAATTTGGTGATTCAGAGCTTGTTTTTCTTTTTGATATTGAACTGATTTCGATTTTATTTCTTTTTACAGCACTTTATTTTATTCTTCTAAAAAATATCAAGGCAGACTATATTATTTACATTCATTCATTAATTGCGATATTAACATCTCATATTTTCATTGCAGGAGTTATTGGCATCCTATTTGTCGGGACAATTATTATCATCTTAATCGGAGCAGTAATTTTTGCTATTATCCTTCCGTACGATAATGAATATAAAATCTTAACTGTTTTGGTAATTTTTTCACTTTTAATTTATGTATCAGTTTCTATTAACACTCTATTTTTAACAATAATCCTGCTAGTAATACTAGTTCCTGTTATTTCAATTGGCAATGAATCTTTTAGAAAAAAAATAATTTCTCTTTATCACGCAACTAAATTATCAAATAAAATTAATTTGAAGATTTTAAAAGTGTTTAATAAAGAAGAGAAGGAGGAAAAGGTCTCCTATTGGCTAACTAAGGTTAAAATTTTACAAGGAGCATTAGAAAAAAAAGAAGAGACACAAAACCCTAACCAAGAAAAAGAAACCACATGGCTTCAGGATTTTTTTTCAAATAAATCTTACTATGGTCTTGAACTTGTTTCTCAAAATGATTTTAACTGGACTTTTTTAATAAAAGCAAGAACTCAGACTCAAGCTAGAATAAATGGGGAGGCTCTTTTAACTAGATTATCAAGTATCTATCCTGGTTTAGATGGTCAAATTGAGATATTACCAATTAAAAAAGAAAAACTTCATGATAAAAAATGTATTTTGGAAATAAAGCTTCCTAAACCTCCGTATTTAGAAAACTTTACCTTAATTTCTGATTTCATCAATCTTTTTCACAGAAATAAGCAAAAAATTACATTACATATTATTTGGAAAAAAATAGCTCCAAGAAAAATTACAAAAGTTCGAAAAAAGATTGAAAAAATGAAATACAAAGATGAAAAGGAAAAAGAACAGCTTTCTAAAATGTGGCAAGATGATCTCTTTAAGATTAGAATGTTCGTTAACTATGAAATAATTGAAGAAGATCCAAAATTAAGAGAAAGTGCCATTCAAATCATTGAAGGAGGAATTAGAAGCTTAACAATGTCGAGTAGAAATTCTAAAGAATCAGCTCGCCTTGAAAAAATTATCTCACAAAATTCTATGAATTTTTTTCGTTTTAACTTATTTTCTGGTCATTATGTAACTCCAAATTGCGTTGATTTCAATTTTCCTGAGGTTATCCCATTAATAAAACCTTTTACTATTGAAAAAGAAAACATTAAACATAGACCTGTTCACGAGACTGATACAAATCACATTTTAATTGGGAGATATATCTTTAATGGAAGATTAACAGAACGAAAAATCCTTATCCCAATAAGTGCTTTTTCTCAAAGTGCGGTAATCTTTGGTCAAATAGGAACAGGAAAAACATATTTATTATCTCAAGTTGTTAATGAACTTTATAATAAAGCTCCAGATATCGGAATATTAATCATTAACTTAGGTAAAGGCAGTCAGGAGGTATTTTATCACGTAGATAGAGTCATAAAATTTGGGTCTCCTGATTTTCGAGTCCCTTATTTTTTTCAAGGACCTTATTTAGAAAAAAGCTTACAAGAAACTGCTGCATATCTTATTGCTGCTTTAGGTTTGAAAAATATTGTCGTTAAAAACATGTTAAATGTTATGAAATCATTTACTTGTAGAGGAAATTCTCTGCCAAAATCTCTGGATATTTTATTTTTTAACTTAGAAAAATTTTTTGAGCGTTTTCCTTATCATGTTAAATTTCAAACTAATATTCTTAGAGCACTTCAAAATCGGGTTCTTTCTCTTTTAACTAATGAAGAACTAAAAAAAATATTGGAATTAACTTCTGAAGTTCCTCAGTGGTTCCAAGAATGGAGAAATGGAAAAAAAATATATCTTGACCTCTCAATGTGTAATATTTATGTTAAACGCTTGCTAACAAATGCAATATTTCAACTTGTTCGAACTCTAACTCCGGATGTAGAAGCAGGTACATTAAGAAACATAATAATAATAGATGAGGCTCATCAAATCTTAGAAAAATCTACTTCAAGAAATTACGATGATGATGATTTTATATCTACAGAACAATTAGAAAAGATCTTCACAGAATTAATGAGAGAATTCCGGAGTAAAGGATTGTCGTTTATAATAGTTGAGCAAATCCCTTCAAGACTATTTGAAGCTGTAATAACACTTCCCAGTTTAAAGATCCTGTTTAGACTAGGATATCCATGCAATACTCTCTTTACCGGAAATGCTAAAGAACAAGATTATTTAATCCTCCAAAAAAAAAGACAAGCATTAGTTTTGAATGGCACTAGCGGAGAAAAATACGTTATCGAAACTTTAGATACTAAAATACAACCACAAATAGCCTACATGAATGGGACCTCTAAAAAAATATGCCATAATTGCAATAGTCTTATCGATTACGAAGCAAAATATTGTATGTTTTGTGGAAAAACTTTACTTCCTGATTTAAAAATGCCTTCTGAAGAGTCATATCTTGATTTTTTTGAAATAAAGGAGGATGATTAGAATGAGTGAATATGGAAATCAAGAAGTTCAAGATGATAATGAAGAAGTTGAAGACGAACAAGAACTTGATAAGACTATTAGTAATAATAAAGAAATTAATTTAGAGGATTTTGAACCTATTAATAATCAAAACATTGAATTAGATGGAGAGAGTTTTAAGCCATCTTATAATATAGAAACTGATATTTATGAGTACCAGTTTGAAATATCTAACAATTTAACTATTGAAAATTCCTATAAAGAATTCGAACCAATCCACGATGAAAAGAATGTGCTCGCTTGTAACGCACCAGACATTGATAATTCATGGATTCAATCAATAGTTAACGATCCAACTTTAACGACAAATGAAAAAATTGAAAAGTTAGAGAAGAGTAAGCGTAAAGTGTCGAAGAACTCCGAATTATCGGGTATAGAAAAAAAAAAAATATCAAGTGCGATTGATGATGCTATAACTAAATTATCAAAAGGATTTGTATTTACCAGTTCTATTCCATCAAATAGGGATGCTACAGGTAAAAATAACACATCCGACCCTAAAGATAATCAGAACTCTACTCAAAGTGAAAAAGAAGATCTGTATCATGCAAATGAAGACTCTAAAGAATTTAAAGAAGAAGGTAAATCTAAAAATCTAGAAAAACAATCAGAAGAAATTCTTAATGAGATTGAAAAACCAAAAACAGTTGAAAAAGAGTATGAAGATATAATAAATGCTAATGAACTCGTCTTATTACACGATAATAAATCTAATTTATATAGGTTAACTGAAATCAGAAATGCTCAAATTCAGGAATATGATTCTACTATAGGATTAAATAATTTTTCTCAAAGAGCTGAAAAAATTGATGTAGATAAATTAATGAAATTACCTGAAGATGGATCTATCAATATCATTTGTAAACATGGTGAAATATCGGTTTCAGAATCTCATTCTCTACTCTCAGTTGATAATAATTTGAATATTATCGAAATCAATGCTAAAGAAATCAAGCCTGGCACACCTATTCTAATACCACGAATCCTAGAAGTAAAAGAAAACTCAGCTCCTTTAGATCTAAGCAATTGTGGAGAAGTTGTTAAAAAAAATAATAAAGAATATATTAGAGAAGCAAGAACAGAATGTAATCGCTTTATTGAGAAAAATTTCGAATTAGGATATATTTTGGGACAATACTGCTCAGAAGGCTCTATGAATCTAGTAACATTAACTTCTAATAGTGATAAAAAAGTAGTAGAAAAGGTAAAAAATTTTGTAGAAAAGAACTTTGGTTTGAATCCTAGTTTAAGCAAATATAAATCAAAAGATTATAAAACTATTTATGAATTAAATTGTAGGAGTAAATTAGCTAAAAAAGTATTTACAAAGGGTTTAGGATTGAAACCTAAACATGCTCCATATAAAGAAATCCCCCCATTTCTTTATAATGCTCCAAAAGAATGTGTTAAAGGATTTCTTAAAAGCTACCTCAAAGGAGATGGATCAATTGGAGATTATCGCCGAAAAAATTCTCCAAAACGGGATGTATACATTAGATATAATACATCTTCTAGAAAAATGGCATTTGGATTAAATTTCTTATTTAAGAGATTTGGTATTGATGCAACTGTATTTAAAAGAGAATTTGATAATATAGAGCATCCAAATTGGCATGATAATTATAGTTTACGAATCACAGGTAAAAGAAATTTGAATATTTTACAACAAAATATTCATAATGTTCCTGAGTATAGCAAGTTTGCACGAGACAAATCCCCAGAAATAAATATAAATCCTTGGATTAAAAAACTTGATAAAAAAATGAAGGAACAATACGGAATATCTCTAAGGATGCTTGCAGAACAACAAAAAATTCCTCATATGGCAGCAAAATGTGCCCAAGAAAATAATTTAAAAAATTTATCTGAAGGTAATTTATTAAAAACTTTAGATTATCTTAAAAAACAAAACTATAAAACACCTACAATAGAGAAATTACAGATTTTTGAAAACAATACTTTCACCCGAGTAAAAGAAATAAAAAAAAATAATAATCAAGAGAATATTTATAATCTGTCGATTGCTGACAATAATAGTTATATCGCTGGAATAGGGCACATTTATATAAAAAAAAATTAATTAAATAAATATCTTTTTCTTGATTCCCATTCAGCCTTTTTCCCCGGATTATACCTACTTACATCGCTATAATAACCCGTTATCCTGGAATATACTTTTACGTCTATAGAGTTACATTGGGGACAAGAAAATTGCCCCCCTCGGAACATTCTCTTACACGATGGACAATATGTAAAATCTATTGTATATGCAAAGTAAGCTGTGTTAGTATTAAGACAAATATTTTTTGTAAGTTCCCATAAACCATTAATATCTGGCTTTTGCTCTCCAAGCCAAATATGTGTTATAACACCACCATTTACTATAGGATGGAACTCCCCCTGTTTTATAATTCTTTCTGATAATGGAATATCAGCATCATATCTGAAGTGATCTGAATTTGTATAATAAGCAGAATGACCTGATGATTGAACAATTGCTTTTTTTGGAAAATGTCTTAAATCCAATCTTGCTAGGCGATTAGCTGCTTGTTCACTAGGTTGTTCCCAAAGAGAATATGATTTCCTATCTCTTTCAGTCATGGAATTACATTTTGCTACCATATAATTTAAGATTTTTTTCCCCAGTTCATAAGATGTACCATCTTCGTGTAATTCATAACCAGTTAAACTTTTAACTGCTTCATTTAATCCCGTAAATCCTATTGAAACGTTCTGATCTTTTATATTGAAAATCGGCTTACCATTAATTTTACCACTACAGAGAGGTAAATGTCCAGTTTTCAATCTTTTTTCCATTAAATTCCATTTTTTACGTAGAATTCTAGCAGAAAGCTCCATTTTCTCATCCAATATCGTGAAATAGTGATCTTCATTTTCAGATAAATAAGCATACCGAGGAAGATTTAAACTTACACTTTGTAGTGAACCAATAGTAACATAATTGTCCCATATATTTGCTGTTTTCCTTTTTTCAGGATCAAGAATACATTGCTCAATAATTTGATTACCACTTAGAAATTTTCTGCAACATTGACTATGAATTTCATCTGGCATCCAATCTGGACACATGTTAAGAAAATATGGAGTTCCCATTGTTGCGACTTCTTCCATAATTTTTAGATAAGATGATTCAAATTCCTTTAACCAATCCTTCTTTATTTTAATTTCATGTTTAGGAAAAGCAAAAAGCTTACCATTATAATCACCTTGAATATAGACATCAGTTAAGGCATCAAATAATTTGAGGCATTCATCCTTATAATCCCCATATTTTCCAACTATTTCTCCATGAGGTCCAACAGCAGGAATATCTAACAAACCTTTTGGAACAGTAGGAGTACAAGAAATAGAGGTAAAAGGCACTTGACCACCTCTTGCAGCAAAAATTTGATTTGTCTCAAAAATTAAACACTGCATAGATTGTTCAATTTCTCTATCAGAAACTTGTTTAGCATATGGTGCCAAAAAGGTTGTAATATAATCATAGCCTTGACCACCTGAAAATTCACCTTGAATGATCCCTAACCATTTTGCCAGGTGAGTAACAGCTACCCGCAAGTTTCCTGCTGGACCAGATCTGCTACAATGGGCCCAACTATCAACTGGAGGTAAACCATGCTCAAGAATTAACCTAGGATCCCATTCCTGACAGAATGGACGTAAATCGAAATAACGGAGCATATGAATATGAATATCTCCATAAAGATGGGCGTGAGCTTCTTCTGAATCTAAAATTCTTAATAGGGCATATTCATCTGATATTCTATTTGCTGCCCAATGATGGATACTTTCTGGATTCATATCTTGATTTGCATTTTCATTAACACCATTCTCTAAAATAGCTTCATAATCCATTAATGGCATTCCAATTCTAGTATATAACTTTCTTTCCTCTTCAAAATGTTGTTCTGATAAGATAGAACATACTATTTCTCTAATATGAGGGCCAGAGAGAAAACGAATACCAGATGAGATAATTCTTCTCACCACAAATTCAGTGATCTTATCAGCTGACTCTTTATCTAATCCTGTTTCTCTAATAATACTTTGTTCAATTTTTAACGGATCAAAGGATACTACGTCGCCTTCAGTTCTAAAAACTCTCGGTAATAAATTTTTTAATAAATTACTTTTTAAATTTTCTTCTTTTTTATCTTTTACAGTTTCAGAATTTGGAACCAAAACCAATTTAAACCATCACATTTTTAATTTTTTTCTATTCTTATACAATAAAAAGGCATAATATTGGGCTAACAATCAAATAATTTTGTCGGCAATATGAACTGAATCAAAAGAATTATTTAATGTTTATTATCGTTAATATTTTACCTCTTTTGATATAAAAATTTATTTGTTTTTTCAATTTAAATTTAATTTATTAACTCCTTATTTGAAATTTGATAACTTGGCTATTTAAATTACGAAAAAAATGTTTAATTTTCAGACTGATTCTAAAATGTTATACTGTATCTATGTGATTCCAATTTATTTGTAAATTTGTCGTTAAATTAGTATTTTTTATTGAATTATCAAAAAAAATTTTATAAGAAGTAATTATGAGTATATTTAAATAAAAAAATTTGAGAACTAATATTAAAGGTTATTCTTACATGAAGAGATATATAGTTAATAAAAATGAGGTTCAACCAATAAAAGCTTTAGAAGGAATTTACAGAAGAACATTGATATATAACGATGATATGATGCTCTGTTTATTTATACTCAAAAAAGGGGTTAAAATTCCTCTCCATAATCATAAAGAAACTCAAATTGGATATGTTATAAGCGGTAAAGTAAAATTTTTTACTGAAGAAAGTGAATTTATTGCGAAAGAAGGTGATAGCTACGTTTTTAATTCAAATGAAAAGCATGGAGCGTTTATTTTAGAAGATACTGAGGTTATTGATGTCTTTAATCCTTCTAGAGATGATTATAAATAAAATCCTATTGATTATTAGAGGAGTAAGATTTTGAGCTATAAATTTACCACACATATACTGCAACAGCAAAAATCGCAAACATACAAAGAAAGAATTCAGCTAACAACCAATCGTAAAAAAATTCCTTTTTCTTATCCCTATTATTTTTTATTTTTGTTGCCAATCCAAAACTTATGGCTGAATTAGTTCCTAAAAAAATTATTAAGCTAAACGACATAGCATCTATCGTTATGTCAATTGCTCCTAAAAGGATATCAAAAAGCATCCATACACCAACAAATCCCCCCAAAGCGAATAGAAAAAACCATCCAGAAAATTGTATAATTTTCTCAAATCTTATATCTATTTCATACCTATTAGTTGGTTGTATAATGCGTTTTTTCTTAAATTTTGACATTTTAGATTATGATTTATGATTATTTTATAATATAAATTTTTATGATTCTTAATTTTTATTTTTTGAGTTAATTAAATTAAATATTCAATCAAGGTCTATTCTTTAAGAACAGAATAGCTTTAGCAATATCTCCATTGCATTCTCTTAATACAGATTCTGCTTCTTTTGGATCTACATTTGCTTGTGCTGCAACTAACATTATATCATTTTCAGTTATTGTAGGTTTTATTTCAGATTCATCTAGAGGTTCTGCTTCTACTCTGTCTTCCTGTTCTGAAATAGCTATCTCATCTGGCAAAAATTCTTCTGTTTCTCCGATTACTTGATATATTTCTTGACCAGATTGCTTCATTAATATCACTTCCGGTTGATTAATAACTAATGTTTTATTAGGACTTTCAATTATTACTCTAGTTGCATCTACCTGATCCATTTCTACACCCTGCTGTGCCATTCTTCTACGCATCTGCCTTGATCCAAATTGTGACCCTTCTCGGTGTTTAACGGTCTGAGGTCTTTTTGGTTTACTTTTTTGCTTTTCTTGCATTTCTTTTGGTAATTTTACCATTTTTATCACAATATAAGTTATTTATCTAATAATTATATAATTAATTGAAATTTATATTTTTGATTTATGGACTCCTTTTCTAACATTTATAGCAATACCACTCGAAAAAGATTTTATACAAGGAACAGGAATTTTTATTCTACCAATAGCCAATAACTCATCATTTTGATTCACAATAATAACCTCATCTAGTGGTCTTAATGTATCATCAATCTCAACAACATGTTTACAAAAAACATTTCTACCTTTTTTAATAAATTCTGAGATATCAATTAGTACTACAACTCTTAATCTCGGAGTTATGCAGTTTTCAATTATTTTTTTAGCAGAGTATAAGCTTAATGTAAAAAAACCGTTCTTAGGCTTTAATGTGAGTAATAAGTTATTCTTATAATAAATATATCTAATTCTATTTGTATTTTTTGATCGTTCAATGTGAATATTTTTCATATCATCGAATAAGATATCAGTTATATCGGTACCAAATTGATAATCTGAAATACCTTTAATTTTTCTTAAGTCTAGTAAAAATTCAGTTCCCATTTTAAATTCTATCAAAGATTTGTTACTTTAAAAAAGAGTTTAGGGAATAAATAGTTAATATAAAAATAGAATTAGGAATAAAGTCTAGACTCAATAGATGCGTCTTTAATCTTATTCATGACTTTACTTATTGCATCTAGAAAGTCGTTAAAAACAATCATTTCTGCATCCTTTCTTATTGCAAACATTCCGGCTTCTGTAGAAATCGCTTTAATATCTGCTCCAGTCGCTCCCTCTGTTAGATTTACTAATCTTTTGAAATCTATCTTATCTTCAGTACTTAAACCTCTTGTATGAATTTTAAAAATAGCTTCTCTAGCTCTTTCGTCTGGAATTGGAAAATTAATCATTCTATCAAATCTTCCAGGTCTTAATAGTGCGGGGTCTAATATATCTACTCTATTTGTAGCACCTATAATTTTAACATCTCCTCTCTCTTCAAACCCGTCCAATTCACTTAGTAATTGCATTAGTGTTCTTTGTACTTCTCTATCACCAGATGTGGCTATTTTTAGTCTTTGTGAACCAATTGCGTCTAATTCATCTATAAATAGTATTGTTGGGGCTTTTTCTTTTGCTAGATTAAATATCTCTCTTACTAATCGAGCACCTTCACCAATAAATTTTTGAACTAGCTCAGATCCTATAATTCTTATAAATGTAGCTTCTGTTTCATGAGCAACTGCTTTTGCTAATAGAGTTTTTCCAGTACCAGGAGCTCCATAAAGCAAAACTCCTTTAGGAGGATCAATACCTATTCTTTTAAATAGTTCAGGTTTCTTGAGTGGTAATTCTACAGTTTCTCTTACTTCTTGCATTTGGTCTTCAAGTCCACCAACATCTGTATATGATATATCTGGAATTGAATCTATCACTTCCATACCTTTTACAAATGGATCCAATTTTGTAGGCAAAATTTCCATAATAGCAAATGTTCTTTGATTTAAAGCGACTCTCATACCAGGAGTTAATTTTTCATTTCTTACTTTTCTGCTGGCATTAACAACAAAACTAGGCCCAGTTGAACTCTTGACTATGGCTCTTCCTTTATCATCTAAAAAATCGATAATAGTTGCTGATACCAGTGGTGGTTCTCTTAATCTATCGATTTCATTTCTTAAACTATGTAATTCTTGTTCTAATCTTAAGCGTTCAGCATCTAGCAGCTGCTTTTCTGTTTCTAAATTTCGAAGTCTTTTTTCTAGATGTCTTGTATAAGTAATTAGATATTCTCCATCTTTAGTTTCTTCTTTTTTTCTTTTATCTTTTGTTGTTGTCAAATAGAATATACCCCTTCATTTCTTTCAATAATTTTAATTTTTTAAGAAAATTTCTTAAAATATTAATAAACTTTTAATCATTTAAATTTAAGGTTGTAACTTTATTATCGTAGAGAAATCTCGATTTTTAAAAAATTTATATATTATATTTTATAATGATTACCCATTAAAACAATAAATTATAAGAATTCTTGTTCCAATTTTATAAGTATAATATTCATGTTTAATTTTAAAATCATTTAAGGTTCAAATATGGCGAAAAAAGGATCTAGTAATTACAGTAAGGAATGTCCCATTTGTGGAGGTATAATATGGGGAAAAGGACAATATGTTTTGCTTGAGGGTGCAAAGATCGTTGTATGCCAAAGCTGTGCTCAATACGGTACTAAAATCTATGAAAGGCCAAACATATCTCATTTAAAAAAATCAAATTATAATCAATCAATAACCAATTCTAAAAAATCCAAACCTAAACAAGATTTATTTGATAATGTTGATATAGTTCCGGATTATGCTAAAAGAATCAGAAACACCCGAAATTCCCGTAATCTTAATCAAGAACAATTTGCCCAGAAGTTAAATGAAAAACCCTCACTATTACGTAGAATTGAAGCTGGGAAAGTTGAACCTACAATAAAATTAGCAAAAAAAATTGAACAAATTTATCATATAAAATTATTAAAAAAAGTTGATGAAATCGAAGCAAGTGTAAATAGTAGTAAGTATATGAAAAAGTTAGATGGTTCTTCGCTTGGAAATATTGCTTTTATTAAAAAAAAGAAGTAGAAATTATTTAAAAAGAAATTAATACGTTTAAAATTTAAAATCTTATTATTTTTTATCATTATATCTGAGATTATTAATTTATAATATTTTTTTGTGAAGCTTTTTAATTGTGACAATAGCGGAATTATACGCTCCTGACAATCCTGATTCTTCAGGAATATCAGGTGTTAAAAAATTTACATTCAAATTCTTTTTAGATGCTGATGGTGAACCTGAATATATCAATGCCATACCTTTTTTCAGTGACATTAATTCTCCAAGAAAATATTTACATTTTCCATACTTATTTGAAACTAATACTTCTTCGCCTATTTCTAAACCAAGATTTTCAATATCAATTTTGTTTAAAAATATTTTATTAAAAACTTCTAAATACTGATAATTTATTTGTCCAAGCTGCGAATGTATAAAATATTTATGAGATGGAGAGATTAAGAAAAATTCATTTTCCTTTCGGTTAAAAAATTTATTTTTCCCAAATTGAAAGTAGGAACCAGATGCTTGTATTCTCCCATTTGAGGTTGGAAAAGATAAATCCTTAAAAGGGATATCATTTTGATTAAATAATAGATGAAATCCTTGAGCTCTTATGTTTTTTTGTATATTTGAAGGTAATAATTTTAAACAATTCTGTATTATAGATTTCTCATCCTCTTGAAAAATAGAGTCATTTAACCATCCGAATTTCCAGGCTAAGCGTTGATAGAGCTCGTAATTTGATAAACAATCGGGGTATGGACATGGACCTGCTTCATTGATAGAAAGCCCTGGAATATAATAAGGAGTGATTAGATCATGAGACTCTAAGTCAAATTTTGAAGGGATAACAATATCGGCATATTTTGTGGTTTCATTGAAAAATAATTCTTGTACAACAACAAATAAATCTTCTCTAGATAAAGATTGCCTTATTTGATTTTGATTTGGAAGTGAACTTGCTGGATTAAAATTGTATATAAAAAGCAATTTATATTCTTCAGAAATTAATGCATGACCTAAATTTATTAAATTTGTTCCTGGGATAGCTGAATGCTTAGAAGATTGGGTAATATATTCTAGAAGTGGAGGAATAAAACAATTATTAAAATCACTTTGGGAGTAAATCAGGCCAGTACCAGGTTTTCCAAAATTACCAAGGATTATTGGAATTAAAGCAATGGTTTGGACTATTCTCCCTCCGTAATAGTCCTTCTGAACGCCATACCCAACATTAAAAATTGTATGATGTCTATTTTCGACTAATAATTTTACAAAATCATTAATGGATTGAATTTTATTCCCAAATTGGGATAAAATCCTGCTCTCATCTATATTTAAAACTTCTTCTATTATTAAATTGTAATTATCAACATTTTGTATCAAAAATTTTTTATCATAGTTATATGAGCTGACCAAATATTTAATTATAAGTTGAGCTAACAGATGATCAGTGCCGGGATATGTGTGAATGAAGAGATCAGATTTTTGAGCTATCTGTGTAAAGCGAGAATCAATAACGACTAATTTTGCTCCGTTCTTAATGGCTTTTTTGACAAGATAGTATGCATGTATATTTCTATTAGAAAGATCACTCCCCCAAACTACAATTAATTTGGTTGAAGGATTAAATAATTGAAAAGGATTTGTAGTTGAGTAAGTTCCAAATAATTTAGTAAGTCCAGCGCAACCTCCTTCATTACAAATTCCTCCATATGTAATCTTGGCCCCCAATTTTCCAAAAAATCTTAATGGAGCATATCTTGATAATAATCCATAATTTCCTGTACTAAATGCAGCAATAATAGAAGTTGATCCATATTTATTTTTTATATCACATACTTTTTTGTTAATTTTGTCTAATGCCTTTTCAAGAATTATTGGTTTAAAATTATTTTCTCCTTTTGGACCATCACGGATAAATGTTTTTTTTAACCTTTTTGAATGGTAAACTAATTCTTCCCTATGATTTAATTTAGAGCAGAAAAACCCATTTGTAAAAGGATGAGTTTTTGATGGTTTAGCATATAAGAATTTACGTTCAGGAGCAAAATCGTTCCATACACCTTGAAATACACATGATCCATAACAATCCTTTGAGCAGGTTCCAAATCTCTTTCTAATTGAGAGATCTTCATGAGAATTCATTTAAGGACAATAAAAGTTTTTTTTAAAAGTGATACGAGAAGTTAAGTACTGGAAATGATTAAGTCTTTCTATCTATAGCAATTTTAGTTTTTTGGTTAAGTACAACTTTTTCCTTTAAGAAAGTGATAATCTTTTGATTATCCTGAGCTTCTAAAGAACCTCCACAGTTAGGGCATCTAAAATTAAGCTCAAAGGCTTCATCAAAATTATATTTAATATTTTGATCATTACAATTTTTGCAAACGAAAAAATAATTATTTTCTTCAAATTGTAATCTATCTCTAAGTTTTCTTTCAAGTCGTTTTCTTTTTTCTATTAAAATTTCCTCTAATAAATCAAATTCATGCCACCAATAATAAATAAACCAACCAGTACTTTTATCACGAATTCGTCTAAATTGTGCTAACTTTTCAGAATATAATTTATATAATGTTTTACGAACAGTATTGAGTTTTAAAATTTCACTGTCATCAGGTTCAAAATCAATATTTTTCCCCTCAATACGATCTTTAATATTTTCTGTTATATCTTCATCAGTTATATCCTGAGATTCAGAATTCAAAAGCTCGAGACCAACTTCAATGGCGATATCTCCTCCAATGATATATAAAAACGAACGTAAAAAAGGATTTAAATTCTTAATTAAAGTATACCCCTTCTTAATTTAGTCGTATTTTGATATATTTAAATTTTTTATGAAAATTAAATTTTTTTAAAATATAAAAATAAAATGATTAAACAACCATATTATATTGCTTTTCTATAATCTCACCATCTACCTTAATAGATCGTAGTAATTTACCTTTTCTCGTCGCCATGATCCGTAATAAACGCGAATCTTTAACATTTTTTGGAATATCAATATCTGTTATTTTGTAATTATTAAATATAGTAATAGATTTCCAAATACCGGGAAGTTCTGATTTGAAATCAGGCATAGAAAGGTTTAATACTGTATCTAAATTTTTTTCTGTATTACTAATATATCCTGTACAGAATTGAATTCTGGCGTTCACATCATCATCTTCAATTTTTTTCTTAGATGGTTGAGGAATTTTTTTTTTTGTTGTTACTCTGCAATTTGGGTTTAAATTTAAAGATAATAAAAAATAACTATTTTCTCGAAATGCTTGAATACTTTCGAGTAACTTGTCTTTGACGGTCTTATCTAAAATATTGACTTTATAATTTTTAGTTTGACCGGTAGATTTTTTCAAATTCCAATTATATCCTAAATTAGAAATGATTTCACTGATTTCAACACCTGATGTTAATGTACCTTTTATTTCAAAAATTTCATTTGGATTTGAAATAGATTTTGTGACAATTTCAAGAATTAAATCTTCATACTCATGACTTCCTTTTAACGTAATTTTTGCTTTTGTTTTAGAAATCTTCATCGCAGGACCTATAAAATCACCTTTAGAATACCTATAGAAATGACGATGTATACTCTTATGGTTATTTGCTGGATCCTCTAAAATTGGAGACTCAATTACTTTTTGTAAGAAATGCATTTTTTATTCAGTATTTATTTTCTTAAATTATAAAGTAAAAAATATTTTAATATTTATCAATAGATCATAATTTTAAATATTATTCATTGATAAACTTAAAAAATAAATCATATTTTTAAATACTAACCACAAAACTTCAAATCAATAAGATATGCCAGCAATCCCTTCATTAGCATTATGGGTCCTAGCTTGGATTTTTCTTTTCATCGGATTAACATCATTAATAGTTTTAGTTATATATACAAAATATGGTAGAGAAATATCAATTCGATTATCATTAATAAGTATTGTATTTGCTGCAGTATTTTTAGGATTCTCTCTTCATTTCTTTTTATTAAATTGGGGAATTTAATAGAAAATTGAACTCTTCTTTTGGTAATTTACTAAATTTGTCAATTTGAAGATGAGGAATTTTTCATTTACAATTTATTCAGTTAACATTTAAAAAAGAAGAAATCTAATATTCTTATTACTATATATTTAATTTTATAATAAGAAAAAATTGAAGTATTAATATGATATTTAATAACGATTCAGAACCTGTGTTTTTTATAATATGGTTAATACTGGCAACAATCATCGTAGCGTTGATAATTTATATCGTGGTAATTCTATTAGAATCCAAAACTAAAGCTTCAGATAAAAAGTTTATGATTCTTATATTAGCATTTCTTATAGTTTTAATTTTACCAATTGTTTTGAACGCTGTTACTGCAGTATTGGCTGCAATAGGAGATGCTCTAGCAGATATGAGAAATGCTATTGATGATGGGGGAAGAAATTATTTAATATTACTTTCACCAGTTATTGGATTTTTATTTCTTTTATTCTTAGTGAAATATTTAATTGATATACCATGGGATCATGCAATCTGGGTATCTTTGTTGCTTTTATTCATATTATATGTACTATTTACACTAGTACCAGAATTATACACATTTATCTTTGAATATGAAATAGTAATTACATATGATTAGAGTATAACTTAGTTTATTTTTTAAAATTAATATTTAAAAAATTTTTTTTATATTTTTTCTTTTAATTTAAGCCTTGGTGCCAAACCTAATGACATCATTTCCTGTAACAATAATTTGAATGCATAAGAACATACAACTTTAGAAATTACAGTACTTTCTCCACATACCGGACAATATCTTTTATCACGATTGCGATCATATACAGCTAAAAGTCCGCATTTTTCACAAACTAAAATAACAGTTCTATCAGATTCATCTAATAACCGTTCTTTTAATAACAATGCTGATCCATGACCAACTAGACAATCACGCTCCATTTCACCAAATCTCAATCCACCTTCTCTAGCTCGACCTTCTGTTGGTTGTCTTGTTAATATTTGGACCGGACCACGTGCTCTTGCATGAAGTTTATCTGCAACTAGATGATAAAGCTTTTGATAATAAATAGGAGCGCAATATATCCCAGCTTCATATTTTTCTCCTGTAATTCCGTTATACATTACTTCTCTTCCATTAAATTCGAAGCCCTCATCAACTAATTGTTCTTGGAGTTTTGTGATATCTGTCCATTCGAATGCCGTGGCATCGCCTAATTTTCCATTACTACATGCTATTTTTCCACTAATGCCTTCAAAAAGTTGTCCTAAAGTCATTCTTGATGGCATGGCATGGGGGTTAACAATAATATCAGGAATTACGCCCGATGAGGTAAATGGCATATCACATTCGGGTTGAACAAGACCTAAAACACCTTTTTGTCCATGTCTAGAAGAAAATTTATCTCCTAATTCAGGTATTCTTAAATCTCTTACTTTAATCTTAACTAATTTATTTCCATCCACAGTTTCAGATATAATAACCGTATCAACTATTCCCTTCTCATTGTGGCGCATATTTTTGGAAGTTTCTCTTCTATTTGGTTGCATTAATTCAAATTCTTCATAGGATTTTATGAATCTAGGTGGAGAAGTACGACCAATAAGCACGTCTCCGCCATTTACTTGAGTTTCTGGCTCTATTATCCCATCAACCTCAGATAGTAATCGATATGATTCCGCAGATTTGAATCCTCTAACCCCTCTTTCTGGAATTTCAAATTTATCTACTTCTCCTCCTGGATATTTTCTTTCCTCTGCATCATAAGTTCTAAAGAAATGACTACGAGCAAGTCCACGTTCAATTGATGCTTTATTGATTATTATCGCATCTTCTATATTAAATCCTTCAAAACTCATCATTGCAATAATAAAATTTTGACCTGCTGGACGTTTGTTAATCCCAATTATCTCCATTGGACTCGTTTTCACTAGTGGTTGTTGAGGATAATGTAATGTATGGCCTCTTGTATCAAGTCGCAAATGCATATTTGCAGCAAATAAGCCTAAAGCTTGTTTAACCATCCCTGCCTCATAAGTATTTCTTGGAGATTGATTATGCTCTGGAAAGGGAATAATAGACGCACAAATTCCCAAAATGGCAGCCGGAGAAATTTCTAAATGAGTATATTCTGGTGTAATATCTTCTTCAAACATAGCAATATAAGCATTTTCTTCTTCTTCAGCATCTAAGTATTCAATCACACCTTTTTGAATTAAATCTGACCAAATATATTTTTGCAGTACAAGTTTTTCTATATCTTCTTTCATTATGAGTAATTTGCTATTCTTTAGAACAAAAAGAGGTCTAGTTGCTCTTCCAGCATCACAATTAATTTGGATTTCTTTTGAATCATGGTAATAACCAATATTTACATGTTGTCCAATTTCACCCTTCCTTCGTTTTTCTCTAATTTGGTGAATAAAAGGATTATATTGTTGATGAACACCTACTAGTTTTCCATTTAAAAAAACCTTTACCTTATCACCTCTAATATTTTTAACCTCATTTATAGGTATTACACCTAAATCGATTAGAATATTTTCAATGATATTTTCATCTGCACCTACAGAAATTATTGATGCTAAGCCAAGGTTTTTAACTAAACCACAATTTGGGCCCTCGGGAGTTTCAGCGGGACAAATTTTTCCCCATTGAGTAGGATGTAAATCTCTGGCTTCAAAATGAGGTTGACTTCGACTTAAAGGTGATATAACTCTTCTTAAATGACTTAAGGTTCCAACATGATTAGTTCTATTTAATAACTGACTTACTCCTGCTTTACCCCCTACCCAATTACCAGTAGCTAGAGCATGTCTAATCCTTTCTGTAATTACATCTGCTCTTACTGCTGTTTTGATGTTAGGGGCTCTTCCTCGAACTGCGGTTCTTTCTAACTGGTATTTAATATCTTTTACAAGATTCAAGAATGCTACCCTAAATAGTGATGTGAATAACTCTCCCGCTAATTTTAATCTTTTATTTGCATAATGATCTTTATCATCTGGTTCTCTAAAGCCTAAGGCAAGCTCCATTACCTTCTGCGCCATTTGTCCTAAATAATATGCTTTTTTAATTCTGTCTTCTTCAGAATTTCCTATATGTGGTAAGAGATATCTGTCTAAAACCTGAAGTGCCCTTCTAATACGATAATCCTTCGTTTGTCCAATCGCAACTCTTTTCCCAATATAATCAAGAGCATTTTGTTGTGATTTCTCAGGGTCTTTTAATACTTGAATTTCAGTTGCAACATCTATTACTGGAATCAATTCTTTTTGAATTTCATCATTCTCTGATATTGCTTCAAATATTTCTTTATCTGAATGCAACCCTAAAGCTCGCATAAGAATCGCTAAGGGAATTTTACCCGGAACAGATGGGAAAGATACTCTTAAATTTCCATCCTTTTTTCGTTCAATAGTAACAGGAGCTCTAAATCCACTTCTAGTCGAAAATACTTTTGCTTGATGAGTTGCGCTGGAACTTCTACTTGCTTCTTCTGCTAAAATCCTATTAGGTGCTAAGTCTTCTTGGGTCACGAGAACACGTTCTGTTCCATTTATAATGAAGTATCCTCCTGGATCTAATGGATCTTCACCCCGATTAATTAATTCTTGTTCAGATAAACTCTCTAGGGGGCATCGACAACTTTTTAACATGATTGGAATTTTTCCAATATATATATCAAGTGTTTCTTCAGCTTCTTCTCTCTGAGTTCGCTCATCTATAGTAATTGGAGTCATTTCCAAAGTAATATCGGCAGCATAACTTAATTCCCTGATCCGTGCTTCTATTGGAGTAATCTCCATAGTAGCACCATCTGCTTCGCGTACTTTAGGCACTCCAACCTTGATTTTTCCAAACTTTATCTTAAAACCAGGTATATCAGGAATTACTTCACCAGACTCATCGACGATAGTTTGCATTTCATATTCAACAAAGCTGTTGTACGAATCAAGATGTTGCCGAACAAGCCCTTTTTCATCAAAAAGACTTTTTAAAATAACCCATTTATCTTCATTCGTTAATTTTTCCGTACTCAATATTCATTAAACCGCATTAATTATTATTTTTATAAAAGAATATTTGTTAGACTTTTTCCTTTTTCACATATCGATAATAATCAACAAATTTTACCGTAGTATTTGATTTTCTAACTATTTTTACTATGTCTCCTTCTTTTGCCCCTATTGCAATAGCAACTGGATCTTTTTCAAACATCTGAGGCAGATCATTAACATCTATTCGGTATTTTTGTAAAAGCTTCTGAGATTCTTCTTTAGTTAGGAGGACATGTTGAGGCACAAATTTATGAAGTAAAACATCTATCCGCTTTTTAGTCAAGAAAAAATCCTCTTTACTCACAACTAATAAATAAAAAAATCATACTTTTCTAAAAAATTTTTCTATTTTTTCGTTGTTTCTTCAAGAACTTTTAAAAGTTTTTTGGGTTTGAGTATTTATAATTGTTTTTAATACTCAAAACCCAATACCCACTTCTTTTGCATAAAATATCGATTTTCTTATCCGGATAAGAGTCCTTAAGAAACTTGAACATATATAGAGCGCCCATCTTTTTTTTCATTACAAACTGGAAAAATCCATTTGGTTTTAAATAATCTAGAATTTCACATAATAGCTTAATAAATGCTTTTCTCCCTTCTCTCAAGGGGGGATTCATATAAATTCCATTAAATTTTAAATCCTTATTTTCTAATGGTTCAAAATAATTCCCTGATAATACTTTTACACGTTTCTTACTGTCTGCTAAGTTAATTTTTAAATTTTCTTTGGCACACCAAATAGCATTTTTATTAATATCAATTAAATACACTACACTATTAGATGATTCATATGCTAATACAATTCCTATAGGTCCATACCCACATCCCAAGTCGAGTAGATCACTTGGTTCCTTAGGAATAAACATATGTTCAATTAAAATTTTTGTTCCTAAATCTATCTTTTTAAAAGAAAAAACTCCGGTTAAAGTTTTAAATATGTAAAGATGTCTTCTTAAACTTTCTGAAATAGTATACACCTTTAATTTAACATCTGGAAAATGAGTGGAATAATGTTGATTTTTTCTTTCCATGATAAAAGAAATTCTTATTATATCTTTTCCTATTTTATTTCATTCCAACGAGGGTAAATACTACGCTCCATGAAAATCTTATTTGTTTTTACCATAATACCTGATTTTGCTTTATAAATCTCCATTGAATTTTTCTCTGCAATTCCAAATCCTATTAATTCTCTTTTAAGAGTCATATATGCTACTTGCATATCTTTTTTAATTCTTGCATCTATGAAACAAACTCCAGCGGCCGCTAAATTCGCACCGTGGCATAAGGCATCAACAGCAGAGTCTCTAACATAAATTTTTGGCATATGAGAAACCATCTTTTCCATTGGAAATATTATCTTTCTTAAATAATATTCTTCTCCTTCTTCTTGATATATTGTAAATGCATCTTTCAGATTTTGGAGAGTAATTAAATTATTATCTTCAATAAAATTACCTACTCTAGTTCTTCTTAGTTCAAGCATATGAGCACCAGAACACAGAACTTCACCTATATCAAAACACAATTTTCTAATATAAGTTCCAGCTTCACACCCAACTCGGAATAAAACATGATTTTTACTTACTTCAAGTATTTTAATATAATATATTTCTCTTACTCTTAATTTTCTTACAACAGAAGATTTAATTGGTGGTCTTTGATAAATCTTTCCGGTAAATAATTTGAAAACTTTTTCAATTTTTTTTATTTTTTCATGAGTGTGTAAAAACATAATTCCTATATATTCTTTACCAGCACTTAACAGAGCAGATAATACACGTGTAGCTCTTCCCAAAGCACATGGTAAAACCCCAGTTACTTTAGGATCTAATGTTCCCCCATGACCTGCACTTGATATTCCTAAAATTTTGCGAACCCATGATACAACTTCATGACTAGTGGGACCACTTGGTTTGTCCAAATTTATAACTCCATATTGTAAAAGTGTTTCTATGTCTCTTTTATCTGGTTCACAGCCATAACCAGGGTTAGTACTATCTTGGGATTTCACCAAAAGTTGTTCAGGTTCATCAGAGGGCAATCTGAATTGTATGGTTTCCATATTATCAATTTAGTTAAATTCTATTGTAATTTATAAATCTTTTTATATTTAATTATGCCAGACAATTTCAAGGTTTTTGTTTATTAAAGTACGCATATAAAAATAAACGGGCTATAGGGGAATTGAACCCCTGACCGTCAGGTTAAAAGCCTGCTGCGCTACCTGCCTGCGCCAATAGCCCTTAAACATTATTTCATATCATCTTTACAATAGTTAATAGTTGCTTAATGTGATGTTGCTTAATATGAATAGTTTAAATTTACTATAATATAAGAATTCTTCTATTTAAAATGTTCAAATCCAAAGTATTTTAATTCTTTTTTTTTTCCTTTAGATAAAAAGAAAATCTTACCATCTGAAATCACTTTTCCTATTAAATAAATTTGACCATTGCTTTCTCTAATTAATTTCTTGGCAGTATCATAGTCTTTTGGGTCGATTGTAAAAAGATGTATAAATTCCTCACCTGCATTAAAAACTAAGTCTTCAAGAGATATTTTAAACTTATTAGAGTAATTTTTAGCCTCTTCATCAATTAATTGGTCATTAAATTCAATTTCGAAACCTATATTTTGATTAGAATACATTAAATCAATTAAAGATTTTGCTAATCCGTCAGACGAATCTATACTTGCGGTAGCTAAGTTATTTTCAGATAAAATAAAAGATTCATAACCTGTATCTTCAGGTTCTAAAATACTATTTATGGATCTCCGGTATAAGGCAAAATTTTTAATATTACCATTTTTAGAGAGTAATATATCAAATCCAACTCCCGTTAGACCAAATTTACGATTTGCAACTAAATAATCCCCAGCTTTTATTCCAGTTCTATATATTAATTTAGAAGGATCTTGAATTCCAAATACAGTCGGATTAATAATAATCTCTTTAGTTTCATTAAGATCTCCTCCAATATATTCTATATTCAATTTTTTACAATAATCAATGATACCAGAGATTAAATCTCTAAAATTTTTTAACAACATATCTTTAGGCAACCCTAAAGAAATAAAAATTCCGAGTGGTTCAACACCTTTTACTATTAAATCGCTAATATTCATAAGAACAGCTTTTCGACCGATTTGATAAGATTTCATTTGAGAAGGTACATCAGTTGTCGATACTAGCATATCAGAATTAAAAATTAAAATATTTTTTTCATTATGATCAAGCGAGAAAAAGAATGAATCGTCTCTGATTAAATGACTTCCTGTCTTTTCATAAACAGTCTCTTCAATAATCTTAATCAGTTTAAGTTCTCCTAAATTCCCTAACTTATCATTATTTCTCATAAGATAAAATTTAAAATTTGTTTCGAATTATTATTTAATGAATCGTATGAAAAGCCTCTGTGGCTTAGCGGTATAGCAACAGATTCGTATGTGTATCAATAAAGATTTACAGAAATATCTGTAGATCGGGGGTTCAATTCCCCCCAGAGGCTTTCTTTATACTTCTTCAGTGGTAAAATACCGCTTTATCATTTGTAAAGCAAGTATTCTAAAAGCATCATCAATATTTTCTCCTGTAAGAGCTGATGTTTCTATATAAGATAATTCTAATTTCTGTGCTACTTCTTCTCCCTCTTCAGTTGAAACTAATCGTTCATCTTCTAAATCTATCTTATTTCCAACTAAAATAAGAGAAATATTTTCTGAGGCTTTAATAAATTCATTATACCAATTATCAATATTTTCAAAAGTTCCTCTTCTAGTTACATCAAAAACTAAAATTCCTGCTTCTGCTTTTGCTAAATAAGATTGTCTAACTCGTTTAAACTGGGATTGACCTGCTAAATCCCAAATGACAAACCGAACTACACTACTTAACCCTTCGAAACTACATTCTTTTTTCATTATTGAAGTTCCAATCGTAGACTTATAATCTTTCGCGAATTTGTCTTCTACAAAACGATGTACCATACTTGTTTTTCCAACAGCACCATCACCACCTAAAATTAATTTATAAGCGTATTCTCCTGATTTAACATTAATTTTTTGGAGTGCATCCACTTTCCTCTCAATATTTTGATCTTCTTTTGCAGTAAATAGTTTAGGAATTACCGGGCTTACTGTTCGCCCATCAAAAATTCGAGCTATTTTCTCTGCTGTCAGATAAGCATAAGGAAATACTGGATCCACCATCGCTATGGCATCTAATACAGTCACTAAAATTGCTTCTGGTCCTGCTTCACAAAAAATGAATCTATGTTCTTCGGTATCAAAAGTGCCTGTTCCAAAAGAACCTGAACTAAATTCTTCTGTAATTCTATTTAACACGGGCTCTACTAAAGCACTAATACCCCCAACTATCTCTTCTTCAACAGATTTTTCTGGTGATCTTGTTAAAGCATCAATCACTAAACCATGTCTATTTAATACTAGGACTGCTATTACATTTTTAACTGATTGACTATACCATTTAAGTAGCGCTGTTAATTTCTTTCTATCAACAGACACGAATTTTTTACCTTGTAAATTTATACTTTTTATTTAATATTATATCTAGCATACTAATTTAAATAATTAGTATATCTTTTATTATTCTAAGCGAAATCTTTATTGAAAATAAAAATCTTTTTCTTAAACATATCAGATGAACCTATTATTATCCTTTAAAATTTAGATTTCTGTTCTCTATAAGCACCCTATAACGTTTTTTAAATTTGATTCGGAGTATTAAATATTAAAAATTATGAAAATTAAGAAAAAAGATTTTAAAAATTAATTACTTTATCTTTAATTGTTCTCTCAAGAGAATTAAAATAATTAAAAATACAAAATAATACTGCAGGAGTTGCCAAGCCTGGTCTACGGCGCTAGACTGAGGCTCTAGTGACATAGGTCTTCGTGGGTTCAAAAATTCGATATAGATCTCCTCGATCTCGGTGGAATATCCCACCTCCTGCACCAATAATTGAAATGTTAAGATATTTAAGTAAAATATTATTTATCATATTTGAACTTAATAAGGATATTAAATAGACTAACCCAAACAAACAACAATTAATGTGATTCCTATTTCAAATTTATTATTAATCGATGAATTGTCTACCATAGAACATGTTAAATCTTTATCATTTAATCGCTCAGCCGCTTCTACTGGAGAAACACAAGCAAGAATGTATATTGAGAAAGAATTGGCTAAAGAACAAATCGATTCTAAGGTTGAATATTTTTCTTGGGCTGGCGCTACTAGAATATTAATGAGAATGAGTTATTTAATTATAATTATTTATCTTCTCATTTCACGGTTATTTCTAGTTTTAATAGTATATTATGTAATAAAACATTTATCCGAAAGAACACGTAATCTTTCTTTGATAAAAAAAGAACAATCAAAAAACATTTTAGCTGAAGTATTGGCTAATGAAGAAAGTCAGAAAAGACCGTTAGTAATTTTTTCTGCACACTATGATTCAATTTCAGCAAATATTTCATATAGAGTCCAATGGTTGATTTTCCTTATATACAAAATATTAATTGGATTTTATGTTTTTTTAATAGTGGTTTTTTCTGCATGGCTTACTCTTGATTTTCTATTAATTTTTCTTATTCCTGAGGATATTATTATAATAATCTCCTACTTATCATTGATTGGAATCGTTTTATCAATACCAATATTATATCTTGTATTTAATGAAAGTCCATCATCTGGTTCGATTGATAATGCAAGCGGAGTTTCTATTTTGATTGAATTATCAAAACTTTTCCAAAGAAATCCGCTTGAAAAAACGGATATTTTATTTCTATGGCCTGGGGCTGAGGAATGGGGTTTGAAAGGATCAAAAAAATTCTGCAAAAAACACTTTAATTATTTAGATCAAAAATATGACCTTAATAGATCTATATTAATCAATATTGATATGGTAGGGTCTTATATTGGACTGATAGATAGAGTTGGTTTATTTAGAAGAAGATTTAATCACAATTTAAACGATGTTATAGAGACTACAGCAAGAAATCTTAATATCCCTCTGATTAGATACAATAAATTAATTGAACCAAACAGTGATCACAAAATATTTCGAAAATATGCTAAAAGAGCTAAAAAAAAGCTTCAAATAGTTTGTTTTCATTCACATAAAGACACTAAATATATTCATTCAACAAAAGACACTCCTGAAAAATGTTCTGTTGAGAATCTAAATGGTTGTTTGAATATTTGTTATCAAGCCTTAAGAAGTGTAGATTTAAGAGTAGAATAAATTAGAAAAAGTCTGATAATTTATGTTGTTTAATTTTTGGATTATTAGTTAAACTTTCTACATATTCTTCTATTAATTTCATACGTTGCTTAGTATAATCATCCAAATGAAAATTTTCGCAAATCTTAAGGGCTCTAGGAATATATTTTTTAATTCCTCCTCTATTTACTGTCAATATTACACTATTTCCACATCTAGGACATTTGCCATTGTTAGACAGTGGAGGACGTCTGAATTTTTCATTGCATTTAACACATCTAAAACCTTGTATACCAAACTTTCTTAAATTTCCTAAAATATCAGGATTGAAATGAGTAGTTATAATTTTCTCGGCAACATTCCTTGCTTTTACAGGTTTTATAATTTTTGCTAAATGTAATTGTGCATCAATTTTTTCATCCATACTTTCGTATTTCTTATAAGCTGATGTTATTGGCCCCTCATTTATGTTATCTGTAGGAATATTATAGCCTAAATTTTCGTATTGGTATGGGGTTCCTAGGCGACTTTTAACTAACTTCATGATATTTTCCATTTTTGAAGGAGCTGCATATCGTTCCGTAGCTTTATAAAACTCTAAGGGGTATTTAGATAAAGTATCGACATTATGAGCTTCCACATCTATTTCATTTGGATCTAAAATTGTACCTATTACTAAAGTTGCATCCATTCTTCCACCTATTTTACTTGGAAGATAATGTCTAGAAAAGTTCAACAAAGGATCTAAGAGAAGCATAATACCATCCTCATCACCATCGCAATTTCGTCTTTTTGCAGCATGCCAGTAAGGATGAGCATAAATAGAACGTGCAGAGGTAAAACCAATGATTCTACCAATTATTCCAGCACTAGTATGAGGAGCTAGACCTACAACGAGATTTCCTATTAAATCTTCTTTGGTAGAAACATTATAAAAGCGTTCCATTTTATAAAAATATTCAAGTTCATCGTCCAAAAAATTAGCAACTCTAATAAAATATGTCGCGCAATCATTTGATAATAATAGATCTTGAACTTTGAGTTCTAAAATTTGATTATCCTCTTGAAGGATATTGCCATAGAAATCTTGATTATATCCTAGTTCCTTCAATACCTTAATAGGGGTTCCTATTTCTTTTGGATTGAAATGAGTTAAAGGAATATCGGTAGCATCATATCTTATTTCAGCTGTCTTATAAACTAAAACGTTGTTTTTAGCTCTTAAAATCCCTTTTTCAATAGGTTCAGGAACTTTTAATTTATTTGTAAGGCCAAATATTCCTTTCAGTTTTTTAGGCATTGGTAAATTTAGGGTTTTTAATGTTGAGTTCAGATGGTTTTTTATATTAAATAATGCTTCTTTAGAATTTTTTAATGGAAGCCCACATAAAGAACAAATTTCATCATATATTGGATATAACTTTTTACATTTTTCGCAGATTTTTTTAAATTGTGTGGGAGTTCCACATTTGGGACATGAATTAAAAATGGTTACTATTCCACATTTAGGACATTGCTTTCTACAAACATCAATCTTCACTTTTTCAAATTCAATTGCTTTTTGCACAGATCTCGTATTTCCTACTTTATCACTTAATGGAAATAAAACATGAATTCCCTTCATACTTTTTCTTTCAGATTTTTCAGGCCGCCCCATTCGTGTTCCTATAAAAAATGGTGCTTTATTCCTAATCTCAATAGAAGAAATTTTATAAAAAAGAGTAAATACATCATCTTCTTTTTCAATTTTAATTGGATCTTTTTTGTTTAAATTGAATATTACTCTATAAATATATTCCATAGCATTACTAAATCTTATTTTATTATCTCTTACCTTATGAATTACGAATGCTTTCTCTAAGATTTCTTTAATATCTTTATTAAAATTTAAAATAAGCTTATTTTCTGGGGTGTTAATAGCTTTTATAAAAACATCCCGTAAAGTTACTAAGTCTTCTACTGAAATGTTTCCCCAGTAATCTGTATAAGTAGGATGTAAAGGTACTTTATATTTTCGAGAAATTTTAATTGCTTCTTCAGCAGCAGGTATATTCTGAAAAGGATTTTCTATATATTTCATTATTTTGGGATTCAGATTATTTTGTATTTTTGCAGCTCTTTCTAATTCTAAAGCCCAATATTCCTCAACATAACCAGAAGGAACTAATTTATGGTTATTTTCAGCAAATTCACCAAATCCAAAAAGAATATCTCCCAAAAATAAAATTTTTTCAATTTCAGGAAATAATTCCTTAGCAATTCTTACATTTGAAACTTTGATAACATCTCCGTTTTTCAATTTTATGATGGGTGGTTCAATACTGCTTACAGGACATATACTTGCACTTTTTCCTGGTCTTTCTATTCTAAGTTGAGTCCCGATTGCTATGAAATCATCCAATATTGCCATTGTTGCTGGATGAACTCCTGCTGCTGCTAATCCAGTATTACGTGAGCGGCCATATCTAATTCTATGACCTCCAACCATAGAGGGATGACTAAATACAGGTCTCCCTCCTATGATATCAGAAATATATTTAGAATTTGGAGTGATTTTTTCTTTTTCATTATCGTTCGTTTTTTCTATAATTTCTTCCTTTTGGGCAACTTTTTTCAAATCAGCTAACCAATCCCATCCATCTAAGCGCATATTCTTTGCAATTCTATGTAATTTGGGTGCTTTAAGTAGTATTCCATCATTCAAAACTAAACAAGCACCCCCTCTAATATGATTTGTTTCAATTCTAGGGAGATCTCTAAAAGCCGAAACTTCTTCATCCTCAGTAGAATCACCATTAATTTCAACAGATAAGTGTTTTACAGCATAACGTATTTCACGGTTAGATGAAGGATACTGTAAATGGACTCTTCTATCATAAAGCTTAACTTCTTCTACATATCTACCAATTTCTGCTTCAGTAGCAACATATTTAGGAATGTTAGATCTTTTCCTAACATAATCAGCAATTAATACACATAAAGCTGCAGTCGTTCCTCCAGCAGCTCTAATTGGACCTGCAAAATACAAAGATAAATATTTATTACCATGTTGATCTTGTCGAATTAAAATTTTTGATATTCCTTCAAGTGGGGCACTAACAACACCCATTGTTTTTATAGCTAATCCAACTCTTATTGCTCTTTCTACCCTTTCCTCCAAGGATTCTATCTTTCCAATTTTTTTATCTAAAATATCTGAAACTACTCTAAAAACTATTTCATCTTCTGTTAATACCTGCTTCTTTAATTCTCTTATAACTTGAGCTACACCATCAGGACCGACTAATTTTTCTACTCTTCCTGCCAAATCTTTAGCTTGGGGAGACTCAACAAATAGTTCGGGATCAAGTCCTTTTTGACGTGCTTTTTCAGCAACACTATAACATTGATTGACTTTCTTTTGTATAGCATTAAAATAATCTTCCATTTTCTTACTCATTTCCATCATATAGCATCAGAATCCAATACAATTTTTCAAAAGAAAACTAAAGAGAAAATGTATTATAATACATATTTTTAAGAATTAAATTAAATTGATTTATTAATCTACTATTTCATTAATAAATTAATAGAGAATGTTAATTTATCACAGTCTTTTTATATTAAAAGTAAAAATGTTTTTACTTTAATAATAAATAATTTAATTTTATCCTTCAATAATTATAATAATTTAATCTTAAACTGTATAATATTGAAAGTAGATAATTTAGATACAAAAAAAATCATTTTAAGAAAATTAATTAATTCGGGGATAAATGTCAGTCCCCCTATATTGGATTTTTTCCTAAATCTAGATGATCCAATAAAAAGTGTTGATCAGATCATTAAAGATACAAGTTTTATTCCCAATTTTAATAGTCATTTAACCAAAAATATTTTAAAAAAAATTTCAAATACCGAAATTCAAAATGTTTTAAAAAGAACACTATTAAAGGCAAAAATTTTACCAAATAAAGATAATTTAACTTTGCAAGAATCTAGTGGCATAAAATCTTCAAGCGAATTTAATAAATATCAAACTAGTGAAAAATTAATAGAGATTAAAGAAACTACTGAGAGTCTTCAGGGAATTAAGAATAATCAAGAAGTCCCTAAAATTGAACCTATATCTCATGATTACTCTAAAGTAATCCCCAAATTTATTGAAAAGAAAAGAAAAAAAACATTCGAAAGCACAAAATCATCATTAGGAATTTACCCAATTGCGAAAGAATATGATTCTAACTATGAAATTTTAAAAGATCCAACCGGAAAATTATATACAAACGGAGAGTATAAAGATTTTTATGATCTTACGGTGGATAAATTTAATCAACTACGAACTTTAATGAAAAAAAGACCAGATGTTTCATCAGCACATAATATTAACAATATATTAAGATTATCTAATAAAGTCGAAGTATCAGTTATAGGCTTAGTAAATGAAATCCGCAAAACTAAAAATGGAAATTTTTTTTTAGTTTTAGAAGATCTTACTGGTCAAATTAACGTTCTAATCAAAAATGATTCTGAAAATCGAGATAATGTGAAAATTGCTGAAAGAATTCTAAATGATCAATTAATATATGTTGAAGGGACTTATAATCCTAGAGAAAAAGGTAAAAGTGGCATAATTTATGGTGTATATGTTGCAAAAATAGATATACCAACTGATTTCGAGCCAAATAAAGCACCTGTTCCATTATCAATTGCTTTAATTTCAGATACTCATATTGGAAGCAGGGAATTTGAAGAATCATTATTAAAAAGATTCATAGATTTTCTGAATGGTAAAATTGGGAATAAAAATTTAAGAGAAATTGCAGGAAAAATAAAATATATCATTATTAATGGAGATTTAGTTGACGGGATTGGAGTTTATCCATCACAACGAGATGATCTTATAATACCAGACATTTATAATCAATTTAAAAAAGCTTCAGAATTATTTTCAGAAATTCCAGAATATATAGAAATATTTTATAGTCCAGGTAACCATGAACCTGTAAGGAATGCAATTCCTAGACCTTCAGTCCCTAAAAAATATGTGGAAGATTTAATTAATATTGGATTTAAAACTATAGGAAATCCTTCTATTATTCAAACTCATAACGTAAATACATTAATATATCACGGAGATAGTATACTTGATTTGAATGTATTGATACCAGAACTTGAAAACAATAAACCTATTGAAACCATGAAAGAATTACTTAGATGTAGGCATTTAGCTCCAACTTATGGAAAAAAGACGCAAATTGCACCGATTAATAAAGATTGGCTAATAATTGATAAAATTCCTGAAATATTTCATACTGGTCATGTACATATCAATGGAATTGGTAAATACAGGAATGTTACTTTAGTTAACTCTGGTTGTTTTCAAGCTCAAACTGATTTTATGAAAAGTTTTGGAATTAATCCTACTCCTGGAATAGTTCCTATTATTGAACTTGACACTTTTAAAAGTATTGAACTAAACTTAAAAAATAATAATTAACTATTATGATATCATAAAAGAAATTGAATTCTAATGAAATTTACAATTCCTCG
>JAEOTZ010000006.1 GCA_016839585.1 Promethearchaeota archaeon
ACAACATATGTCATACCTCTAATTGCATTACCTGCAAAACAATGGACTGCCATTTCTGCCATTATATTACTGCCATCTTTAATATTGGAAGTTTCTCTAAAAGGTGAGTCGGTTCCTGAAACATCATGATGATCTCTACCTAGCATTATTGGTCCAATTTCTCCTTTCTTTACTAAATTATTAAATTTTAGAGCAATATTAATTCGCTCTTTAGCATCAGCATACAATATTCTTGCTTTTGTTCCAACAACAAGTTGATTTTTTTTAGCATCTCGAATCCAAGAGAAATTATCTCTATCTTGAGCTCGCAATTCAGGATTTATACAGCTCATTGCAGTTTGATCAGTCTTATCTAAATCTTCCTCTTTTCCTGAAAGACATACCCATCGAAAAGGACCATATCCAAAATCGAAGCATAGAGGACCCATAATATCTTCAACATATGATGGAAAAATAAATCCTTCAGAAGTATCATCCACATTTATTGCAATTTCTTTTACACCAGCATCAAATACTGCTTTCAAAAAAGAATTACCATAATCCCAGAAGCGAGTACCTCTTTCTGTCATAGTTTTGATGAGTTTAAACTGTTCCCGTAAGGACTCATTTATTAATTGCTTGAATCTATCAATATTTGATTTAATCAGTTCTCTTCCTTCTTTAAAGCTGATTTGATATGGTGTATAACCTCCCTCATAGACAGCATGGCAAGATGTTTGATCTGAAGCAAGCTCTACTTGAATATTATTGTCTACTATATATTTCCATAAATTTACAACATTCCCATTATATGCAATAGACAGTGCTCTGCCAGATTTTCTAGCATCCTCAACCCACGCAAAAATTTCATCTAAATTATCAGAAATCTTTGAAACCCATCCTTGCTCATACCTTGTTTTAATCCTGGATTCATCAACTTCAGCAATGACGCCTATCCCCCCAGCAATTTCTATTGCTTTAGCTTGGGCACCACTCATACCCCCAAGACCAGATGTTACATATAAAATACCTCTTAAATCTTTATCTTGAGGAATATTAAGATATAATCTTCCGGCGTTCAATAATGTAATATATGTACCATGGACTATTCCTTGTGGACCGATATACATCCATCCTCCTGCCGTCATTTGACCATAATTTGCTACACCTAGAGCAGCTGCTACAGCGAAATCATTTGGATTGTCAAATAAACCAACCATTAATCCATTAGTGGAAATTACCCTGGGAGCTAATGGTGAAGTTGGAAAGAGTCCAACTGGATGTCCAGATGAAATGACAAGAGTCTGTTTATCAGTGATTTGCTCAAGATACATTTTTACAAGACGATATTGCATCCAATTTTGGAAAACTTGCCCACTTTCCCCATAAGTGACTAACTCATAAGGGTATAGAGCCACACCAAAGTCGAGATTATTATCTATCATAACTTGTAAAGCTTTCCCTTCAAGAATATTACCCTTATATTCATCTATAGGTTTTGCTTTTATATTTCCTTTAGGTCTGAATCTGTAACCATATATTCTTCCTCGTGTAATTAATTCTTCCAGAAATTCTGGAGCAATCTTTTCATGTAAGGATGGATTGATATATCTAAGAGCATTCTTTAAAGCTAGTTTTGTTTGGGTTTGATTAAGTGCATAACCTCTTGAAGGGGCACGTCTTATTCCTTCGACGAATTTGGGATATGATGGGAGCTCCTTAGGCAATCTAATTTTCATGGCTTTTGAAATATCCATATTTTTAACTAACTTCATTTAATATTTAAATTATATGATTTTTAGAGTTCTAAATAAATAAAGTGGTTAAAAGAGTAGAAATCAATAAGATAGCTATTTTACCTTTTAAGATTATAAACAATTTTTTGGAAAATTAGTTCTTGTTTTAACGATTTATATCATTTAAAAATCTTAATACCACGTAATTCTAATTTATCTAACAAATCTAAATATCCTTTTAAGCTATTTTTTTCTATGTTTAAATGTTTAAGTGATGTTAAGGAATCCAATGAATTTGGTAATGTAGTTAAATTATTTGCTCTCACAAATAAATATTTCAAATTCTTCAAGAACCCTATGGATTCTGGAAGGGCAGTTAAATTGTTATTACCTAGATAGAGGTATTTTAAAGACTGTAATGACCCAATGGAATCTGGTATAGTCTCTAATTCATTATAATATAAATATAAATGTTTAAGTGAAGTTAATGATCCAATTGATTCTGGAATTGATATTAAATAATTCTTCCCTAAATCTAGAACCTCTAAGGAGGTGAGGAATCCAATAGATTTAGGAATTTCTTTTAACCGATTAAATCCTAGAATTAGATTTTTTAGTTGTGATAAAGATCCTATTGAAGAAACAAGATTTTCTAACTTATTGGTTGATAAATCTAATTCTAATAGATTATTTAATGAGTTAATTGATGATGGAAGGCTTCTTAATTCATTTTTACTCAGGTCCAGTATTTCAAGTGATGATAATGAACCTATGTATTCTGGCAATCTCCCCAATTTATTATCATACAAATCCAGTTCTTTTAAATACTTCAATTGACCAATTGATGAAGGAAGTTCATTTAAATTATTGACATCAATTTTTAATGATTCTAATGAAGTTAAATTTCCGATTGATTCTGGGAGTTCTGTTAAATTGTTTCTATCACATCTTAATATTTTAAGTGAAGACAACCCTCCAATTGATTCTGGAAGAGTTTTTAGTTTATTGTCTGAAATTTCAAGTCTAAGTAAATTTTTAAGATTCCCTATTGAATTTGGAAGTAAATTTAAATTATTAGATGATAAATTCAAATTTTCTAATGAAGAAAGCAAACCAATTTCAGGATCAGGAAGTGTTGTTAATTTATTTGATGCTATTCCTAAATATATTAAATTATTCAATAACCCAATGGACTTTGGTAAATTTTCTAAACAATTTCCTCTTAAAAAAAGAGATGATAAGGAAGATAAATTGCCTATTGACTCGGGAAGTTTATTCAATTTATTATTTCTTAAATTTAATCGCTTTAATGATGTTAGCGAGCTAATTGATTCTGGAAGGATAGTTAGTTCATTATTGCCTAGATAAAGGATTTCTAAAGAAGCAAGAAATCCTATTGAATCTGGAAGTTTGGCTATATCATTACCACTTAAATCTAAGGTTTTTAAGTTTAATAATGAACCTAGAGAATCAGGTACATAAATTAACTTATTCTCACTAAGATCCAAAAGCTCAAGATCATGTAGTTCGCCAATATTGTCATGTAGATTGACTAAGTGATTAGATTCTAAATGTAATTCTTTAAGTGAAGAAAGTGAAATGATTGATGATAACAGTTCTGTTAATCGATTTTCACTTAAATCTAATATCTCGAGGGATTTAAGTGAATATAATTCTTCAGGTAGAGTAGTTAAATTGTTTCCCCTTAAGTAAATTTCTTTAAGTGAAAATAACAGCTCAATTTCTTTCGGAATTATTGATAATCCACAAGAAAAAAGACTTAAACCCTTTATATGTTCCTTTTCTACATAATATCCAAAAGAATAACGTTCTAATTCTGATATTTCTGGAATTGGTTTATCTATTTGTTTTCCTAACGATTCTAATACTTCTTTTTCGTTTTCTAAGGTTATCATAATTTAGTCTTTGCTAATTAATATTTGAATTGAGATTCAATTCTTATATTAAAAACACTTTAAAAAAATAATATAAACTCGTTATATTTATGTTTAACACATTAGATAAAAAATAAAATTATACAAAAACTAGTTTATAAAATTGAAGCAAAAAAAATATATTTAAAAAAGTTGAAATTAAAAGTCAATATCTTTTCCTTCATAAGCGTAATTAAAAAGTTTTTCGAATTCTGCTTTATTTGGAATTCTAGGAACTAATACACTCGTAGCTTCTTGAAAGCATAATGAAATTAGTGCTTTAAAATTTTCCTCAAAATCTTTTTTAGATACACCTGTTTCTTTAAGGCTTGAAGGAAAATTAAGTTCTTTCTGAAGTTCTTTAATCTTATCAACCACTTTATAAGCTGCTTTTTTATCATCTTCAGTCCATTTAGCCCAACCTAATTGTTTTGCTAGTTTACTATAAATTTTAATGCTATCAGAGGTCTCCGCAGGATCGTTTAAAACATATTGTACAGCATAAGGGAGAGAAATTCCACATGCTTCACCATGGTGTATGTGAAAAAGAGAGCCAAAAGTATGACCTAAAGTATGTGCAAGCATGACTTGAGCGTTTCCAAAAGCTAATCCAGAAATACTCGCTGCCTGATGCATCATATCCCTAGCTTCCTTATTTTCTCCATCTTTATGAACAATCGGTAAATATCTAAAAATGAGCTCTATAGCCTTTAAAGATAAAGCGTTACTAAATTCATTTCCCCAAAGAGAAACTAAACATTCAACTGAATGGGCTAATGCATCAAATGCAGTAGAGACTGTTAATTTAGGAGGCATATTTTTAGTAAATATGGGGTCAACGATAGCATAGGTAGGGACTAAACCTTTATTCATACAGAAAACTTTTCTCCAAATATTATTCTCAAATCTCGATACAACTGCAACGTTTGTCGTTTCTGCTCCTGTTCCAGAATTAGTCGTAATTGCAACTAAATTTACTTTCTTACCCATTTCATATAATTCAGTGCTATTGATTTGAATATTATCAATATTATATTCTGGAAATTCATATAAACACCAAATTACTTTAGCAGTGTCTATAACAGAACCTCCTCCTAATGCAATTATCAAATCAGGGGCATATTTTATACACTCTTCTTTACCTTTCATTACATCTTCTTCATGAGGATCTGGAATTACTTCATTAAATATCGTATAACTTTTTTTATATTTATCTAGCTTTTCAGTTAATATTCTTAAAAGTCCTGCATCTTCAATACCTTTATCAGTAACAATAAAACATCTATTTCCACTTATATTTTCCAAAAAATCTAAAGAATCTTCACCAAATATTATATTAGGACTATAAAAAAACCACATTTATATTTTTCACCATAATTTTTTTTTGTTTTTATATTAATTCTATTTTAAAATATATGATTTTAATATTAATACATAGAATTTTATTAAATTTAATTAATTATTTAATACTTAAATTTAGTTTTTGTAACTATTTAAAAACCATTTAATTAGGAAGATGTTATATGGAAGAATCTGAATAAGAAAATTTATTCTTAACATTTCAATCAGTAATTGAAAGTATTGTAAAAGATAAACGAAAAAATCCTAAGGATTTAAAACTCCTTAATAATTTTAAGGCAAAAAATTAAGATTTTCTAAAGGTTCAAATGGAAAACGTAATCTTAGACTTTTATTAAAGCTATCTAAACTTCTTGTTTTGGATTAGAAATTTAAGATTACTTCTTTTTATTTTTAACATCAATATGATGTTTTACTAATTATTTATACTTAATCCGATTATCTTCAAAAATTAAATGAGAATGTAAATTGTTAAGTTTGGAAGATTTAATATCCAATTGAAATAAATTGACATCAATTTCTCGTGTTTTTTCATTTAAATTTAGAGTTATAAAAGAGGGATTACTGCTGGCTTTAAATGACCAAGCACCAGTAACACTTCCAGGATTTAATAACAGAATTCCTTTATTTGTAAGGAATACTTCTTCTTTATGAGTATGACCAGATACCAGGATATTGTAATTTTTTTCAATAGCTAGTAATTCTAATTGCATATGATCACCTCTCGGAGATATTTGATGACCATGAGTTAAGCCTATAGTTATTTTATTGTTATCTGAAAACAAAAAGTCTAATTTTTGATACATCGGTGCATCTCTATTTCCACCATAATAGTCCATGTTTCCAATTACAATGAATAAATCTTTTTTTGTATTGAGATTTAAAAAATTTATAAAATCATCAGCTTGTATAATATCTCCAGTAAAGAAAGTGTAATCAAATCTTTCTTTTTTGATCAGTTGATTTAATATATTATAAATTTTATTTGGAATATTTCTAGCTCTGTGAGGAATATGAGAGTCTCCAATAGCTAAAATTCTATTCATATTATTTTTTAGATTTTTCTTTTTTGTATTCTTTTTTAACAAATGTATATAATTCTCTGGCTTTTTTGTCTTTCTCAAAGTGTTTTTTTACAGGCTGGAGTAATTGATTCAAATACTTTATAACAGCTGGTTTCAAATCAGGAGGATTTAGTTTACCTTCAACATAATCCTTCTCCATTTCTTCATAAGAATTATATTCTATATTTCCTCCATACTTCTCAGACCTTTCAACTTTAAAAGACTCTATAAGTTCGAATATTATATACTTACAATAGTCTAAAACTGGATTTTCTACTATTTCGTTTGGAGGGCAATATGCCTTATTTATTTTCCTTTTTATATCCTCTGGATTATCTAACATTAAGATAGCCGAATCAGGGTCAGATTTTGACATTTTGAGTTTTACTGCTCTATTTATTCCTGTCAAGCTTATATTAGGTGGTTTTCCTAAACCCATTAACATGTGGTGGCTAAGTGAAATTGGTTTTGGCCTATTTAGCTTTTTAGCGACCTCTCTTGCTAACATATTTACTTTTCTCTGGTCTAGTCCGAGCTGACAGATATCCGCGGGTAAATAAAAAATATCTGCAGTTTGCATTAATGGATATAAGATTTGGGATGCTGTTAATGTATCAGTATCTTCTCTACCCATAATTTGTGTGCATCTTTTAACTCGATTTAAAGAACTATTAATAGAAATTTTTAATAATAATTCCCAATAGGCGGGATCTTTTACAATATCTGAAGCATAAATAAATTCTACTTTACTTAAGTCCATATTACAGATTTTCCATACCTCAATAAAAAAATCTCCCACTTTCTTAATAACTTCTAAATTTCCACCAAATTTGTGATTAGCTGCTGCATGCCAATCTGCTACCAAAAATTTGAACCTTATCCCTGCTTTAGTTATTTTATTTACATTAATGGCACGTAAAAGCCCTTGAGCAATGTGTATATTTCCAGAAGGTTCAAAACCATCATATGCATAAATTTCTTGGTTATGATCTAATTTCCATTGAATCATCTCTCGTAATTCATCTTCTTCAATGATTTCTTCTCCCACTTCTCTAAGTAAAGCAACCTTCTCGTCTAAAGTTAATGTCATTTTCTTAGCTACTGAATATTTTATAAATTATTAAATAATCATCTTGATATAACTTTTATGGATAGTGGAAATTAAAATGGAGCTTAATTAAGTTGAAATTTATCAAAAAGAATTATGAATTAATAATTTTAAATTAGAATTAAATTATTTCTTTTGCTCTATAGTTGCTTGAGCAGCGGCAATTATAGCAACTGGAATTCTAAATGGAGAACAAGACACATAATCAAGTCCAATAGAATGAGCAAATTTAACCGCGCTTGGCTCACCACCATGTTCTCCACATATACCACATTTTAAATCTGGTCTCGTTTTCTTGCCTAATTTTAGAGCCATTTTCATCAGCTTCCCAACACCGTCTTGATCGAGAATTTCAAAAGGATTATTCTCTAATATCTCCTTGTTTAGGTAAATGGGGAGGAATTTTCCTTCGGCATCATCTCTTGAGAAGCCAAAGGTCATTTGTGTCAAGTCATTTGTCCCAAAAGAAAAGAACTCCGCTTCAATAGCGATTTCATCAGCAGTTAAGGCTGCTCGTGGTATTTCAATCATTGTACCAAATTTATAATCTAAATCTACACCATAATCTTTAATTGTTTCCTCAGCTATTTGAAGTAATTGAGATTTAACATATTGTAATTCTGAAAGCATTCCTATTAATGGAATCATAACTTCGGGTATTACATTAGTTCCTTGTCGTTTAAGCTCACAAGCGGCTTGAAATATTGCTTTTACTTGCATCTCATTAATCTCAGGCCATACAATTCCTAATCTACACCCTCTTAGACCCATCATGGGATTCTCCTCAGAGAGCGACCTGATCAAGCTAACAACTTTATTTTTCTTAGCAATTTCTTCATCGAGGGGTGTGATATCTAATAGAGATTTTGATAAAGCATTAGTTATTTTATACTCTTGAATTTCTAAAAGCATAGTAGATAATTCAGGCAAAAATTCGTGTAATGGTGGATCTAAAAGTCTTATGGTTACTGGTTTTCCTTCCATTATTTTAAAAATTTCTAAGAAATCACCTTTTTGCATAGGTAAAATTTTATCCAAGGCATCTTGACGATCTTCCATTGTTCTTGCCATTATCATTTTCTGCACAATTGGCAAGCGAGAAGGATCTAAGAACATATGCTCTGTCCGACAAAGTCCTATTCCCTCAGCACCAAATTCTATTGCTTTTTGTGCATCAGTAGGAGTATCTGCATTTGCCCGGACACCCAATCGTTTTATTGTATCACACATCTCTAATAATTCTAAAAATTCGCCTTTAATTTCTGGTTCTACTAAAGGTACTTTTCCTTCGATCACCCGTCCTAATGTTCCGTCAATGGTGAGCCAATCACCTTCGTTAACTACCATATCACCAACTCTAAATTCTTTATTTTCTTCATCAATTTCAACATCCTGTGCACCAACAACCGCAGGTTTACCCATACCTCTAGCAACCACTGCAGCGTGGGATGTCTTACCACCGAATTGGGTTAAAACACCACTGGAAGCATATAAACCATGTACATCATCTGGTTTTGTTTGTGGTCGAACAAGAATTATTTCATTTTCTCCTTCATTTGCTAATTCTTCAGCTGTATCAGGGTCAAAAATAGCTATTCCAGAAACAGCTCCGGGAGAAGCGTTAATACCATGTGCTAGAACGTGTACTATTGAATTTTCATCGATGCTTTTAAATAATAATTTTGATATTTTCTTTGGATCTACACTCATAATAGCTTCTTCCTTTGAAAGCAAGCCTTCTTTAACCATATCAACAGCGATTTTTACAGCAGCAGAAGGAGTTCGTTTTCCATTTCGAGTTTGTAATAGATTTAACTTTCCATCTTCAATTGTAAATTCAATATCTTGCATATCCCTATAATGATTTTCCAACTTTTCCATTGTATTAATTAATTGTTTATATATTTTAGGAAATTCCTTCTTCATTTCATCTAGCTTCTTTGGTGTGCGAATTCCAGCAACAACATCCTCACCTTGAGCATTTGTTAAATACTCCCCAAATTTTATATTCTCTCCAGTTGATGGATCTCTTGTAAAGGCAACACCTGTCGCTGATTTCCATCCTTTATTACCAAATACCATCGCTTGAATATTAACTGCTGTTCCAAAATCTGGAATATTATTTATTCTTCTGTACGTTATCGCTCTTCTATTATTCCATGATTTAAATACTGCTTCTATGGCAAGGAAAAGTTGGGTAAGGGGATCTTGAGGAAATGGTGATCCAATTTCTTTTTTATATAATGCTTTATAATCAGCTATTACTTTTTGTAGATCACTTACGCCTAGATCAGTATCTTGAGCATCACGGGAAATTGATCTTTTATATTTATTCAAGATCCTTTCAAATGTCTCATCTCCAATATCCATGACCACATCACCAAACATTTGAATGAATCTCCTATAAGAATCATAAGCAAAACGGATGTTATCTGTTTGCTCACCTAAACCTTGTACACTTTGATTGTTAAGTCCAAGATTTAACACCGTATCCATCATCCCAGGCATGGACATTGGAGCACCACTTCTTACACTAACTAATAGTGGATTTTTAACATCTCCGAATTTTTTTCCAGTATTTTTTTCTAAAGTTTTTAAATGTTCAATTATATCAGGCTTTAATTCGTCCATTACTTTTTCAGGATTATTAAAATAAAGTAAGCAAGCTTCTGTTGTAATTGTGAAACCAGGTGGAATACTTAGACCTAAATTTGTCATTTCTGCTAAATTAGCTCCTTTTCCACCAAGCAAATCTTTTAAATCCTTATTTCCTTCATTAAAATTATAGACAAATTTTTTATTTTCGCTGATTGTCATGGTTGATTACCAAAATACTTTACTCATCAGTTTTAGTTATCATTAAAACAAAGCAATTAGCTTTTATATTTTACGCAAATAACTTCAATTTTTAGTTAATTATTTTAGTTTCAATTAAGAATTAAAATTTTCGAAAAGTATTGGATAAAAATAGGATTAAAACTTATTTGAATTCATTTAAAAGCTCCCAGATTCCATTAATGATAAAATCTGGTTTAAGTTCACTTTTATTTATCATATCCATTGTCATTTCACCAGATAAAACACAACAAGTAGTAACACCAGCTTTTATTCCCATTATTATATCTGTATATAACCTATCTCCAAACATAACTGCATCCTCAGGAGAAACTCCTACTTGCTCTAACTTAAACAATAACATTTCTTTATTTGGTTTTCCGAAAACTCTAGGTGATCTTTCTGTTGCTTTATATAAAAGAGCGGCGATACCACCGGCATCTGGAATATAACCTTCTTCGGTTGGACATCTATTATCGAGATGTGTGGCAATATAGGGAAAATCTTCTTTCTGAAGTAAGTATGATGCTTTAACTAAACGATCATAAGTTAATTCTTGATCAAATGCAAGTACCAAAATTTCTGGATCCTCTTCAGTTAAATCAAATCCCTCCTGTCTAAATTCTTCTTTGAGAGATTGAGTTCCCATTAAAAAAATCTTCTTGTAATTATTCTTTTTTAAATAATCGATTGTAGGATGTTGTGATAAAATGATATTTTCGCGCGAAACATCAAGATTAAAATTATTTAATTTTTTTAGATAATCAGTGGTAGATTTACTTGAATTATTTGAGAGGAAATAAAATTTCTTCTTCTTATTTCTTAATATTTCAATTAAGTCGAGAACACCTTCGAATAATTTGTTACCTAAATAAATTGTGCCATCTAAATCAAAAAAATAAACCAGTTTTTCTGTTAATTCAGATAAGTTATGATTGTGATTAGCCATCTTAGAAATTAAAAATAATATAATATAGAATAAAAAAAGAAAAAAAAGTAAAAAAGATTTCTTTAATTTAATAAAATTCTGTATCAAACATTGTAGTGCTAACTACTAGTTCTTGGGCTGCCCGTGTTGCCTTTAAAATTTTTGACATGTCACCTTTTAGCTTAAACTTACCAGCTAACAGCCCACGGATGGGATCTAGTTCTTTTTTTAAGACTTGTACCCATGCATCATAGGGTCCAGCATAAACATATTCTGTCTCTACTTCTTCTCCCTCTTTTAGGACTCTACATCCTGTACATTCACCATGATACAAGCCTACAAACATTTTTATTTCATGATCTAAATTACCTGATGGTTCAACAACAAAGAGGAAATCTCCTTCCCACCCGTCTGGAGGAAATCCATCCGGTCCAGCTGCGTCTCTATAATTAGTATTATTATTAACAGCCTTCATAAAAGCTTCTGCCCAATCTTCCGTTCCAAATTTCATTTTTTGCCACTCAAGTTAAAGTTTTTATTTATAGTTTTGAATTTTTTATAATATATTTAATTTAGATTTATTTTTATAAATAATCTAATTTTTATCAAATATGGAATTTTAAAAAAAAATTTAATTCAGATTTTATTTGATCTCTCCTCTTTCCTTCATCTTTGCTATTTCTTCATCTTTAAGCTTTCTCTTAAAAATCTTCATAGCTAGAGTTAATGGCAGAGTTTTCCTAAATTCAATATATTTAGGGACTGCATATGGTGGAAATTTCTCTTTACAATATTCAATTATGTCATCGGTGGTAATTTTACCAAGAAATTTAGGATTTAATAGTATAAAAGCTTTTACTCTTTCACTTCCAGGACGTTCAGGATCTGGGATTCCAATAATCGCTGCCTCGTTAACTGCTGGATGCTCATATAAAATATCTTCAAAAACGCGGGAATATACTTTCATTCCAGATACACTTATCATATCTTTAATTCGGTCTACTATATAGAAATAACCATCCTCATCCATTTTTCCAATATCACCTGTTGCTATCCATCCATTTTCAGTAATTCCTTTACCAGGAGTAGGCCAATATCCTTTCATAAGTTGAGGACCTCGTACAATTATTTCTCCAGGTTCTCCGAATGGAACTTCTTCACCAGTATCTGGATCAACTAATTTAACGTCGGTATCAGGAACAGGTACACCAACACTTCTTTTGACTTCTGCCATAAATCCTGTAACTTTTGAAAGACCAGAAAGATTTAAATGTGTTATCGCTGATTCAGTCATTCCATAACCCTCACCTAACGGTACACCTGTTTTTTTCTCAAATTTTTCAGCGATTTCAGGAGGAAGAGGTGCGGCGGCAGAATAATAAAAAATTGGCATCCTTGGTATATCTCTCTCAGCGAATATCATGTAATGAGTGGGAACCGCACAAACCATAAAAGGTCGATGTTTTTTTATTATATCTAAAATTCTATTAATATCCCTTGGGTCAACTAAAAACATATTCATAGCCATATAAATAGCAGCAAATGCCATCATATGTCCATATTGATGAAATATGGGAACACATATTACTAAAGAAGCTTTTCCTTTTATTCCTACTTCCAATGGTTTTATATACCACTGAAATGTCTGAATAATAGTTGTAGTAACATTATAATGAGTTAGCATTGTCCCCTTTGGAACACCTGTAGTACCTCCAGTGAAAGGTAATTCAGCAAGATCCTCCTTAGGATCTATCTCAACATCAGGAGGATTTGGTTCACATTTGTTCATTAAATCTTCAAATAAAACTGCTCCGTATGTTTCTTTTATTTCCGGTAATGAATAATCAGGAAAAATGGGAACACGGGTATAAATCATAGTTTTAACATTTATTTTTTCTTTTATTTCATTAACCCGTTCAAGGCGTCTATATGAACAGATCACAGTTTCGGCTTTAGATTCACCTAGTTCATATAATAAATCTGGAGCTTTATGCAGTATGCTTAGAGGAACATGAATTGCACCTATACGTAAAATTGCAAAATCACTAATTATATACTGTGGACAATTTGGAAGTATAGTTGCAACTCTATCACCTTTTTTTATCCCTAAATCTGAAAGTGCTGTAGCAAATTTATCAACTTGTAATTTTAATTCTTCATAGGTTAATACATCATCCATAAAAGTAATAGCTTTGCTTTCAGGGAAGGTAGCTGCTGAGTCTTCAAGAAATTTATAAACTGATATTTCTGGATATGGGCCCATAGTTTCCTCGAGTTTAAAAGGTCCAAGCTTATAACTTTTCTTCCATGGTTTATCAGCATATGTTAATTTTTTTTCTGCTGTTATGTTTTTCCCCTCCTTTAACTGTGATTTAAATTCGAGTATTAATAAATCTCCTGTATAACCCAATCTAATCCAAGATCTTTGAGTTTTTCTTGAGTTGGTTTACCAGTTTCTTTATCCCATCCACGATATTCATAATATGCATCCAAAAGAGGATCTAAATTTACTACATGCCCTTTAGCAGGACCTTCTGGTAATGGTTCTTCCAATAAGCGTGGTGGAAGTGTATCATCTGCTCTAGTTATTCCTTCTCTTATATTATATACTCTCGCGAGATTATAGAGTCGTTCACCTGTTATTGCAAAATCTGTAGCTGTAAAACTATAACCTAAAAGTTTTTCAATTAAGGATGCCCAATCTTCTGAGGATAAAACCATTCCCATAAATTTACAACCACCAATAGCATCAAAAATACCAAATGCATCTTCGAATTCCTTAACAACTCTGGTATCTTCAGGATTTTCTTTAAGTGAATCTCCTACCATAGCATTTTCAACGATCATAAAAGGCATAGCTAAAAATGCAGGACCCTCTATATATCCGGTAATGTGACACCCACCTCGATTTGCAGTAGCATATGCTAACCCCGTTATTTTAGCAGCTCTACTATCATATGCAGGAAGTTCTAATCCTTTAACTTGCATTGCAAACTTAATAGAGTCTTTTCCAAGTTTATTAGCCATGTTTCTCGTTCCCTCTGCTAGTAGATCTCCAACACCTTCTCTATTACCTATTTTTGGAATAAGATCTACAACAAGATCAGCATCACCAAAATTAAATTCAAGCCCGTCCGTATCTTCCTTAGTTAAAATTCCTTTCTCGAAACACTCCATTGCAAAACCAATAGTGTTTCCTGCAGAAATTACATCAAGTCCATACTCATTACAAAGAAAATGTGCTAAAGTAATTGCTTCTAAATTATCAACATCACACATAGTTCCCAAAGCTCCTAATGATTCATATTCAGGACCTTCACCTTTACTCTTATATTTTCCTTCCTTAATTTCAGCAATTCTTCCACAAGCGATTGGGCATGCAAAACAGGGCTTTCTGCCAATAAGAATATTTTCATTAATTGCGGTTCCATTAATTTTATCTGCAGCTGGAAAGACACCAGTTTGCCAGTTTCGCGTAGGTAATCCTCCCTTCACATTTACTAAATCAACCATAGTAGCTGTTCCAAATACTTCTAGAGTCATTTTTAATAAACTCTGATTGACCCAATCATATCTTTGCTTAGCCTCGGTTTTATATTCTTCTGGGTTTGCTACTTCAATTTTAGCATTTCCCTTAGATGCGATGGCTTTTACTTTTTTAGATCCCATTACTGCTCCTAACCCACATCTTCCAGCTGCTCGACCGTAATTAGGTTCATCACAATCATTCATTATTGCAGCATATTTAACTAGATTTTCTCCTCCAATCCCAATACATGCAACATTGAACTTATCCCCTAAATCTTCTTTAATTAATTTTGTAGTTTCTGATGTATTTTTACCCCATAAATGTGAAGCCTCTCTGAGTTCTGCCTTCCCATCCTCAGTAACAAGATAAACAGGTTTTGAAGAGATCCCTTCGAAAATAACTCCGTCAAAACCAGATCTTTTAAGATCTCTGCCCCAAAAACCAGCTGAATTCGCTTGTCCCCAGATACCAGTAAGAGGAGATCTAGCAACTACACTATATCTTCCGGTACTTGGAGAGGGAGTCCCTGTTAAAGGTCCAGTCATGAAAATTAACTTATTTTCTGGTCCTAATGGATCTATCCCCTTCTTTGTTTCTTTTAAAAGATACCATGTTGAAAGTGCGGCACCTCCTAAGTACATTTTTAATGTTTCCTCATCAGGAAACTCTTCGCTAATCTTTCCGTTAGCTAAATCAACTCTTAAGATCTTTCCCATATAACCGTAAATATTATTTACACCTCAAGTAAATTTTAATTTATTTCGAATTTTTTAATTTTTATTTAATGAATTGAAATAATTAATTCCTTTAATTATAAAACTATTTCTTTTTTTCAAAATAAGTATGAATTTTATTAGAACAAATAATTTGAAGTTTTTAATAGGATTAAGAGCTCTTTTTAAATTTGTTTTTAGAGAAATCTCAACAAATTCTATTTTCACCTATAAAAAAATAAAAATAATTTAATCAAGATCCTAAAATAGAAGAAGTATTTTTTAAAAAATTTCTAAAAAAAAAATAGAATTATTTACGAGATAATTGGAAGTTCATTTAAACTCCAATTCCTATAGTATTTCCAATCCCTGCCACTATAACTTTGGTACCTTTTTCAGTTCTTTTACGGATAGCCATCTTTATTTTTTCTACGATGTTTGGAACTGATTGCGTTATTGGTCGCTTCATCGTTGTAATAGCATCTTCTAAAGATTGTTTACAAATTAGAGCATCTATTGGAATGTCTTTTCCTGTAGTAGATTCTTCAATGTAATGTTTTTCAATTCCAATACCACCAATAGCAGCCCCTACTCCAATTGCTATAGATCCTGTCTTATCTCCAGTAAGTTTTAATCCAGCATCAATCATAATTATTCTAGATATAGAATCTCCGTGTTTCTTAACTAGATCTCTAATGACTTTTCCTGGTTTCCCAACAGTACCCCCTGGGCCTTTTGCACGAACAATATAAATCATTCTATCTTCAAAATTTAGCTCTTGAACAATAGTTTCTTTAACAATTTCTTGAGCTTCAATGTTATCTTTCGAGATTTCTCTTAAAAAACTAGCTACAACAAGAGGACCAAGACCATCTCCAATAGGGCTCCCCTCCGAAAATGCTTTAGCAGCTAAATAGAATGATTTTGCCATTGCTAAAATTAAACCCATTTGCATTGAAATTTGCATTAATAAAATCATTGATTTTGATTTTTTTCCTAAAATAAGATAATGTCTTACTAAGCGATAAATAAAATCTACCGCCATTACAGCCTCTAACAAGTTTTCTAGATTTGCTCTTTGAACACTATCAGCATTAGGAGCTAATATACCTACTTCTTCTTTAAATCGATTATCTCTCACATCTACAACATGATCAAATTTTGGTATAATCCCATAAGGATCAAGGGAAACTGGAGGTATTGTTACAAATGTTATGAAATCTTCAAGTTTAAACATGAGATCTTTTTGTGTTTGTTTTTTATCGGCAAATTCCTTAAAATTAGTAAGCATTATCTCTTTACACTCATCGTTCCATTTCTTAAGTTTATCTAGACCTACTTGAATTTCTTTCGCTGCCTTCCAACTTTGTATCTTTTGCCCATAGAAAATACTAACAAAGATCAATAAAAAGAATAGCAAATTTATAATAATAGAAACCGGATCTGTGCCTCGATCGGCACCCCATTGATAAATCATTAATATATTTTCCCTAAACTTTAACTTAATAAAGAAAACTTTAATCTATTATGTTTTTATAATAATAAAATTTATTTATTCTTTTCTATTATAAACAATAGAAAATTAGATGTTACTATTTTTTCTATGATTGAAGAAGAAGACGATGAGGAAATATTAAAAAAAGGAGTTACCCTAAAAAGCATTCTTAAAAATCTTCTTTTAATTTTATTAATTATAGCAGGTGCATTATTTATCTATCTTGACTTTGGGCTGGATCAATTTTCAAGATGGTCAATTGGTTTTATGTTAATATGTTTAGGATCTACATTAATGCAAATGCAAAAAAGTCCCCCAGAACCATTAAGACAAACTCTAACTATTTTAACATGTAACTTATGTGAACTTACTAAAGTCAGAAATTATGCTAAAGGAGATTTTGTATTTAAAAAGAAAGATAAATGCGATAAATGCGATGATTTAATGGAAATAAAACAAATTTATTCCGTAAGATTAAAAAAAACTACTGAACCGAGTAAAGAAGCAAGTATTAAAAAATAACCTTTAACTTTAGTAAGGTGCTTTTCAGATTTTAAATAAAGTAGGTATGGGCGGGACATTTGATCATCTTCATGAGGGTCATAAATCTTTAATAAAAACAGCTGTATCTTTTTCAAATAATATTGTGATCGGGTTAACTACTAAAAAATTATTAAAGAATAAAAAGGCAGCTTCAAAACTTGAAAATTATAAAACAAGGAAACGTAATTTAGAGGAGTTCATTAAAACAATAGCTGATATTAATAGAGTCCAAATTATTGAATTAAATGATATATATGGACCGCCCATCAATGATCCTGTATATGATGGAATAGTGGTTAGTCAGGAAACTTATAAGGTAGCTATAGAAATTAATGAAATTAGGGAGAATAAAGGATTTAAACCATTGATAATCATTGTTATTCCAATTATAAAAGATAAAAATAATAAAAAAATTAGCTCAACTGTTATTCGTAAAAAACTGTTTTAAAAAAAAAAAGAAATTTAGATTTTACTTCTTGAATTTCTTAGTAATTATTATTATTGAAGCTAAACTTATTATTCCGATTAAAATCCATAAATTATAGCCATGAATGATTGGTTCGGAGGGTTCAGAAGGCTCCTGTATTAATTTAACTAATTGCATATTTTCAGTTTCAATGTTACCCACATTATCAATTGCTTGATAACTAATTAAGTAATCTCCATAATCATAACCAGACAAATCAAAAGGTTCCGTGTAAGTGAACCAACCAGAATCATTGATCTTATATTGTCTTATTGAAATTCCAGAACCACTGCCATCATCAGCAGTTATAGTAAAACTAGTTGATTTATTCACTTCATTGGTTCCACTATACGGTGTAAAAAGTAATGAAGAAACTGGTGCGGTTGTATCTTTATAAACGATAACTTCAGAATATCCTTCAAATCCCAATGTATCATTAGCATAGAATCTGATGGTAACCGATAAATCTCCTTTTTTTTCCCATTCTGTCTGATTTATGCTACCAGACAATCCATTAAATGTAATATTAGTTATGTCATTATCAATAGTATACCAATTAATATTTGGATTCATCTCATCAATAAAAATTTCAAAATTAGGAGCTATAGTTCCAAAAAATTCATCTGGATTAGGTGTTATAATTAATATTTCTGGAGGGGATGTATCAATTGAGAAATACCTTATATTCGATTGATACATTGTTCCTAATGAATTATTTCCAAATACTTGAATTGCATGTAATCCATCTTCAGGCAAAGGTATAGTGGCATTTCCTGAAATTATTTTATTTGTTTGACCATCCAATGAATAAGCTGTCCAATCAGGACTA
>JAEOTZ010000044.1 GCA_016839585.1 Promethearchaeota archaeon
GCTTGAGCAGCATAATAATAATTTTTGTTATCATAGTAAATATTTGCCATTTGGATAAATATTGGAAATCTCATCCATGCATTTTCAATATTTAATGGAGAATCACCATTAATCATAGCTAAACATAGAGCTTGAAGTGCTTGATGAAAATTTCTAGGATTCAAATTTAAAAACGCTTCTAAACTGAGATAATTAACCCAAATGGTTTCCAATAAGTCATTTACTGACATTGGTAAAACACCATTTTGATCATAAAAAATTATAACTGTTGGTATATCTCTCTTAACCGAAAATATATCGGGAAGAAGCATCTTGAATAATTCAAATTCTCCTACTTCCAAAGGATTTAAAAAGTAAACAATTCCGTCAGCAGTAGGAAGTAGCTCATCAAAATCAGCTGCAATATTTGTAATAACATCAACTTCTAAATCGCAATAATCTTCTAAAACCCTTATTTCCCTATACCATTCGTTATAAGATTCTTTTTCTTCTCCAATTTCATTAAAAGCTTCAGAAATATAAAGGTCAGATATTTCTGGATTGCCGGAAAAGATTAAGATTTTGAAGATATATCGCATTTTTATAAAAATTATCAAATTTTTTTTTAATACTTATTGTATAAATATTTATGATTCTTTTTTATTTTTATTTTATAACAAGGAACTATATTGATTAGAATTAACTCATAAAATTAAGAGTATAAAACTTATGATAAAATTTATTATTAGAAGGGTTCTTTTAAATATAATTATTTAAATTCAAGTGTTTATAAAAATTTTTAAGGACAAATCGGAGATTCAACATTGGATTACATTGAAAGGAATTATCATATTATTGAACAAAGAATGATTGAGCAAATGGAACACTCTATAGGATTAGGAAGACAATTAATTGAGACAGAATTGGATACAGGGTTATTAAACTTTATCGTAAAACCTATAGTAAAGACTTTTTATGATTTTTGGGCTAAAAATGATGCAAGGTCTGGAACTTTAAAACAAATTAAAATTACTCTAGATAGCGGTAAAGAATTATTACTTAATGGCAATTTAGAACAAAATCTTGATAAAATTGTTGAAGAAAACTTTCCAAAATATCTTGAAGCAGATCAAACGCATACCCAATGCTCGAAAACACATCACAATTATGAAAGAATAAAACAAGTTGCAAAAGAAACGTTTATGAATTATTTGAAAGAAGTGATAAAGCTTTTAGAAGTAAAGGATGATGTAGAAAATTATGGAGACTTATGTCGGGTAGCATTTCCTTCCAGAGAAATAGCTGAAGAGAATTTAATGAGACAGTTAGATTGTACAGAAAAAGGTATTGAAATAGTTGAAGAGGATCTTTCAATTCTTAAAATCCCATTAGGACGAAAAATTATTGTCAAAGCACTTAGACGAGGTCTTGAGTTAACTAAAAAAGAATTCATTGATGCTTTAAATGATACATATAATCAAAAATAATTAAACTATTAATTTTATAGTTGATTTAAAATAATATAAGTTCTATTTTTCTTAAAACAGAATAATAAAGATATAAATTATACTTGATCAATCCTGTTGGAGAATAACTCATGAATTATATGAATAGAAACTATAAAATCTTAGAACGAAGAATGATTGATCAAATGCAAATTTCACTCAATTATGGAAAATCCCTTATTGATTCTGAATTGAATGTTGGTGCTCTAAATTTTGTTGTAAAACCAATTGTACAATCATTTTATAAATACTGGTCTGATAAAGATGCTAAAGTGGGAACATTAGAACAGATAAGAATCACTCTTGATTCTGCTAAAGAACTTGTACTAAATGGAGATCTTTCAAAAGAAAAATTGGATAAAATTATTAATCGAAATTTCCCTATTTACCTAAAGCATGACCAGACAAACATGCAGTGTAAAAAAAATCATTCTAATTATCTAAGACTCAAAGAAGTCACAAAAAAATGCTTTGAAACACAGGTTGAAGAAAGTCTCTTATTTTTAAAAGTTGAGGAAGATATTAAAGATTACACTGAATTATCGAAAGCAGCATTTAAATACAAAGAAAAAGCATATCAAGCTTTAAAGCGTCAGTTAGACTTTAATGAGGAGGGTATTTCGATTGTAGAAGAAGATGATTCAATTTTAAAAGTTCCTATCGGCAAAAATATAATTTTAAAAGTACTTCGAAAGGGATTTGAACTTACAAAAGAACAATTAATAGAAGAGCTTGACCACATTTTCAATTAGAACAAGTAAAATGTTATAAATTCTACAAATAAACATTTGATATTATCTTGATTGAAGAAGCTAATGGAAATGAACAAAGAACCCTGTTAAGAACAGTTTTTTTAAATATCTTAATTAATATTTTCATTATTATGACCTATGTATATATTTCAGATCCTTTTGGATCAATCTCAACCAATTTTATTAAAAGCCAAGATTTTGAAATAGAATTTGGAGTGACACTGCTTATTTTTACATTTCTATCTTTTCTAGCAGGATCTTATCATGGATTTATAGCCGGTTTTTTAGGTGAATTACTATTTCAACTAGCTTTTTATCATGAATTATATCTTGAGTGGTGTCTAATTGTTGCTATTTTAGGATTTTTATGTGGTATATACAAGTATAAACCTTTAAAATATCAAGAAGGAATGAAAACTTATTATACGTTTATTATACTAATTGCCATTTCGTTTTTGATAACTGGTATTATCATTTTGTTTTATTACATATTCCATCATAATGAATTTAGTAACGAAACTATAATTTTGAATTTTGGATTCAAATTTTTTATCCAATCTCTTCTTTCAATTATGTTTATAATTCCTCTGCTTCTAGCGTTATATGATAGGATTTTAGCCAAGGATGAAAAATTTATATATAATATGCTCTTAACTCATCATCCCGTTTCAGCAAGTGACCATACTTTTTATTTTAAATTCGGGAGGACCAGAATATATCTATGTTCTAGATGCTCTGGAGTAATTCTAGGTGGGATTATAGCACTATTTTCAACTTATTTAATAGAAAACATATTCAATGCGCAATTTAGTCCTGAATTAGCAGTAATTTTATGTATTGTGTTACCTATTCCAGGAATTATTGATTGGGGAACACAAAGGTTATTATTAAGGAAAAGTACAACAACTTCAAGGTTATTTACAGGATTTATTATTGGAAATGCCTTGCATTTTATATCGTTGACAGAAAAGTATTATTTTTTTATCTTATTCTTAATTATGTTTTACTTCAGTATTTTCTTTCTACTTGTATATTTAGGCCACAAAAAGGAATTGAAATTATTAAAAGCCGAAGCTGATGGATTTTCTTCTTAAGAACAAATTGAATAATGTAATATTTCTCTTATCAAAAAAAAATTTAAAATAATCTATATATTAAAAAGGAAGGTTTCAAAAACGGAAAACATAATATTTATTCATGGACTTGAAAGTTCTGGTCGTGGATTCAAAGCTCTATATTTAAAAAGGCAATTACCTGAGATATTAACACCTAGTTTCATAGAATTCACATCAGGTATATCATATAAAATTTTATTGAAAAAGAGGATGAACCAATTAATTGAAATTTTAAAAAATAAAGATTCTTGGATAATTATTGGATCAAGTTTTGGAGGATTAATGGCAGTACTTTATACATGTCTTTATCCTTCCAAAATCAAACATCTGATTCTTCTTGCCCCTTATTTAGCTATTCCCGAACTAGATCCTAAAAATTTTTCAAATTTACCTCTTAACATTCCTATAATTATTTATCACGCTAGACAAGATAAAATCATTTCAATGAAAAAGTCTCGAGCAAGAGCAGAACAACTTTTCTCCAATATTACTTATCATATAATTGAAGATGATAACCATAAACTCCAATCCACTGTACAAAGAATAAATTGGAAAGAATTGATTCAACATATTTAACTTAGAAAATTGAAATTTGGAATTTATTATCTATTTCTCTTTTTACAACAATTTTTAAAAACTGGACTCCATTTTTTTTAAAATTAATCATTAACATCATTTTATTAATATTATTTAAAAATCTAAAAAGTGTAATAAAGATGGATTGGAGTAATATTGCTGATAAAATTTTTTTATGGTATAATGAGTTTATAGAATGGTATTTAGTACAACCTATTTATGGTCAGATATTAGTAATAATTGGAATTGTAGCACTTTTAGCAATATTAATAACTCTTGTTTATTATCTGATAAAAGGTATTAGTTATTTAATTTACTATGCTATTAAGGGGGTCTATTATCTTCTCAAGGGTGTTGGCTTTGGTTTTTATAAATTATGTGAAGGTTTTTACTATTTAATATCAGGTGAACCAAAGCCTAAAAAGCAAAAACAGAATTTGATCCCCCAAAATAAACAATCTAATGGGCAATCTGAAGAACCTTACAGAATAATGGAAATAGTTCAACATAATATTATGTATTGCAATGAGTGTGGAAATAAATTTTCTGAAAAAATGCATAATAATTTAAAAATCAATGGAATTGCTTTCTGTGTACATTGTGGAAAAAGATTTGAATTAAATGAAACTACAAAACACATAATTTCTATTTATCCTTAATTAAATTTTATGCTAAAATCAAAAAAAATTAAAATAAGCAAATAAAAACAATATTATATAGGTGTAGTTAAAGAGTATGTCAAAAAAATTGTTTGTATGCAGTGAATGTGGATATGTTTTTCCAGAACAATTATCTCATTTAATAGAACAAAATATTCAAGTATATTGTGAAAGATGTGGTTCGCCATTTATTCTAGAAGGAGTTGAATTTAAACCAGCACCTGTTCCATATAGGAGAAAAACATTACCTTCTCCATTAAGCATATCACAAAAAGATTCAACTGCACTAAATAAGATAATCCAATTTTTAAACAGAATTGCTTTTATCCCTCTATTAATATTCACTATCGTTAGTTTTGGTTTAATTTTTGGAGTAATTTTTGATCCCGATAATTGGTTTGATATTTTTTTCAGATACGCTCTTCAAGGAATTATTGGTCTTTTCATTTTAATATATGATAGAGCTTATATCTCACCAAAAATAAAAGAAAGAAAATTTAATGTCATATTTATTGATGCCTTCAGTTGGGGAATTTTAGGTTGTGTACTTTACGGTACAGGTGTAATTCTTCTTATTAAGGGCATATTTATAATGCTCTATGTTATAACTGATCGAGAAAATAAAGACTATAAAGCTTATGATTTTGGATTACTTATTAAAAATTCATTAAATTATTTTTCAGCTAAAGCCGGTTTGTTAATAATTTTATTGGGAATATATGGTGTTTATCTTGGTGAATTGTATTTAGCAATAAATGCCGCTAGAGTAATAATTATAGAATATCCTGTTTATATAGAACTATCTCCTATGCTATTAGCCTTAATTGTCTTACTAATAATAGCATTAATAGTAATTATAATTGACGCTAAGTCAAAGCATAAAATTAAGGAGAAAAGAGAATTTAAAAAAAGAGATGCAGTTCCGGTAATTATTCGCGGAATATTTAGTACAATATTTTTTGCAGCTGGTATTTTTATTCTACTGAAAGGAATACTTCTGTTTATCCTTACTTTTGGCAAACCTTCTGAAATTAGAAAAGTTATTCCTAAAGAAGAAAAACAAGTATATTATCCTCCGCCATATAAACAAATTGAGCCACCAGATAGAGTCATTCCTGAAGAAAAAGAAGTTGAGTTTGAAGAAACTTCTAAACCTATTATTAGTCAGCCACCCTCAGCATTCCTGCCCGAGGAAAAAGTTTTAACGATTGAGCAACAAAAAGATGTAAGGCTTGAGTTAGGTAGAATTGAAAAAGAAGATAAGAAAAAATATAAAAAAGAAAAAGAAATAAAGGAAAAAGAATTTGAATTAAAACTACATGAATCTCTTTTACCAGTAAAAAATGAGAAGGATAAGAAATTAGTACAGCAATATTTTTCAAAAATTTTTACGGTTTTATCTAAGGATTTAAGAAAACAAATAATTGACTTAAAAATCCCCAAGAAAGAGAAAAAAGAATTATTAGAAGAACTTGTCTTTTTAACGAAGGAAGAACAAGTTAAATACATCGAAGCTTTAGTTAGTTTATATGAAGAAATACCTCATAAACTAATAGAAAGAATCCGAAAACTCCCTAATGTTAAACCTAAACATTATGATAAAATTGTGACCCAATTGAAATATATGGATGCTAAAGAGCAAATAAAGTTCATACAATTTTTAGAGGAAAACGCCTAAAAATGTCGCTTGAGAAAAGAAGAGAAACCAATGGAACTAATAAAGAGGAATTATTAGAGGATAGTTCATTTAGGCGCTCAGATTTTACTCCTCTTGAAATAAAAGAGAAAAAAGAAATATTAAAAACACCAGTTTCAGAAGATTTAACTGAAATTGAAAAAGATATATTAGAAATTGCAAAGGAAATATTAAAATTAAAACGTTATGGTGCTGAATTTGAGATCGAGTCAGAAACTCAAATACAAAAGTATCCAATAATTGAGAAATTATATGCAAAAAGTATTGCAAAGCTTTCTTATAAGAAGGGATATAGTAAAGAAGAAATCTTTCTCGCAATTCGAAGTTTAGAAGAAAAGAATTGGATAGTTACAAACGAAAGAAGGACGAAATTAGAAATTTTAAACAACAAAAAATTAATGAATATTTTAAAATATATTGAAGACCATCCAGGGATTCATGCGAGAGATGAGAGAATTGAAAAAGAGTTAAAAATCACACGAACACCATTTTTAAAACATGTTATGACTTTAGAAAGATTTAAACTTATTAGATCAAAAAGAATTGGTAAAACTCTTCATTATTTTTTAAAAGATCTCTCAGAAGATCATGATAAATATAAAATAATCTTTTTAAATCCAATGATTCCTAAAATTATTGAGGAATTCTTTAAAGATGAGTCTATAACAATTTCTGCGATTGGAGAAGCGCTTGATATTTATTCAGGTACAATTCAATATCATATTAACAAATTAAAAGAATTAAACCTTGTAAAAACCGCTAAAAACCAATCAGACAAAAAAATTCATTTAGTAAATATCGAAATATTAAAGAAATATAACAAGTTTTTTAAAGAACCTGATTTTTCTAGATTATTACGGGGGCTTTAATTAAAGAAGTTGCTTAACTTTGGGTAATACCTTAGTTAATAATTCTATTGCATTATCTATCCCATTTTCCATATCAGGATGAATTTCATTTGAATTAAGTAAGTCAAAATTCGGATGTCCGGGTAAGTCTGATACAGAAAGGATTGAAACTGTTTTAATATTAAATAATCTCCCTAATAAGAATAAAGTAGAAGATTCCATGTCTATACCTTGGACGTTTATTGATGTTAAAGCTCTTATGAATTCTAAAGTTTCGCAAAATAAAGCATCAGTGGTCCATAAATTAATCTCTTTAACTCTATCAGGTAAAAAGGAAACTCCTTTAGTTAAACATAAATCTTTTAATATCTCATTGGGTTTAGATATGAATATAGTATGATTTCCAGCAATTATGTTTTGAAATCTAGCTAAAGGATTCGAAATAGAATCTAATTGATTTGCTAACGAAGGATTCGTTCTAATATAATTTGGTGAAGTTCCATCATCACAATAAGCTAATTTTGGGATTAGTATGTCCCCTATATTGATTGGATAAATTTCATTTTCAATCCCTCCGCAAAAATCAATTCTTATTACTGCTTTAGTTTTACAGCGTTTTAAACATTCCATTGTTAAAGCACAATTAGGAGCTCCAACTAAGGAACGAATTACACTAACTCTTATATCATTTATGGTACCATTATAAACTCTCCCATAATTTCTTTTATTCTGAAGCTTTTGTAAGATTTTTTTCATTACTAATTTTACTGCAGGAAGTATAACAATCTCATTAATATTAGAAGGGCTGGTTTCTAAAAATAATCTTACTATTTTCTCATCTACGCTAATAAATTTTAGTCCAAGATTTAATAATTCACTTTTTATTCTATTTAGCATTTTAAAATCATTGAATATTTGTTGAATATGAATAAACTATACCTTATTCTATATATAAAATTAATATTAATTTTTCTAATATTAATATTTCATATTGAACTTAACATGAGTGGCTCGAAATGGGAGATCATTTTTATTAAACTTTTAGTAAGTAAATGAAAAGAATTCAAATTGTTTTGGTTATAATTTAAAAGAACTCTCCTAATTACTAATAAACTTATAATTTGTAAGAATATAAATTTAATATGTTGCTATAATAGATTTATTTATTAAAGCTAATTAGAAATTAGAATTCAAAGGTTACTAGATGAAAAATCGCTTTATCATTGATAACAGAATAACAAATGAATTTGTTGAAAAATACACAAAAACAACATATAGAATCATAGGTAAAAATAAACATTCTTTTATCAAACCTTGTCATTGGTTAGAACAAAGATTAATGACAGGAAGAGATAACAGAAACTGTTATAAAGGAGTTTTCGGTATAAAAAGTCATAGATGCTTACAAAATACACCTTCTTTACCTTTTTGTAATCATCAATGTGTATTTTGTTGGAGAGATATAGAAATTGGCTCTCTCGGAGCAGATTTCGTTGTTGAGCCAGATGATCCAAAATTTCTAGTTGATGAAATGATACGCCACCAGCAGGATATTATAAAAAACCATTTACCTTTAAGACGTTATTTAGATAATTATGAGATAATGATTGATATTCTTTATTATATGCTTCTTAATTCAAATGAAAATCACAATATAAGTTCACTTTCAAATAAAATTCATGTATCTAAAAATAAAATAGAACGTGCAATCAATTTACTAAAAAATCAAGAATACATTAAATCTAAAGATCAAGAACTTCGATATTTTGAACTCGATGATGACTTCAAATGTTGTATAGAATCAAGAGATGAAATTGAATTGTTAATAAATAGAGAACTAACAACTCCAGATGAAATCATGGAAACTCATAGTGAAGCAATGTATCCTAACCATGCCGCAATTTCTCTAGATGGAGAGCCATTATTATATCCACGAATTTCCGAATTTGTTCAAGAATTCAAGAAACGAGATATAACCACATTTATTGTAACGAATGGTACATTACCAGAAAAGATAGGGAAATTAGATCCATTACCTACGCAATTATACATAACATTACCTTCTCCAAATGAAGAAATTTATAAAAAAGTTTGTCGTCCAATGATTAAAAATGGTTGGGAAAAAATTAATGAAAGCTTAAGTTTAATTGAATCATTATCTTGTAGGACATTAGTGAGATTAACAGCTGTGAAAAATCTTAATTTAAGAGACCAATATCTTAAAGATTATATTAAAATTATTGAAAAAACAAATCCAAACTTTTTTGAAATTAAAGGATTTACTTTACAAGCTAAAGCTTTATTAATAAAAGAGAGATTAAAAAGTGATAAATCCCTTCAATCTTATTTTCCAGAATATGATTATTTGGAAGAGATTGCCTTAAAATTTGAAGAATTAAGTGGATTCCCTCTAATCTATAAAAACAAAGCAAGTAGAGATTTTCTATTTGCAATAAACTGGGATAAAGATAAAGATCCAAAGATAACTAAACCTTAATCGATGATAGTGAAAAATTTAGGATTTAAAATAAATTAGCTCTATTCTTTTTTTTGTTCCCGAGATAAGGACATCATTTTTTTTATGACTTTATTATACTGTTCTCTAAAATCTTCAATGCTCTCAACCATTTCCCTAAAATATTCCAACCATTTTATCTCTGCTTCATTGTGAAGCCTCCAATGTTTTAGAGGAAGTATGTAGAATGGATTTAAATCATAGAGATAAAGAGATTCAACTAGTCTCTCCCCTTCATCAGCATGCTTGAACATATTTTTCCTCTCCTTAAGTTGTTTATCTATAGAATCTACTATGATTTGTTTTCCCTTAAAGATACCAAATAGCAAAATAAATGGAGTTGCAGCATCTATATCAAAATATAATTCTTTTATTTGATTAAGGAAAAAAGAAATCTGTTCTTGAAATTCCATTTTACCTTTATTTAATAATTTATAGATAATTTGCTCGGGACGATTACCTTCTTGCTTAGATCCTACTTCTTTAATGAACCCATCTCTTTCAAGTTGCTTTAATGTATAATAGAAAGATGCTTTCGTAGCCTTAATATAATGATCATAACGCCATTCTTTTGCTAAAGAAATGAGTTCATAACCACTCATAGGTTTAGGATTTGTACTCATTACACCCAATATAAATGTTTTTAATGGTGTATATCTTTTTTTTGGCATTATTTCTCCTCAGCTCATTATATACATAAAAAAAATTTCATTTTTAATTTTTTTGAAATAGTCAAATTTGAATGGTTAAATTTAAATATTCAATCTTAATTATATCTAGTGACACCAATTATTTAAAATTTATGGTGATGTTTGAAAAATGTTGAAAAACGATATTATTACTGAAAAAAATAGTATTAATAAAACAGATAAAAAAATATCCCAATCAAAATCTTCCTGGAAATATTTGATTCCTTCTATGATCTATAGTTCATTATTGATTGCTCAATTTATTTTAGTATTTTTCTATTACAATTTTTATCATCTTAATATTCTTACTTGGTTTGGATGGGTTTTCATGGTTTTATTTATGGTGGTTGGATCATTACCAAGGCAAGCATTCAAGAGATATGGTGAAATTGAAAAAGGAAAAAGTCATGTATACACAACAAGACTAGTGGATAAGGGTATTTATGCCATTATTAGGCATCCATATTGGTTATGTTGGATATTTCTCAGCATTTCGGTAACTTTAATGTCGCAACACTGGTTAATGGTGATCTTTGCAGTTCTTATATGTTGGATCGTTTATGGGGAAACTTATCTTTTAGATAAAGGACTTATAGAAAAATTTGGGGATGAATATAAAGAATACAAAGAAAATGTCCCCAGAATGAGTTTGATATTGGGTCTTATCAAGTATGTAAAAAGAAACAAGATAAGAGGTTGTCTGAAAAATGATGAAAAATGAAAGAATGATAAATAAAAAGGAAAAAAAATTTAAATTCATGAATATAATCTTTACAACAATATTTACGATGGCTTTCTTAACTCAAATAATCCTAATGTTCATATTTTTTAATGAATTGAATTTAATCATTTTAATATATATTGGATATATAATTTGGGGATTCAGTCTTTATTTTGGTTTAATTTCTTTTTGGACTTTTAAGAAACGTGGGGGAGTACAAAAGGGAAAGAGTTACATACGTACAACAAAGTTAGTGGAAAAAGGTCCATATGCTATAATTCGTCATCCACAATATTTAGGAGGAATATTATTTACTATCAGTATTACATTATGGACTCAATTATGGGTAAGTTTAATCCTTAGCATCATTATCCTAGTTTTAACCTATCAATGGACGTATGCAGAGGATAAAAATCTTATTGATAAATTTGGTGAAGATTATAAGAAATATAAAGAAAAAGTACCACGTCTCAATCCTATATTGGGAATAATTAAATATTATATTCAGAGAAAATGAGGTGAATACCATGTTAACAGATTTTATACCTTTAATAATATGGATTGCAATAATGATATATTGCAGTTATTGGGTCGTATCTGTGCTAAAAATGAAAACTAAGTATGAGATTTCAGAGGCTTTAGCTTTGGCTTCTTATTTTACTGCAGCACTTCTGGGACAATACTTTGAACCATTTTATCATAATTTATACTTAACTATAACTGGAGTTGTCCTAATCTTTATAGGTATTTTTATTTTTATCAGTCAAGTGATAATTATGAAAAAATTCGGGCAAGGAGAGCACTGGGAAGATACTAAGATCATAATCGAGAAAGGATGGTTTAAATATATGCGACATCCCATGTACTTCGGACTTGCAATTGCAAACATTGGCGTTATAATATGGATTCCTTCTTTTTTCTCAATAATATTTGCCCTGATGTCTTTCATATTATGCTTAATAAGCTCGATTTGGGAAGATAAAGTAAATATAGACAAGTTTGGAGATGCTTACAGGGAATACATGAAAAATGTGAAGCTCTGGGGAATCTTTTAAAACATTTCTTTTAAAAATTTTTGAATTATTTTTTTTAATTTTTCTATATTTATCTTTTTTAAAGCTGAAAATTCTAGATATGGAATTTCTGCTTTATTATGGAATTCATGGTCATCTAAATGAACCAAATTTAATTCATATATTTCTGCTGATTTAATGAATGTTTTGATGCTTTTAGTTTTATCAAGATTAGATACTTTGTCGATTTTATTAAAAATCACTATAATTGGAATATCAAATTCTCTCAGAAATTTTATCAATTCAAAACTTAAAGGTATAGTTTCTTGATTATGAATAAAATACTTTTCAATTTCGTCTTTAATTCTTAAAATATTAATAACTACCAAGCCGAAAAAATAATCTTGATGATGCTTCTCAATATGTATAACAATTTGCTTCTTAATATGCTCTTCTCGTCTATGACTAGCCCGTCTAATATATCCAAAACCAGGAAGGTCTATTATTTTATAAGGCAAATCAATTTGGGTAATAGGTTTTATTAATAATGTACTTCCAGGATGCTTGCCTATCTTACCCTTAAATTTTCGTGGATTTGGGAGTAAAAGTCTTGTTATTGAACTTTTTCCTACATTAGAATTTCCAATAATTAATAACGAAGGTTTTTCATTCATAATTTACATAAAATCCTACTAAAAATCGAGAAAATCATCTTTAAGAAATTCTTTAAACATTTTTTTCTTTTCTTCCTCTTTAATAACGGGCCTAGTACTTATTGGTTCACCAGCTTCTTCTACCAATTGCGTTAATTCTTTTATATTTACATTAACTTTAAATTTACCATCTCTTAGAAAACGTATTACTTGTTTATTATTTAATGATAATCTTAAAAGATAACCTAAACCAAAATAAAATTGATGTTCCGGGATGGGATCAATTGGAGATCTACTTGTTATTTCTTTTAATACATCATAAAGTAATTCTTTTGAAGCAATATGATCCTCTACATTAAAAACTAAATAATATAACGCATGATACCAAATCTTTTCTCGTTTTTCTTTAAGATAGGCAAGAAGTTTTTCGGGGGTTATAATTTCCACTTTTTCTAATTCTTTTTTTTTTGCTAATTCTTCCTTAATTCTTTGCTCTAATTCACTGGGGATTGTTTGAGGTTTAAATTCTGTATCTTCTTCGGATGAAACCAGTTCCTCCTGCTTGACACTGTCTATAGCTTCTTTCATCTCTCTTAATTCATCCATATCAATTTCATCCATATCAGAAAAATCTGACAGCATAGCTTCTTTGTATTCTTTTTCTTGTTCTAATTCCGAAACAATTTCAGAGTTTTTAACTCCTTCAGAGATTTGTTCATTAGCTAATTCTTCGCTTTCCTTAACTTTTTCAATAGCATCTTGCATTTCTTGAAGTTCTTCAAAGTCTAATTCATCTAGATCTGAAAAATCAGATTCAAGTGCTTTCATTTCACTAAGATAAGCTTGTAAATCATCTCCTTTTTCCTCTTTCTCATTTATATCTTCTTGTCTCTCTTCTTGATTTTCATTCATATTTTCTTTTGTTTAGATAGTAGGCATTTTATTCAATTTTTTCTATATTAATATTAGTTCTTTAGTTCTTTAAATATTAATATTCGTATAATTAAAATTAGAAAATGTTAACTTTATTATGAAAAAACAAAAGTAAATCAGGGGGGAATAAGAAAAGACTTAAAGATCGTAAAATTAAAAAATCATGCTAACTATTTAGAAGATGGTGAAATTAAAATTGATTTCTTATTCTGGTTTGCTTGATGGATTATCAGCAACAGGCGTTATTATATCTTCCTGTGTTTTTGGATTACTATTTTTTCACAAATCATTAAAATTAAAGGCAAAGTTACTTACTTTTGCAGGTATAATGACATTTTTAGCAGGTCTTTTTTATTTAGGTCCTTTTTCTGACTTTATGTCGGTTATATTGACTGGAGATAATTTGGAAAACCCTGTAACAATTGGTATATATGGAAGATTAAGCTATATGTGGGTTGCTCCAAGTCTTATATGTGCTATGTATATTGGGTCAGAACTCATTAAACCTGATAAAAAATGGTTTATTGTATCAATCTATATTATTTTGGGGGTAATTTTTGAATTTTTTCTATTTTTTAATACGATGCATTCTTTTACTTTTATATTAAAAAATCCTGGAGAAGACTTAATTGATGCTAGTTTTGTTTTAGGACATCCCACATTCATACTTATTGCTATTTTTTTACTTTCCATTCTAATCTTTAATGGATTTGGGTTTTTATATAAGAGTTTTCAATCAACAGGAATATTAAGACGAAAATTTTTATTTTTATCATTAGGATTCTTAATTTTTGTAATAGGTGGAGCAGGTGATTCATTAATTAGTCCAGGGGTAACTTTGGTTTTTATAAGAATCTTAATGGTTATTAGCTCATGGGTTTTGTATTTAGGCTTTAAGAAATAAACAATTGTAAGAAATTAATAAAAAAAGTAAAGATCTTAAGTAAATCTCTTTTAAATCATCTTAAGTTCTTATTTTAATATATTTCAAATCGTGTGACTTAAAGTTCTAAGCTAATAAAGCAGCTATTTTATAGAATTTTAAAAAAATCTTTTTTAACGTTTTCAAATTTTAGTATAGTTAAAATTACTCTAAACATTAATCCACTTTAAGATGGATAAAATAAATTTGGAAAACTATAAAGGAATCATTTTCGATTTAGATGGAATCATCTACGACATTACAGATGCGATCACTAAAGCTGTCGATGATGGAATAGAGAAGTATCAATTAAAAGTTAACCGTGATGCTGTTATGGAAGAAATTGCTCATTTAATCGAAGAAATTCAAAATTATCCCGTTCCTAAAATACTATTAAATTCCTATGAATTACTTAAAATAAATTCTTTAGAAGGCCTTAGTTTCTTCAAAAAATTACGGATAGCTATTTTTTTATTTAATCAATTTAATAAATATAGAGAAGAAGCTACTATCTTCGATGGTATAGATGATTTAATCTCAAAACTATCAAAAAGTTTAAAATTAGCTATCTTAACCAATAATAAAAGTCAATATGCCGAAGAAGTATTAGAGAAATTTAATTTAACTAGATATTTTGGAACTATAATTGGATTTAATGAAGTGACAGAAGTTAAACCAAGTCCTGAAGGCATTCTAAAGATTCTTGAAAAATGGAAGATTAAACCCTCAGAAGCTATTTTCATAGGGGATATGACAACTGATATTGAAGCAGGCAAAACGGCTAATGTTAAAATGGTATGTGTAGCTAGTGGATTAGCTCAAAAAGAGACTTTAAAGGAGCATAATCCGGACTTCCTTGTTGATGATACAGCTGAACTAAAACAGCTTTTTAATTTATAATTTTTAAAGATAATCTCTAAAATAGTAGGAGTAGAATTTTTAAAAAATTTTAAGTTCTTTTATAAATAAATCTCTCCCAACTTCTAGTACTTGGCATCTCTAATGGCATATTTTTCCTTTTGCGAATTTCTAAGATTACATCTTCTTCTAAAGAAGGAGGTACTTTCTCAAAGCCTTTAAATTCATATCCGAAAAAAGCCCTTCCCTGCGTAGAACTGCGAATTTCATCTGCTATGCCAATTATTTCTGCGGCAGGTATTTGCCCTTGAATTCTTACATATTCCCCTTCAGGGATGACATTGTTTATGCGACCTCGGTGCCTATTAATTATTGTATTTACTCCGCCTTCAGATCCTTGAGGTGTTTTTACATCTATTCTCTGTATAGGCTCATAAAGATGAGGTTCAGCATTAAGCATAGCTAATGAAAGAGCAGAATAGCTCATGCTTGCGGTCTGAGCAAACTGAGTATGGCGCGGATCTTCATGAATTGTTAAGTCTATAAACACTGCTCTAATTCCCATAGCAGGTTCTTTAGCAATTATACACTCTTCAATCCAATTTCTAAATGAACTAACTAAATCATTTTTAATTCTATCAAATCGCTGTATTCCAGAAGTTCCATTTACTAAAATATTTCCTTTATAAACATCAACAATACGTCTAGCTTCTTTTGTATCCCATCCTGCCTCTTCTCTTAAAATTTGTGCACGCTCTTTTTCATTCTGTAAATCAGTAATTCTACCTTCATCAATTAATTCTTCAGTTTTTTCATCTAAAGGTTCTACATATAACAGAAGACGATTATGAGCATTTGAAGACTTAGTATGAAATTGTTTACTTTTTGCATTGATTTTTTCTCGGTATACTATAATAGGTTCTCCTATATCAATTTTTACCTGGTTATTTATTCTTTTAACTAGAATCTCGATTTGGAGTGGATCTATACCAGAAAGTATATATTCTTTACTCTCCTTATCAAGTCGGAATTCCGCAGTGGGATCCGCTTGTAACCACTTCCCAACAACGTCCCCTAATTTGCCAAGGTCATGTGGATCTTGGGGTTTAATACTTCTTGATACAACAGCTTTACAAGCATAATGGATTTTTTCAAAAGTAGGGATCTTAGCAATTTCTTCTTTATCTTTTGGGACCATTTCATTATGTATAAAAGTCTCTCCAGAAGGACAGATGAATCCATATAATGCAAAAAGGTTTCCCGCCGGTATCTTAGGTATGTCCAAAAGATCCGTTATCTCCATAACACCTAATCTTTTTACTCGATTTGAGGTTCGACTTCCAAGTAGATAGATTGAGTCAGTCTGATTAAAAGTTCCGGAGAAAACTCTCCCAATCAAAGTTGCTGCATATTGACGTCTTGGGTCCAAAAATATTTTTGTAATCATCCCATATAAAGGTCCGCTAGAATCACATTTTTGCAGTGATTGACCCAGTTCTGAGTTCAAATCTCCTCCCCAGAGATGAGGAATTCTATATTTAGATGCACTAACAGGATCAGGTAGATGATCAACAATCATTCTTAACATTGGTTCATCTAATGGTAGATTATCTCTTAACCATTCTATGTCTCCCTCGTTGTATTTAACAAAAACATCCTGAGGTTTAAGGTTTTTTTCTAGTAAGATCTCATATGTAAAACCCCACCCATGTTTGGCTGAACCTACTGCTACAGAATTCTTCGCAAAATCTACTCCCCAATTTGAACCTTCAGGTCTCACTTTCTTAATTAACTCATTGACTTCTTTTGTAATTTTATCAATTCTTTCGAAAGTGTCCTTTGGACTAAGTCTTAGTTCACTAATTAATCTATCAACTTTATTTATAAAAAGGACTGGTTTACAGTATTCTTCGCCTACTGCGAGTCTAATATTAGTTTCGGTTTGCGTCATAACACCCTCAAGGGCATCAACTAGAATTATAGCACCATCTGAGCCTCTGAGAGCTCTTGAAACTTCTCCTGTAAAAGAAATATGCCCTGGTGTATCATTCAATTGAAAAATGTAGGGTTCATTATCGTCCGGCTTTCTAAGGTCTTGAAATGCAAGTAAAACTACACTTGTGAAGATGGTAATCCCTCTTTCTTGTTCTTCATCATCTGAATCGGTCATTTGGAGCTGACCAGCATCCTCTTCCCTCATGAGTCCAGCTCGACGCAACAGATAATCTGTAGCTGTAGTTTTACCATGATCTATATGTGCTGTTATTGAGAAAATTCTTTTTTTCTGATATGATCCAGAAGTAACCAGTCTAGCGATTTCTTCAGGATTCTTAACTTTTACCATTGATAATTCACTTCATCTTATATTATATTCATAATCATGTTATAATTGTAGAAAAAAATATGTTAAATCATAAAAATTTTATGAATATAGGCTATAAACTGGATCTACAAAAAAAATGAGTGAAATTTTAATAAAGCCAAATAGCAATTAAAAATAATCCTACTCATTTGTTTTATTATTCCAAATATAAGAAATATAGTCTGTTAACGTTTCATAATTGTGAGTAAGAATGTCTTCAAATTTTTGATAATATTTCATATCAGTTCCAAATTTATTTATTTGGTCTTGAGGAAAATATTCAAAGAATTTACTTACTATATAATCCAGTTCTTTTTTCACTTGTTTATCTTTTATCTTTTTAGGAAATCTACCCACAAACATGAATCCCTCTTTAGATAAAATTTTTACTTGTAAATTATACTTCGAATATTTAAACTTGAGCTGATTGCGACATAAAATGTTGTTTGCCTAATTTTAAAATAAAAAAAGAGAACTGTAAAATACTAGTTATTTTTCTTAATTACCTCTGGCTTATTCAACGTACTTGTAACCTAATTTCTTTAAGGTTTCAATTTCTTTCTGTTTGTGAATTTGTGCTAATTTATCTTTTGTTTTTTCCCATTCGGAACCAGTTAGAGGATAAATTTTCATTACAAAAAAACACAATAATAAAAATATTGCAGGTAACAACATCCATCCAATAATAATACCTGTTTCTACTCGAAAAGATTGCTGACCTGGATCTAAATCTTTATCAAAACCAAAGACTACAATAATAAACAGAAAGACCGATTCTGCGATACTATAGGCATATTTCGTTACAAAAGAATTAATGCCAGCATACATTCCTTCTCTTCTTTGACCTGTCATATCCTCATCCTTATCAATTACATCTCCGTTCATTAAAGGAATTAAATATAAAGCACCTGTTAATCCAATACCTAATCCTATAAATCCTATCATTGTTATTGCTAAAATTCGCCCAAAAAAGAGTATTATAAAACATCCTGCCGAGAAAATAAGGAGCATTATTTGCATCGCCTTTTTTACACCCATAACTTGACCTTTTATTATGAAAAGGATGATTCCAACTATTATTCCAATACCTAGAAATGCATATAACAGCATCATTGGCATTTCTAATTCACTGGTATAAAATGGTACTCCTGTTAAAATTCCTCCTTGAACAAAAATAATAGTAAAGCTAATAACTTCAAAGACAATAAAAGAATTATTTTTAAATGTGTTTTTTAGTGATTTCAAGAAAGGAACTTTTTCTTCTTCTTTGGGAAATTGCTTTTCCTTATAGAAAAATGTGCTTAGAAATACAATTAGTCCAGCTAAGATACCTAATATAATTTGAAAAATTTGAAAAAAAGGTAAATCAGCTTTAGTCTCAGGCTTAATCATATCCAATAGTAAAAGTGGTGCTACCATTGCAAATACACTAAAAATAACTTTCCAGAAAAAAATACTTCCACGGGCTTTATTGGATATAGCCATTTCATAGGGCATAACATATAGAGCAGAAGCTACAGCAGTATATAAAAGATCATAAAAAAATAGAAAAACTAATAATTGAATAAACATTGCTAATTGATCAGTTTGTGAACCTGGCCAATAAATCCAACATAAAATATATGATAATGCAATCAATGGAGCGCCATAGCGGATATATGGGATCCTTCTTCCTAATTTACTTTTTGTGCGATCTGTAATATATCCAAATAAAGGATCATTGACCATATTCCATAATCCAAAAATTAACCAAGCAATACCAGCAAGAATTGCATCAAGACCTCGAAGAGAGATAAAATAATAACTTATAAGGGTGAGTATGAATGTTTGCATTAATGCAACTGCAGCATCCGCTCCAGAAACCCATATTCTACTTTTTAAGGGAATAATTTCTTCTTTTAATTCAATTTCTTCTTTCATAATAAACACCATTAAAATAACTAAAAAGTATGGAAGAAAAAATAGTATTTCTTATTTAAACTTTTGAAAAATAAAACTATAATATTAGATATAAAAAGGTAAAACCATTTCTTTTAAAATGAAAATAGTTTTTTTTCCAGAACTAGATTTGCACTTTAAAGAAATTGATACATTATAAATACTAAGGTTATCTGGAATTTTATTCTTAATAAAATCTTTTAAAAATTCAGAGAATTGATAATATTCTCTTTTAGTTTCAACCCATAAATACCCTTTTTTTTCAAAATATTCTAGATTTTTTTCTTTAAATTTATTAGCATGAAATTCTTCTTTAACTGGAGGCCCTCTTCGAATATATGTTGGTGAGATTTGTGGTTTTTCACAATAAATAGCTATGTTATATTCATCAACTTCATCTTCAAAAAAAATTTCAAAAAATATACTTCCAAATCGTTCTGCACGAGTAAACTCCCTTTCTCCATTAGCTTTAATGCTTTCTGCTAGTGAATCTAATTTATCTCTATTTATTGTATAATGAATGTCTTTATTATTATTTCTTAATTCGATAATGAAGATTTTTGATAGAATTAGATCTTTTAAATTAGAAAGATCTACTTCTGGTATTGCTTTTTGTATGAAAAATTCTTTAGACGGTTTTTTCAAAAACTTTTTTACTTTTTCGTTACAAAAAGTATATGCTCTTCCTGATATTGCCGAAGCAACATTCCTATTCTTATCTATTGGATCTATGATTATAAGATAATCATTTTGAAAATGTTGTATTCTCTTTAATTCATTGTTATTTCTTTTATAATAATCCAACGGTTTTTGCTTTAGAGTGTGAAAATTTCTAAAAAGTTTTTGGATATTCCCAAAATAATAGATCAATAATTCAGCACTGTATCCAATAAATCCAACCTTACCAACAGCACTGGTATCTCCATAACAATGACTAGATTTAAAGAATTGTTTTAATAACCTAACATCATTTTTCTGTTCAACAGTTAAATTTTCCCTTATAAATTGACCATGCCAAGGAGATCTGTCAACTGCGGTGATTGGTCCATTTTGTTCTATGAATTTTTTATCTAAATCAAAATATAGAACAATATCGATTTTTATTTTAAAGTTATTTACTATATAATCCACTGTTACATATGGATGTTCAGCATATAGAAGCCGTGGATTTTGAAATTCTTTTAATGTTAGAGATTTAATAATCCAATTATTACAAAGTCTTAAAAAATCTTTTTTGGATTCTTTTTTTAATTTATTTTTGCTTAGGCCTTCATAGGTTGGTTTATATAAGTTATAATCTAATCCAATAAATAAGTCTATGTCAAAATCCCCTTTTAATTGAGTTTGTTTGATACCAGTTGATCCCTGCGATTCAATTAAAGTGTAATTAATGTTTAATTCTTCTGCTTTGCTTTTTAGTAAATGCTTTAATTTCTCAACTATTTCATTAATTAACTTTAACTCTTGATTAGTTGGAATGATTTGATTTAGAGTGTTTGTTAAGATCTCATTAATCGATGTCATATTACTTGTAAAAATATCAATTAATAATGTAAATAGTATACATACAATTAAATATTACTTTAGATAAAAAAAAGGATTCTCATTATTACATTCCCCACCAAGGATGTTCATAGGTTCTCTTTAATTTAATATACTCTCTTAAAGCTTGTTTTTGATCTGTGGTTAATTCATCAATGAACTTTCCCATTAATTGCCTAACGTGAGATTCGGGGACATTTACGAATAAAGTTTCGTCTTTTCCTATATCTCGACCTATTTCAATACCACGGATAGAAATAGCTACCTCAGAATCCTTAGGTGCTTTTTCTATTGTTTGACCTTTATCTTGAATTTGATGAACTCTTCTGACTCTTTTTCCTGTGTTAGTTATTAAGGGTACTTTTGGATATAAAGTTCCAGCTTCAACATATACACCAAATACTGCGGGATCTGAATTTCGAAATATAAAATCTGGGAGCATCTTAATCTTTGCTGGTAATAGTAATTCACTTAACGCTTTAGCAGTATCTTCCGCTTTCCTAGTTTCAGCATATTCAATATAATCTTCTAACAATCGATAAATAACATTATTTGTAAAGATTCTGATATTATCAATATTAGCTTGTTCTTGAGCTTCTGGTAATATCGGAATATTAAACCCTAAAACAGTTGCAGAATAAGGATCGAAATCTTTAACTATATTTGCATTCATTACATCTTCTTTCTTAATTGGCCCAACATCAGCTATGCTAATTTTAACTCCATTCTTTGTAAAAAAACTCACTAAGGCTTCAAGAGAACCTAAAGTATCTGCCTTTAATACTACTCCTGCTTTTTCTGTTCTAATTCTAATAGCTTGAACTTCTTCTTCAATTTCTTTATAGATAACTTCTTCCTTGGAAGGATCTCCAATTCCCTTAAAAGGTGATCCTGCTACTACATCATCAATATTTGGAGCTAATATTTTTACACCAGCTGCTGCACTTACAAATTCTTCCGAATCGAATTTTTGGCGAGGATCCCTGATCTCATCTAATGGTTTTGGTATTAAAATTGCTCTAACTTTTGATTTAATTGGCTTTTCTAATCCTCCAACAATAAATTCATCTCCTTTTCTAATAATACCATCATAAATTAATACATCCATTGTTTTTCCTTGACCCTTTTCCTTCTTTACTTCTAATACAACCCCTTTAGCAGCACCAGAAGAGAATTTTAAATTTGGTGTTAAAAATTGTTGAACTAAGCCCATTAATATCAATAATAATGTTGAAATACCTTCTCCTGTTTTAGCACTTGTAGGAACGATAGCAATCTTTTTAGTGAAATCCTTTATCTTATCATATCTATCTATGCCTTTAAATCCCTCTTCTAAGAAGTTAGTACTTATTTGCACAAGTTTCTCGTCTAAAAAGTCCTTTACATGAGGTTTTTGAGAATTATAAGTATCTAAAAAGTCAGCATCATTTTTCGATTTCCAGCCAGATATTCTATCAATTTTATTAGCAGCTATAACGAAAGGTGTTTTTCTTTCTCTCAATATTCTTACGGATTCCCAAGTTATTGGCATTGTCCCAGCTGTAACATCAATTACTAAAATTGCGATATCTGCAACAGCGCCACCTCTTCTTCTAAGATTCAAAAAAGCAGCATGACCGGGAGTATCAACTATTAATATACCTGGAAGTTTAATATCTTTCTCTGCAAATTCTTGTTTTGATTTTTTTAGAAAATCCTTAATATCTTGAGTTGGAAAGTATGATGCTCCTATGTGTTGAGTAATCCCTGCCGCTTCTCTTTTTTGAACAACAGTACCCCTAATATAATCTAAGAGTGATGTTTTGCCATGATCAATATGGCCTAAAATACATGCAATTGGGGCTCTAATTATTTTAGATTCTTCTTGAGTAGCCATTTGGCACCACAAATTTGGAATTAATGTATTAATCTTCTTAATATGAATAATATTTTAAAAAAAGTAAGGAAAAGTAAAGAAATTTTTCTTTCTTAAGAATCAATTATCATTTAAATATTTTTTAAGATATTTTGCTGTATAGGAACTTTTGTAATTAATTATTTCTTCTGGTGACCCTACTACAACTATTTTACCACCTTTTTCTCCACCTTCAGGTCCAAGATCGATAATATAATCTACAGATTTGATAATATCCATATTGTGTTCTATGATAATAACAGTATTCCCCTTATCCACTAATTTTTGAAGAACTTTAAGTAAAAAATTAATATCATAAGATGATAAACCCGTCGTTGGCTCATCTAAGATATAAAGTGTATTGCCAGTACTAGTTTTTCTTAATTCTCTTGCAATTTTAATTCTTTGGGACTCTCCACCGCTTAGTGTCGTTGATGATTGACCTAATTCTAGATATCCTAATCCAACATCTACAACAGTTTTTAAAGTTCTTTTTAAATTCGGATAACTATCAAAAAACTCAAGTGCTTGATTGAAGGTCATTTCTAAAACGTCTGATATTGTCTTTCCACGATATTTAATTTCAAGTGTTTCAGCGTTATATCTTTTTCCTTTACATAAATCGCATTTAATATAAACATCTGGTAAAAAGTACATTTCTTTAAGTATATATCCTGTACCTTTGCATTTCTTACAATGTCCAACTTTTGTATTAAAACTAAATCTTCCTTTTTTATATCCTCTTTCTCTTGATTCAGGCAACCCAGCAAAGATTTCTCTAATATAATCTAATGCTTTTGTATAAGTTGCTGGTACAGATCTAGGAGTTCTTCCAATTGGTGATTGATCAATATTAATTATTTTATCAATTTTTTCGAAACCAATTATATCATCAAACTCTCCAGTATATAATTTGGAACTACGTGTATTGATTATATTATGCAAACCTTTATACAAACAATCAATTATCAGACTTGTCTTTCCTGCTCCTGAAACTCCAGTAATACATGTAAATAAACCTAAAGGTATCTTAACATCAATCTTTTTTAGATTATTTTCTCTTGCTCCTTTAATTTCTAGATAATCATCATTTATTTTTCGCTTATTTTTTGGAATTTCTATTTTCTTTTTTCCTGATAAATACATTCCAGTTAAAGTATCTGCATTTATAATTGTATCCAATGGCCCTTCAGCAACTATTTCTCCGCCTTTTTCTCCTGCTAATGGACCTAAATCAATAATATGATCTGCATTTTGTATTATTGCATTATCATGTTCTACCACTATTACAGTATTACCCAAATCCCTCAATTTTTTCAACATATTTATAAGGCTATTAATATCTCTTTGATGCAATCCTACGCTAGGTTCATCTAAGACATATAAAACTCCCACTAGACTAGAACCTAATTGAGTAGCTAATCTTATTCTTTCTGCTTCTCCAACAGATAAAGTATCTGATCGCCGACTAAGAGTAATATAATCCAATCCTACATTTTCTAGGAATGATAGTCTATCAAAGATTTCTTTTAAAACTTCTTTAACTATAGTTTTTTGTGTTTCATCTAGCTCTAATGCCTTGAAAAATTTAATTGATTCTTTAACTGATAATTCTGATAATTCTGCAATATTGAGGTCATTAATAGTGACTGCCAAGCTTTCTTGCTTTAACCTTTGACCATTGCATTGGGGGCATTTAACTTTATTCATAAAATTTTCATAAATATCTCGAGCCCATTCAGAGCTAGTCTCCATGTATCTTCTGTGTAACCAGGGGATTACTCCTTCAAACGGTCTAACAACATGCCATGAGGATTTAACTTCATTCTTATAATTTCTATGATTATTATTATCACTTTCAAAATGAAACTCAATTGATTCGTTATCTGTACCAAATAATATCTTATCAAGCTTTTTTGGATCTATATCTTTAATAATTGTTTTATTAGTATCAATACCATAATGCTTAGCAACTTGTTGTAATGATTGCCAAACATATCCTGATTCGGATCCAAATCCAGGAATATTTCTAATAGGTGTATCTTGAAGTGGAACATCTAAATCATCACCTAAGATTAACCCATAATCAAATTCCATTACTGAACCTAGTCCATTGCAATATTTACAACTTCCATGTGGTATATTAAATGAAAACATTTTGTGGTCTAGTTGAGGAATTGAAATACCACAGTCTACACATGCTAGATGTTCTGAAAATATTTGTTCTGTATTTCCAAGAATATCAATAATAACTAAACCTTCTGTTAAATCTAAAGCTGTTTCGATTGAGTCCGCAAGTCTTGCTCTAATATCTTTTTTCATTACTAACCTATCTATAATAACATTGATTGTATGTTTCACATTCTTTTCCATTGAAATTTCTTCGTCAAGAGTGTATTGAATACCATCAATCTCAACTCTCCCATATCCCTGTTTCTTAAGATCTTGCAAGAGTTCTTTATATTCTCCCTTCCTATCTCTTATCACAGGTGCTTTAATTATAAATTTTTGATTTATTTTAATTGAATCTAATATTTGTTGGATTATCTGTTGCGGAGTTTGAGGTTTAATTTCTTTACCACAATTTGGACAGTGAGGTATTCCTACATTTGCATATAATAGTCTGTGATAATCATAAATCTCTGTTACTGTACCTACTGTACTTCTTGGATTTTTTGATAATGGTTTTTGCTCAATAGCGATTGCAGGAGATAAGCCCTCAATAGAATCTACATCTGGTTTATCCATCTCTCCAAGAAATTGTCTTGCATAACTAGATAAAGATTCAAGAAATCTTCTTTGTCCTTCTGCATATAAAGTATTAATAACAAGGGAACTTTTTCCGCTTCCACTAATACCTGTTATTACTATTAATTTATTACGTGGAATTACGACATCAATATTTTTTAAGTTATTTTGTCTTGCTCCTTTAATTATGATGGAATCTTGGCTCATTGTTTTATCTAACTATTTCAATTTATAATAAAAGAAAAATCTCATACTTTTATTTTATAATTTGCTTTAATTTCTTTAATTTTATCTCTTAAATAAGCAGCATCTTCAAATCTAAGTTCTTTAGCAGCCAAAAACATTTTATTCTCAAGATATTGAATAATAATATCGGTATCTTCTTCTTTCTCTAATTCTTTGATTTTATCATTAATATTTTGCTTTAATCTTTTGACTTCCCGTTCCTTAAATTCTTGTTCTTCAGAAAGAGAATCTAAAATGTTTTTCTGAATAGTTTTTGGAGTAATATTATTTTGCACATTAAAATCAGTCTGTTTTTTTCGTCTTCTATTTGTTTCATCTATAGCTGCTTTCATAGCGGGTGTTAATTTATCTGCATATAAAATTGCTCTTCCATAAAGATTTCTAGAAGCTCTTCCAATAGTCTGAATAAGCGATCGGGTATCTCTTAAAAAACCAAGTTTATCAGCATCTAAAATAGCTACTAACTGAACTTCAGGTAAGTCTAAACCCTCTCTTAAGAGATTTATTCCTACTACCACATCATGTGTTCCATCCCTTAATTCTCGTAAAATCTCGAATCTTTCCACCGTATCTACTTCTGAGTGAAGATAAGCAATTTTAATTCCTAAATCAGAATAATATTCAGCAATATCTTCTGCCATACGTTTTGTAAGTGTCGTGATTAAAATTCTACCTTCATTGCTCATTACCTTTCTAATTTCATTTAGTAAATCATCGATTTGATTTTCTGCGGGTCGAATCTCCACATTTGGATCAACTAATCCAGTTGGTCTAATTATTTGCTCAGCTGAAATGCCTTCACTTTTTTTTAATTCATAATCACCTGGAGTTGCTGACATAAAAATAATGTATTCAATTTTACTTTCCCACTCTTTAAATGTAAGAGGTCGATTATCATATGCACTAGGTAAGCGCCAACCATATTCAACTAGATTTTTTTTACGAGACTGGTCCCCTCCTATCATTCCGTGAATCTGGGGTATGGTAACATGACTTTCATCTACAACAATTAAAAAATCTTCTGGAAAATAATCAACTAAAGTCATTGGTGGTGTTCCCGGTGGTCTTCCATCTAGTGGTCTTGAATAGTTCTCTATTCCTTTACACCACCCCATTTCTCTCATCATTTCTAAATCAAATTTAGTTCTCCTTTCAATCCACTCAGCTTCAGCATATTTTTTTTGACTTTTAAAGAATTCAATTTGATGTTCTAATTCTTGTTCAATTAATTCCAATGCTTTTACTTTATTTTCTTCAGGAATAATAAAATGAGTTGCAGGAAAAATTCTATAATTAGGTACTTTTTGTAGAGGACTATTCGAAATAGGATGAATTTCGGTTATAGATTCAATCTCATCGCCGAATAGGGATAATCTAACGGCATTGTGTAAATAAGCAGGATAAATATCAATAATATCCCCCTTTACCCGCACATTTCCCGGTTTGAATTCAGTATTATTTCGCTCATAGTTCATTTTTACCAATCGTTTGAGAATTTCCGAACGTTTTTTTTCCATACCAACTTCTAGGTAAAGCGCAATTTTCTCCCAAAGCTCGGGATTTCCTAACCCATATATACATGATACAGTTGCTACTATAATTACATCTCTTCGTGTTCTAACAGCATGCGCTGCGGCAAGTCTTAATCGTTCAATTTCTTCATTAACACTAAAATCTTTTTCTATATATAAGCCTGAAACAGGCATATATGCCTCTGGCTGATAATAGTCGTAATAAGATACAAAATAATGGACTGCATTATTGGGAAACAATTCTTTAAGTTCATTGTATAGTTGTGCTGCAAGAGTTTTATTTGGAGCCATAATTAGGGTGGGCTTTTGAATTTTTTGAATTATATTCGCAATAGTAAAGGTTTTACCCGTACCAGTGGCACCTAATAACGTTTGGAATTGTTTTCCTTTAAATATATTATCTGCGAGAGCTTTTATTGCTTCTGGTTGATCTCCTGCAGGTTTAAACTCAGATTCGAGTTTGAATTTAGCAATCATTAGAGTAATAAATCAATTTTTCGACTAATGTAAATTAAAAATAAAATCAATATATAAAAGATAAGACTTAAGATATTCTAATGTATAATAACTTATGATTTTTACTATTATATAAATAAAAAATTAGATTTTAGTTTCTTACAGCTTCTTCGTGTGAGTCTTCAGCCCCTTCTATTGTTCGGGCAAGAATTAAGAGAGTATCCTCATCGGTAAGAACATCCTCAATTAGTTGTTCTAGTCTAGTTATTGTCATCGATATGATAATATAGCCTGTAAGATTAGCAATTTCGTATGAACTCCCTTGTTCAAATACAAATTCACTGAGATTGATATAAGTTTCATTAATATAGATAGAATCAATTGTGACATTCCATTTACCATAATTATTGATTCGAATTGTGAGCTTGTCATCACCAAGATCTGCTGTGGTCCCTGATCCATCTATCTCAATATTGTAGAATTCTGAATTAACTTTTGCGTATAATGTTTCATTATCTTCAGCAGTGGAGTAGGTAGTTACTCTTACATTAATTTCATTTGATTTATTTATCTTTAATCCGGGAATATCAAAGGAAACGACCGCACATTCTTGTACATCTATAATAGCATTTCCATAGATAAATTCAACCTCATTGCTATTTGAGCAATTTAGTATTACTGTCTCATTAATATATACGCTATCTAAAGTTACTGGAATATTTCCAGTATTTTTAATAACTAAACTTCCTGTTTCATTCGCATAAATGTAGGAAATTGATGTACCCTCAACATTCTCTATTATTTGAATATCTGGATTATTCCTTGTAGTGTGAATATAACCGATATCTGAAGCTACTGTTTCTCCGAAGCTTGTTGTAACACAGAGGAGTATTTCTTCATTAACTTCACCGTCAATATAGTCAGTTGCATCAACAACAATAATTTCTTCTTCATTTGGATATAAAATTTCATCATCAACAAGATAGTCGATATCTTCAGGAATAACTTCTTCCAAAGATTCTGTGAGATATATCGGACCTAAGGCATAAATACTATCCCCAGTATTTTTAACATATATTTTTATAATAGTACTGCCGTTATCATATATATAAGCATGTGTCTTGTTAAAATCTATTGGTATATGTTTTCTATAATAGCTTTCGATCGATGATGCTGCTAATTCAGGTGATAAAATTCTATCATCATTATAAATTGTAATAGAATTGTTCTCCTGACTTGATGTAAATAAAACTTCATCTCTAATATCATTTGGAGTGACTACACCGATCTTATTAAATTTTCCAATAGGATAAAACGATACAGGGGATTCTTCCAAGTATATTGTCGCTTTTTCTCCTGGATATAGTATCGAAGAACCACTAAGATATTCAATATTCTCGTTGAGAAATCTATTACTGACTATATCGTCATTTACATAAAACCTATCGAGAACAACAATAGATTCTCCTACATTCTCCACCTCAAGGAGAGCATTAGCATGATTCTCATCAATCTGAATAACTTCACTATTTGCTTTATTGATGTGTATAGCTCCTTCTCCCCCTTCTTTAACAAAAAAGTTACTTGTAGAATTCGAAAATGTAAATATTTTTTGTTCTAGTGCCTCTGATTCGGCTGAAACATTTATACTTACAACATCATTTTTTTTAAAAGTTGTACCTCCTGATTTTATATCAACCCAAACGAGATCATCTTCTCCTGCATCTACTATTTGTGTATTTATTCCTTTACCTAAGGTAAAATTATAATCCTTCCCATTAACTTCTACACCTGTTATCTGTAAGTCCTTCGTTCCAATGTTATCTAATTTAAAGGTACCATATCCACTATCAAATACTTCTGGATTGGTTATCATAAATTTTGAATCTAGAGCTGTATAATCCACTTTATATAATTTTACCATTCCATTCGGTGAAAAATGTTCTGGAACAAAGACATTAGAATCATATTGTCCATTTGGTGGTATATAGTCTGCCCAAACACCGCCATCATCAGTTTGTCGCCGATTAATTTGATTAGCGTAATTATATGCTAAAGTACCTTCAGTTGTAGATCCAGGATCTGTTGGTACTCCGTAAAACATTAGTTTTACTAATTGACTCTCAAACCATTTTGCTCCCATAGCTCCAGTTGTTGAATTTTGATATTCATTTTCATCAAATACAGCATTTTCAGCCCAGTTATCCTTTTCAAGACCCATTTCCTTGTAAGTTTCATAGTGATCATTACATATGCGAACCATCCAAGGCCATTTGCCTTCATCCCCACCTAATCCAGAATATAAAAATCCAAAATATACTAATACATAATCCGCCTTCAATCTATGAAATAACTCTGCACTATAAATTTCGTTTGTTTGCATGAATGCCATTCCTGTCATTCCTATTCTCTCGCCTTTAAAAGTGGCATTATCGTTAACCGTCGTTACGTTTCCTATAGGTGTGAGCCAATACCCATAATCCCACCATGAAACTACAACAGAAGTACCTGGTAAATTATTTTTCATCCAAAGTAATGATTCTTCCCAATCATGAAGCAGTCCTGCAGGTGTAATTTGACTGTATGATAATCGATCAATTGAAACATCTACGGCATGAACTACCTGAGCAACACATAAGAATCCCACAATAAAATAAACTGCTAGCACTTCGGTATTACCCACAGTACCTTTAACCTGTCTCCTCCGTTTTCTACTTACTCCCCGTTTTTGTTCTCCTATAAAACCACCATAAATCTTTAAAATGTTAACCAATCCATAGGCGCCTATTAGAGATGCGGCAGGAGCAAATAATAGGATTACGCGGATCATAGCTCCAGTGAAATAGAACAACAATAATACGAATACTATCATAAAAATATCAGGAGCGTTTAATTTCTTTAAACAAAAATAGATTCCAAGTGGTACTAAAATTAATGGAATCAGAATATTATAGTAAAATACACCCCAGGCACTTGGATTTTGCTCTGCAACTGAGGCAACCAGACTCATACCTTCTCGTACTAATGGATTTAGTAGAACATAAAATCTGCCACCAAAACCAAAAGGAATAAGTGCAGGATCAATCCAGATAAGTATCGCAACAATCAATATCACCGGAATAAGCCCCCATTTTATAAGATTAATTAATCCATTATAAAATCTAGGATATTCATTTTTCTTTGTATAAATTAAATGAAAAATAATTAAAATAATTGTAAAGAGAAAAATTCCTCCTGTTTCTAAGCTCGAGAATAAAGTTTCAGGGTTAAAATTAATATATAATGAGAATATTAATAAACCAGTACCTTGAGCTCCAGCATATGCTATTAAAATATGTTCATTATATTTCTTTATCAAAATTAGAATAATGCAAATTAGCGGGATAATTAAGTATGCAAATTGATATCCACCCCAACTTAAGGATAAATAACCTAAAAACACTCCACTTAATATTGAATAAGATATTTTTCCTGTTCGTATCGCTTTTAGAAAAAATAAAAAGATCATTAAAACACTAAAAACACCTATTGTTTCATTATCAAAAAAGCCAGCAATGGTGCGTTGAAGAAAGCCAATATTAAAAGCTAAAAAGAAAGCAGCCATAAGACCCGTTCCTTTACTATGCACTTCCTTTCCTAAAAAATACATAACAAGGACCGTAATGCCACCCATAATTGCTGGGAAGAAATAACAAATATGATATAATGAGACAGGTATTCCGAGAAAATTAAAGGTTTTATAAATTGCGACAACTGTAAACGTCAATCCGGGACGTAATGTACTTCGAAAATAACCTTCAGGGTACCAACTCTTAAAATCTCGCCAATTAAAATATTCGTAAAATGAATGGGTTGAAAGATATTCTGCGTTATAATATTGTATCCATGGATCAAAAGCTTTAATAAGAAGTGGTCCTCTTAGGACTGGAGTAAGCCTTACAACTATAGCTAGGGTGACAAGTAGGAATAGTGTTATGAATAATAATATATTTCGAGTTTTGAGTGATACAGAAGCTCGAGCGCGATCACGGAAATTTCTAATTGAAGCAATAACTCTAGGCATTATTTTTTAAATAAGTTTTTTAAAATATTTAGCTAAAAAGCATAATGAAATTTTGAATATAAAAAAAATCCCTCTCTTTAAAATGTTATCCTTTAATAGAAACATATTACAATATTCTAAAACTTTGAAAAGAATTTATGAGTTTTAGATTTTTAATAATTTTTATAAGGATAATAAAATTAATTTCTTGAAATATTACTACTAAATGTCATGGAAAGATGTAGATTTCTCTTTAAAATGTATTATATAGGCTCTAAAAAATTTTATGGTTCTCAGAGACAAAAGAATATTTTAACTATAGAAGATTGTCTTTTAAATGCTTTAATTATGAACGGATATTTTAGAGATATTAAAAAGGCGGGATTAGAATTTGCAAGTAGAACCGATAGGTTTGTATCTGCTCGTTCTTCCTGTTTCTCTTTCATTTCAGTAAAACAACCAATTTTAATGGAAATTAATTCAGCATTACCTAAAGATATAGGTGTTTGGGCTCACTCAGAAGTGTCAATGAATTTTTCATCTAGATATGATGCTATTCTACGTCATTATAAATATATTGTTCCTGAATCACTTATATCTCTTCAAAAACAACATTCTTTAAATTTAGAGATAATGGAAAAAGCTTGTAGAGAATTAGAAGGAACCCATGATTTCATTAATTTCTCTAAAAGAGAAAAACTAGAAAAAAAAACTGTTAGAGAACTAGAAGTTGTAAAGATGACTATTGATAAGGATTTCATAATATTTGATTTTCTAGGTAAGTCCTTTCTTAGACAACAAATTCGTAGAATGGTACAAAAGATATTAGGACTTGGTATGGGAGAGATTGACTATGATGATTTTTTATCATTATTTGACAGCTCAAGAGATATTTCTTACCAAGCGGCAGATCCAAGAGGATTGATACTGTGGGATATAATTTATGACGAAAAGATTAAGTTTTTAGAAGATAAAAAATCAAAAGAAAGAATGGAAAATTATTTCATAAATAAAGAGTTAAAATATCATTTTAAACAGCAATTATTCCGAATCTTGCAACGAAACAATTCTAGCTAATAATGCTTGTAATTGAATTTCTTCTGTACTACCTTGACTCAATCGAAATTCAAATTCAGCTAAAATTTTAGATAATTCAATTTTTAAATCTTCTATTATATTCAAATTGTAGACTTCTCTATGAATATTTTTTATAATATTTTGACCTGAAAGACCATAATTATTGATTAAATCATATAATAGTTTTATTGAAAGTTGTAATTGACCTTCTATGGCAGTTTGTAAAATTTCTTTTATTTTTTCCGGAGGTACTTCACCTGCTACTCGAAAAACAATTTCTTGATCTATTTTTTTAGAAATAGTTCCACAGGATTGCAAATAATTTATCGCTCTTCTACAATCTCCTCTAGAAACGTCAGTTAAAGCGTTTAAACCATCAGGCTTGAGTGTGATATTCTCTTGTTGAGCGATATATTTTACCCTTTTTTTAATATCGTCATTATTCAAAGAAGAAAATCTAAATACAACACATCTAGATTGAATGGGGGGTATTATTTTATTAGAATAATTGCATATTAAAATCATCCGGCAGTTATTTGTATATTTTTCCATTGTTCTTCTTAATGCTTGTTGAGCCGGAGAAGTCATATTATCGGCTTCATCTAAAATTAAGATTTTAAAAAATATATCAATAGGGGGTCTAGCTTTTGCGAAATCTTTAATATAAGTTCTTATAACATCAATACCTCGAGCATCACTCGCATTTAACTCTAAATATGTTCTATTAACTAACATTTTTCTACCATATAGTTCTCGAACTATTGCTAATGCTGAAGTGGTTTTACCTGTTCCAGCAGGACCAGCAAAAATCAAATGTGGCATTGATTTATCTTTGACAAATTGTTTTAAACGCTTAATAATACCTATTTGGTTTACTAAATCATCCAATATCCTTGGTCGATACTTCTCGACCCATGGTCTATTTTCAAAAGACATTATTTATTGAATTTAAAATGAAAATTTATATTAATATAAAAGAAGAAATTATTAAGAATTAATTCTTCTTACTTCTTTTTAATGATTTAAATTAAAAAAAATTAATGAGATTTTTTTATGAATGATTTTAAAATAACAAAAATTAAAGCTAGATGGATTTTAGATTCTAGAGGGAATCCTACCGTAGAATCAGATGTTTATGTTGGAAATGTTTTCTCTAGAGCAGCAGTACCTTCAGGCGCCTCAACTGGTGCTTTAGAGGCACTTGAACTACGAGATGGAGGGAAAGCTTTTATGGGAAAACATGTTACTAAAGCAGTGACAAATATCAATGAAATACTCGCAAAAAAATTAACAGGTTTTGATGTAAGAGAACAAACAAAATTAGATGAAGAAATGATTAGAATCGACGGAACAGAAAACAAGAGCAAATTAGGCGCTAATGCAATATTATCTATTTCATTAGCAGTAGCAAAATTAGCAGCTAAATTGCTGAATAAACCATTATTTGTACATTTAAATGAGTTAACTTACAATGAGACTCGAGAACAATACTTATTACCTTTGCCATGTTGTAATATCATTAATGGGGGGGAACATGCTGGAAATAATTTAGCAATACAAGAATTTATGGTATTACCAATAGGAGCCCCAACCTTCTCTAAAGCAATTCAAAATGCAGCAGAAGTATATCATACTTTGAAAAAATTATTAGGAAAAAAGTATGGACCCTCTGCTGTTAATGTTGGTGATGAAGGAGGATTTGCACCAAATTTGTCAGAAACTCGAGATGCAATAAATATCATTATAGAGGCTATTGAGGAGGTAGGATTTATGATGGGAACTGATTTTGTAATAGGAATGGATGCGGCTGCAAGTGAATTTTTCAAAGATGATTTATATAATATAGATGGTAGGAAACTAACAGAAGAAGAATTATTACAATATTACCTTGATTTAATTCATGATTATCCTTTGAAATCTATTGAAGACCCATTTGATGAAAAAGCATTTAGAAGTTTTACAAATTTAACAATCAAAGTTGATAAGTCAATTCAGATTGTAGATGATGATCTTACTGTTACAAATATCAAATTACTTGAGAAAGCAATTAAAGAAAAAGCCGGAAATGCATTATTACTTAAAGTTAATCAAATTGGATCCTTATCAGAAGCAATTAATGCATGTAAAATGTCATTTAGAAATGGATTTAATGTAATGGTTTCACATAGATCTGGTGAAACTGAAGATCCATTTATTGCAGATTTAGCAGTTGGACTTTGTAGTGGTCAAATAAAAACAGGGGCTCCAGCAAGATCTGATCGAAATTGTAAATATAATCAGCTTCTCAGAATCGAGGAACTATTGGAAAGTAATGCAAAATATCCTAAAAGTTTAGACTCCTGGAAAGATTTTCAAAAATAATAATATAATTTTTGTTAAATTTCTTTTACATTTTGATAAATCTATAAATATTCACATCAATTTTTTTCTTTTTTTGAGTGTGAAATTGAAACGTTTTTTCAAGAACCAATTTTAATGGAAACACATAATCTATAATCCAATTAAATTTTTTAATGAATTTTAAAATAAATCTATGAATTTTATCACTAGCTAAATGTATTGAGTATACAACATCAGAAAAGGTAAATGCTCTTTCCAAAAAGATTCTATCAGCAGTTTTTCTTTGTACTCCAAATGGTGGGTTCATTATAGTTGTTATTTTCATATTATAAGGCAAAAGAAGTCTTTTAATTTCAAAATTATTTATATCAGAACATATAGGAAAAATTATTTGTTCAAGATCGAGAGATTGAATATTTCTCTTTAAAACTGTCAACGCATCCCAGTCAATGTCAATACTTATTACGATATGGGCTTTCATAAAGGCACAAGCTATAGATAATCTACCTGTTCCAGTGCCGAGGTCAAATATTAAATTATGCTTAATATCATTAAATTCAAAACCCGCAAAAAAAATGATATCAACCGCACTTTTTGCGTCGATGCAATATTGTTCTAATTCTATCTTAGGTTTAATGAAGGTTTCAGTGTTTTGTATTATAGAAACTAATTCCTTTTTGTTGATTTTCATCCGATAAATTGTTTACTCTTTTATGATTAAATTTATAATAAAATTTATTTATTTTATTTAATAATATTTACTTAAAATTGAAAGAGATTGAGAAATTAAAAAATTATATCGATAATTATGAGTAAAAAGCTATTTAAAAATAAAGATATTGTTCTAACTGGACAATACCTTGGAGTAGTAGAAGAATTTTTACCTGATAAACAAACTACTTTTATTAAGGAAGGGCAAATTTATGCTAGCAAATCAGGTTTAATTAATATAGATGAAAAAAAGAGAGAAATAGAGATAAAAACTCATCAAGAAAAAGATAGGAAAGTAGTAAGAAAAGGAGATATTGTGATAGGCACAATACTTTTTCTAAGACAATATTCTGTTGGTGTTAATTTTTATACAGTAAATAGTAAAATTCATTTTAATAGTTATTATTTTGGAAATATTCATGTTTCTCAGGTTTCAGATAGATATATTGATAAAATTTATGATGCTTTCCAAATAACCGATATTTTAAGAGCACGTGTTATTGAGCAAAATTACAATGAGTACAAGTTAAGTACTGTTGGTAAAAGTTTAGGAGTTATTTATGCTGATTGTATGATCTGTGGAACTCCTCTTAAAAAGATCGGTTTTAATAAGCTAAGATGCCAGAGATGCGGTAATGTCGAAACGAGAAAAATTGCTAATGATTATGGAAATGTAAATGAAAGTTTAAGATTTTAATTTATAACTTAAGTGAAAATTTATTTATTAGATATATATTACACTCCAATTGAATTAAATAAGGGTAAATTTTTGAGAAAAACAGGAAGAAAAGTTGTTCGTTTTTACAATAATAGCGGTTCTTTAGATAATGTAGTTAAATTTCTTGAAGACATTCAGAAAAAAATAGATTATCTTAATTTAAATATTACTGTTGAAGGAAAAGATATTAAAATAACATTATTTGGAACGAGAGATCTTCAATATTTAGCATGTGAAAGATTAAAAGATTTGGCAAATCGATACTTATAAAATTTTGTTTTGTTATTCAGTAAACCATAAAAAATTTATTTTATAACCTATTATTATTAACAAATCCGAATAATTTGGAGTTAAACTAATGGCAAAGAAAAAGTCAGTTAAACCAAAAGAAGAAAAAGACGAAGAATTCGATGAATTAGAAGATGAATTATTGGAAGATGAGGATTTTGAAAGCGTTTATCCTAAATTAGAAAAGGAAACAAAGGAAGATGATGATAAATCAGGAATACCCTCAACTGTAGATAATGAAGTTAGCGAATATCCAGAAGAAGAATTAGAATATGAGATGGAAGAAGAAGTTAAATTTCCTAGTTATAGATATCTGAATCTAAAAATAAAGAAGGATATTGGTAAGAATGATTATGAGTTAATTGTTGAAGGGCAATCTCATGGATTTTGTAATATTCTTGTTAAACATATTTTAGAGATCGAAGGAGTAAATATTGCTGCTTATAAAGATATTAAACTTGAACCTTCAACCATTTTCATCAGACTTGAAAATTCAAAAAAATATAAAATTAAAGAGATTCTTAATAAAGGGATTGAATCTTTAAGAGATGAAGTAACAGAGGTTCATAAGCTATTTAAAAAGATTACTTAAATTAATATTCATCTTTTTTTATGAAAAATTTATAAGAAGCAATAAATCAACTTATCTTAATGGTTTATGAGTTTTTAATTAAGGACTTAAATAGAATTAAATCTCAAAAGAGCATAGGAACTGACAAAGGCTTAGCAAAAATAGGAGACGGAATAGTTAATCTTGCATACTCGGTTGCCAAGTCCATTTTTTTGACAAAAAATAATTTAAGAGATAAAATTTTTAGAACAGGTTCTAAAGTTAGCAAACAGATTCTGGCAAATGCATTAAAAAATGCTGATATGAAAGATTTTGCGAAAAACAGAGCTGATGCTCATGATCTCGCTGACACTGGAGAAGCTCTAGTTGCTTATGTATGGTTAAGTAAAAATTTGACTTTAAATGGAATCATAGATTTTCTTACTAATAATTTATCAGGCGATTTAACAAATAGATCTGAAGAAATTAAAAGTGCCACTATAGCTTTTACTAATTTATTTATTAATATTAGAAAATTCTTACCTGAGAAATGATAAAATGAAAGATAACCCCATAACCATAGGATTTGATGATGCTACATTCGAGCTTAAAACAGGTTCAGAAACAACTCAACTAATAGGAGCTTTGTGTCAGGGAATAAGAATGATTAAAGTCGTTAAATGTGAAATAGTTATTGATGGAAATGATGCAACTGAGAATTTGATAAAACTTGTAAAACAAAATGAAAATGTCCAATATATTTTAACTCACACAATCACGTTTGGGGGTTTCAATATTGTTGATTTAGAAGAAATCTATCATGAAACAGGTAAGCCAATAATTGCTGTTACTGAAAAGAAAGTAGATCTTGATTCTGTCATAAAAGCTTTGAAAAAAAAATTCCCATCCAATTACAATAATAAAATTAAAAATATTTTTAATGCTGGAGAATTATATGAAACAGATCTAAATACTGCTGGTGGATTTTCAAGAGTCTTTTTTCATTCTAAGGGACTTAAAATTGCAGAAGTTGAAGCATTACTAAATAAAATCAATATCGATTCAAAGCTACCTGAATGCGTTAGATTAGCACATTTAATTGGAAGAATCTTTAAAGAATGATCCTAAATTAAAAAGAGTATTGTTTTTAAAACGACAATAATTATGACATTTAATTTGTACTAATCTCGTATTCTAAAATATTCCTCATTCTTTCACTTAATTCCAGTCTTATTGCTGACATTCCATATGTTTTTATACCTAGCTTCTTTTGAACTTTTTTAGCACTTAAAGCGCCAGGAAGATCTTGCTTGTTCGCGATAGCAATTATTTTTGTATCTAGATATTTAGAAAATTTTTCAAAAATCTCTCTAGTTTTTTTAACATTCTCTTCTGTAGAATCACATACTAAAATGGTTAAACCAGCACCTTTTAGAAAGTCTTCCCACATGAATTGATATCTTTCTTGGCCTCCCAAATCCCATATATTTACCTTATTACCATTAAGTAAAGAATTCTCTATTTCTAAACCAACAGTTGGATTTCTTTCATTTGGAATATTTCTGCCTTTCAGCAAGCAAAGTAAAGAAGTTTTTCCTACACCACTATTTCCTAAAAAGCATATTTTAGTCTTTGTTATAAGAACTTTAAATCAACCTTTTCTAATTAAGACACTTTTAATTAGAAAAGATTACTAAAACTTCAAAAATTAAAATAATATTCACATATCATGAGAGTATTCTAAAAAGAATACAGCGATGTTATAGATCTAATTTTATATACGAATAATGATAAAAATCCTAAAAATAAAATTTCAAAAAAACAATTAAGTAGTATATAATAAAAAAATTCAAAAAAAAAGACGTTTTAAGCTCCTGTGGTTAAATCTTTGACGATGCCGACTGCAACGGTTCTACCCATATCCCTTACAGCAAATCGACCCATTTCTGGAATAACTTCATATTTCTCAAGACACATTTTCTTGATTGGAGATAATTCAACAATTGCAGCTTCATTTTTCTTTAAAAATTTCGGTGAATCTTCAATAACTGCTCCAGTTTTCTGATCAAGTTTTTTAGATAAACTAATAAATTTTGCTGCAATTTGTGCCGTATGTGCATGAATAACAGGTGTGTATCCTTGAGCTATTGCTGTTGGATGCCAAATAACGATTATCTGTCCTGTCCATTTTCCCTTAGGTGTTATTACCGTTGGAGGATCTGAAGGATGGCCTAAGCAATCACCTCTCCCAACATCTTCCATTGTAATTCCTCGGATACTAAAACCAACGTTATCTCCGGGTTCTGCCTGAGGAATCTCTTCATGGTGCATTTCAATACTTCTGATCTCACCTTTGAAGCCTGTTGGCATTATAATGATTTTATCACCTTTCTTTAGCACTCCAGTTTCTACTCTTCCAACAGGAACAACTCCAGTTCCTTTGATTTTATATGCATCTTGAATTGGAAGTCTTAAAGGTTTATCTAGAGGTTTTTCTGGAATTGAAAATTGATCAATTGCATCGATCAGCGTTGGACCATCATACCAAGGCATTTTATCACTTTTCTTTGATAAATTCTCCATTGCCATTCCACTTGTTGGTACAAAAGGTACTTCTTTAAGCTTGAAGCCAATATTTTTTAGAAGATCACCAATTGCTTCCTTGCACTCATTAAATCTTGCCTCAGAATAATCATAAATATCAGCTTTATTTATGGCAACAACAACTTGTTTTACGCCTAAAGTCTGTGCTAAATAAGCGTGCTCACGAGTTTGTCCATTAGCTGCTATTCCGACTTCCATTTCACCTTTCTTACCAGATACAACAAGAATGGCTGCATCAGCTTGGGACGCCCCTGTAATCATGTTTTTAACGAAATCGGCATGACCGGGAGCATCAATAATTGTGAAATAACGATGTGGAGTTTCAAATTTTCGAAAAGCTAGATCAATAGTAATACCACGTTGTCGCTCTTCTTTTAATTTATCAAAGACGAAAGCGTAGGACCAAGAATCTCTGTCATAATCCTTTGCAATTTTATCTAGTTCTCTCGCTTCTCTTTCGGTAACTGCGCCTGTTTCTATGAGTAAAGCACCCATCATGGTAGATTTACCGTGGTCTATGTGTCCTATAATAACGAGATTCAAATGTTGTTTTTCAACCATTTTAATCAATTTCCTTAATTTTAATTTATAAATATAATTTCAAATACTTTCTTATTTTAAATTAAATGATAACTTCTTTAATGAAGTCCTATATATATTTTTTACTATAATTAGGGTGTTAAGTTTGGGTAAAATAAAGTTGTTTATTTAAGATCTTCATATAGTTCATGTTTATTTTCTCTTAATAGTTGAAAAATTTCATTAATTTCTTTTTGGAAGTTAATCCTCTTGCTAGTATCATTAAATATTTCTAAAATAACTTTTTTTTGGATATAAAATTTAAAAAAAAACTCTAAATCTAAGATATTTTTTACTAGCTTATTCCGTCGAATTAGGTGAACGGTATCTAGAGATGGCGGCACTTTTTTTCATAATAAGAGGTTTCTTATACGCTGTTAGAATTATATACTTTTTGCCTGTATTATAATCCTTATGTAATTTTATAATAACTCTTTTTTTTTATTCATATTAATAGGTATTTTATAAGATAATAAAATAAAAAAATAATAGAACGTTAAATAAAATTAAGAATTTATAATAATTGATATTAAACATAAATCTAATCGAGATTATGGTTAAAAGTAGAACTAATTTCCCAAGGGAAGGAGAATTTGTAATTGGCAAGATAAAGCAGATTGAAAACCAATATGTCTATGTAGATTTAGTCGATTATACGGGATTAGCTTCTGAAGAATTCGTAAAAGGGTTCATTCACGTATCTGAAATATCTTCAAGGTGGATAAAGAACATCCGTAATTATGTTAGAATCGGTCAAAGAGTTGTGCTTCGAGTATTAAGAGTTGATCCACAAAAAGGACATGTTGATTTGTCATTAAGAAGAGTTAATTCTGCTCAGAAAGAAAACAGGTTGAAAGAATGGAAATATGCTGTTAAATTTGAAAATTTATTACAATTTCTTACTGAAACAGAAGGTATTAATCTTACCCTAGATCAAGCTTATGATTTGATTGGTTGGTCAGTTCTAAATCAGTTTGACTCTTATCAAGAAGCTCTTGAAGTCCTTAAAGAAAGTGGTATTGAAATTTTAAATGATTTAAAAGGTGTGTCAGAAGATGTTAAGAAAATATTATTAAAAATCATTGAAGAAAATGTAAAGATTTCAACGGTAAGCATATCAGGAAAAATAAGACTATCGTTTAACTCTGAAAATGGAATTGACCAAATCAAAGAATCTTTGATTGAAGCTAAGGAAATAATTGAGTCAAAAGAGACGCGAAGTATAAATATAAGTTATATTGCGGCACCGCTTTATCAATTAGAAATTATTTCAAAAGATTATTTAGACGCAGAAAATATTTTATCAGATGCTCTTGAAATTATTGAGCAAAAAACAGAACAATATAATGGTAGTTTTGAATTTATTAGAGACTAATAAATATGACAAAATATCTTCAAAAATGTAGAGAATGTAATAGATACGGAATACAGAATCCAGAATCAAAATGCCGTTATTGTGGTGGTCAATTAATAAATCCTAAACCACCTAAATTCTCTTTAATGGATAAGTATGGAAAATATCGATTAAAATATTTCAAAGATGATTTCGATAAGAAATTTAAATAACTTAAGAGAGTTCTATTTTTTCTGCAAATTTTTCATAAATAAGGATTTTAGCGTTCTCAAAAGGCAAATTTGCAATATCTTCTTTTTCAAATGGACCATAATTTATAAGATCAATTCCGACTAATGGAGGGGTTTTTTTCAAAATTCTTATTAGAGTATAATTAAAATCTTCCTTTCTTTCTTTAATTGTCGATTCAGAAATCTTAGTAATTTTATCCTCACTCAACACTTTAGGTTTTATACTCCGGATTTCTTTACCTGCTTCTATTATACCTATTTTTTCAGGAGTTATATCCTCAATTTCTCCATAAATAGAATATTTCTTTACTTTTTTATATCCTTTAATAGAACTTACTAAATTTTGATAGAACAATTTTTCAGCTTCAATAACGTTATCTAAATCAATTTCTACCAATGCAAAAGCGAAATTGATTATTTTTATTTCTCGAATCTTTAAAAGATCCTTAAATAAATAGTTGAAATTATTCTTATAAGATTCTAATAGTTGGCTTTTTATATTGTCTTTTTTCTCTTCTTCATAATTTTTTATATAGTTAATAATTTTTTTATAGTCATCGAAAATATCTTGAGATAGAGCTGTTAATTCTGTTTGTTGAAATTCATTAAGCCAATGCTGGTATAACTTCTCGTAATCCTTTTTTAAGTCCATAAAAATTGAAATTGATACTTAATAGTAAATAATAAATTAAATTCACATAAAATTTTATTATTTACTAACTTAATTTTGCTACTTCTCTACATAATAAAAAAACGGCTATATGGTGGGGTACTTCAATTATATCTCCTTTTTTGTAAGGACCATATTTTTTTCCTTTAATTCTCGTTTCTGGCACATCATGTTCAATGATTTGAAGTTTATGGGTTTCTTTTTTACCTAGAAATAC
>JAEOTZ010000045.1 GCA_016839585.1 Promethearchaeota archaeon
TCGCCAAGTTAAGGGTATTAAATCTTCTGCATTAGCAAAACCTGCTTTTTCTAAAATTTTAGCATATTTTTCGCCAACACCCTCAATTTCTATAATTTTCATGTTTTTTGCTCCTTAATTTTTTAAATTTTATTTTTAATTTTTATGTTAAATATTGTATGTTCTTTTTTAATATTTTACTCAATAAAAAATTAAATTAATTTATTTTATTGAAATATAGCAATTTTAACGATAGATTTATTAATTGAATGCGATTAAATACAATCATGGAAGAAGTTAATGAGAGCTCTGCTGTTGCTGGGGAGATTATGACTCCTAACGTTATAATGCTTGATACTAACTCTACTTTTAAAGATGTAATAGAAAAATTGCATAAACATAATATATCGGCAGTTTTTATTGAAGACGTTGTTAAAGGCGAATATTTTATAATTACCAAGACTGATGTTATCAATTTCCTTAATACGGGAGGGGTGTTTGAGCAAAATCTTTCAGACATTTCAGTCAAAGATATAATGCAAGGACCAGTAGATATGCTAGATATTGATATATCCATTGATACTATCATCAGATATATGATTGAACATAATTTCAAGCGAGTTTTAATTTCAAAAGGTGATAAACCAGCAGGTGTTGTTTCTACTCGAGATATAATGACATGGAACAATACTTACTTTAAACCTGCTAAACCTCAAATTCTAATTTTCATGGATAATATTAATAGTGCATTTATAGCAAAACACATCTATAGGGATAATATTGATGATGAAATAGACAAGGATTTAATTGACGTGTATGGAGGGGCTTTAAGTTCTATTTCAGCGATAACAGATGAAGTCATCAAAAAGTCGGGAACTATGCGTCAATTGCTTAAAGATAAACGATCCATCCTTTTTGAACCACACAAGGGAATTACGGGGATATTAATCAGCGATTATAATTCCATTGAACTACGGCGCAAATTGCAGATTGCTACCAAAAAATTTTATGAAACACATTCAAACATCATCGATTCTAACTATAAAGAGGAGGAAGGAGTTAATAAAGATCTAAATATTGACCCTGTGGTTCCTATTTTCAAAGAAGATTAAAGTATTGCAAAATAAGATTGATTAGCATTGTATTAATTTTCTTTTAATAAACAATCTAATTCTCAAAGCTTTTTATATTGGGTGAGACCATGCTTTTTCTACTATCGAATCCAAACTTAAGAACCTTAAAACTCAATAAGAATGGGATTATGCTTAAAAAACTTAGTGTTAAACCGAACAATGTAGTATTTGAAAGTGAAAGTAAAATCCCCCCAATAATAGGTCCTAAAATTTGAGACATATTATCTAAAGAAGTACTTATTCCCATTATTTTACCCTGATTTCGAAAATCAACTGAACGACTAACAAATCCAATAGTTATTCCTCTTGAAGTTGCTCCACTGAAACTTATATAAAAGAGTATTATAAGAAGTTGCCAAACTTCAAATACGAATCCTAAAAGAAAATAACTTAATATATAGCTTCCAAGGCCTATCATCGCTGTTTTGGGATCACCGACATTATTTCTAATTCTATTAAAAAAGAAGGCTCTGAAAACAACTTGGAAGATTCCCATGGCTGAAAGAAGTAATCCAATAGTTTGAGCATTTAAGCTTAGTCTAATATCACCAAAAAGACTAAAGGTGGTTTGAAAAACCCCAGCAGCAACAGCTAGAAAGCTATATTGCAATAAAAGTGTAATAGTTTGCTTATTTTTCCAAATGGAAGGTGTAATTATCTCATTATTTTTATTAATGATTCTATTATGACTTAAATCAGGATTTTTAACAATTTCAGTTAAATTATTTGTTTTAATAGGTAATGATTCTTTTAGATAAACTGCAGTGATAATAATCGTAAAACTTGCTAAAACACTTGATAAAATTCCAGGTCCCATAATACCAAATGCTGATAAAAATCCACCAGCAGCAGGTCCAACTAAAAATGCTAATGTGAATGCGATGCCAATATTAGTCATTTGTTTAGGTCTTTCTTTTGGAGGTATAATATCACCTATAACTGCCCTGGAAATTGGGAATTGACCACCAAATATCCCATCGACTATTCGTGCAATAAAAAGCATTTGTATATTTCGTGAAAAAGTTAAAATTATAAACCCTGCTAAAGTTCCTACTTGTGATATTAATAATAAAGGCTTTCTACCATACTTATCACTTAATTTCCCTAAGATTGGTCCGAAAAAGAATCCAAATATAGCATTAGAACTAAGTAATAGCCCAATAATTAAGGGAGAACTATTATATTCTTTCATAAAAAAGGGTAAATATGGTAATATAATACTAAAACCTAAAATATCAACAAATACAGCGACCCATAAAGGTGTTAATCTTGGGTATTGCATAAAACTCTTTTTCATATCTTTTCAAAATAGGTTAGAAATTATAAGGATTTAGTTGATATATTATTCATATTCTTACAATCTCTCAATATTCATACAGTAAAAGATCAAGATTTTATTTTTAATTATAAACAACAATTAGATAAAAGAAATTTTCTATATTATTATCAAATGACTGAAGTATCAGAATTAGTAGAAAAAGGATATGATAAAATCGCAAGAGATTATTATACCCACAGGGATTTGAACAAATTTAATAGTGAATTAGATAAATTTATTTCATTACTTCCTAAAAATGCACATGTGTTAGATGTGGGTTGTGGAGCAGGTATACCAACAGCTAAATACTTAGTTCAAAGAAATATAGATGTAACTGGTATAGACATTTCAGATGTGATGATAAACATGGCAAAGAAGAATGTCCCGAACGCAAATTTTTTTAAAATAGATATGAATAATTTAAAATTTGATGAAAATACATTCGATGGTATTATCTCTGTTTATGCTCTTTTTCATGTACCCAAAAAAAACCATCCCTCCATATTTAAACAATTTTATAATATCTTGAAGCCAGGGGGAATTTTATTAATTAATACTGGCGTATCTGAATCAGAGGGGATTAATGATTTTTTTGGAGCTCCAATGTTTTGGAGTAATCATGACCCGCAAATTACATTACACCTAGTAAAGGAAGCAGGATTTTTAATTATTTTTGAGGGTGTCTTAGTTAGAGGAGGGGAATTTCAATATTGGGTCTTTGGAAAAAAAAACTTTTAGAATAAATCAAATTTTAATTAATTCTTGGTAATAGAACTTATGTCATCTTTAAATAGAGAAAAATTGCATACAAACTGTAGAGAATCTTTAGAGAAAGACAAAGATTTCATTCCTCGGAAATATACACTCACTCATTCAGATTCCACAGGAGAATTATATTTGACAATAGATTGTGATTATGATTACAATCAGATCTCAGGATTTTATACTCGTTTTATGAGGGATGAGATTTTAGCAGAATGGCAAAGAATTGATGATAAGGAGGAATTGCATGTATATGCACATGTTAGTGGCGGGTTAGTTTTTGGATGGGCCGCATTAAGATATAGAATTTTTAAACATCATATGCCAACGGTGCTACAAACTATTAGAGAGGGAGATACTCAATTGTTTGAGATTTTTCCAGTACTTGACAATGCTCCTATATTTGTGTATTTTTTATCAAAAAATAAAAAATATAATAAAATTGAAAATTATGGAACTTTAAAAGATTATAAGCTAAATTAATTCAAAATCTTAAAAAAAATTATATAGCAAAATTTTTTTAAAAATTTTCAAAAATCCAAAAGAATTATTTCAATTCTAATTTTTTTTTGAAAAAGGATAAAGCGATTTAAATTATTAATAACTATTTGTTCTTATTAATAATATATAAAAGAGAAACAAATAATAATTAGTCAAATTTTTGAATTCTTAAAAGAAAGGAAACACAATGACAGTCATCACTTATAAAGTAGTTTTCGATGGTCGGATTGATGATAACTTAAAAAATGAGATTGACAACGGATTTTTAGAGGAAGTAATTGATGATGCACAAACTAAGGTAGTTATAGGAGTAGATTTTTATTCTAAAGATTTTAATCTATATGGTAAAGGGATAAGAGCTCAAGTTTGGATCTTAAGTCAAGATCAAATGTTTAAGACAATAAAGGCTATGTATTACAAGGGTGCGAATCTTGTTATATATGTGAAATCTGATAATTCATCTACTGTTGAAAAATTAATAGATTCTTTTAAAAATGCTAAGATTAATCCAAATAATATAATTTTAATAGAGTCTACAGAAGATTTTACTGAAGCTTTTTTTGAATATGCAATTGTAATTACTTTGTATCATGATGGATTAATAAGTTCTAGTACGTTCAGAGAGAAAAAAGTTGTTTATGAGAAAGGGAATAACCCAAAATTTACAGTTTTAAGTGATTATTTAGAATCAGAGGAATATGAAATTAAAAATTTGAAAGATTTACTATTAAGAAAAGAGGAGGAAATTGAAGAATTAAGAAAGCTAGTTAAATTTAAAGATAAACAAATAAGCAATTTAAAAGATTCCCTCCAATCGAAAGATAAACTCATAAGATCACAAATTAACGAAATGAAAATTATTGCAAATTCTGTAAAGATTAAAGAAAAAGAACTTGAGGATCTACGAAAAGAATTAAAGCTTAAAAATAAGTAAATAAATGATTTAAAGAATTCGAAAACATAACTCGGTATTTTTCCTTAATTATTTTAAAATTATTATTTTTATATCTAATCAACAAAATAATATAAAATTATAGTACATATTATCTGGGCAATATGATTATTAAAAAATGATGAATGTATTGATTATTACATATTTAAAGACTTACATAAAATTGATTCAATTATTAATTAAGTAGCTAAATAGTTATACACACTCATGGAATTAAATGGTTATATAGAGGATCCAAAGGTTAATGATGAGGATCTTGGGAAAAATTTAGAAGCGTTATTGCATATGTTTTTAATTAAAAATCCAAATATTAATGCCGCAGCAGTAATCACTACTGAGGGCCTCCCAATTATTTCTGCTATTTCTCATCGTTTAGATGAAACAAGAATCGCGGCCATGTCAGCTACACTACTTTCTTTGGCAGAAAGGGCTATAAAAGAAATGGAGAGAGGAGATTTCAATGAACTTTTTATTAAGGGAACAGAAGGATACTTAATATTAGTACAGGCAGGACCTCATGCTGTTTTAATGCTTTCTACAAACATAGATGTTCAACTTGGATTATTATTTTTTGAGTGTGAAAGAATATGCGAAAAGATTGCATTCCTAATATGATTTAACAAACTTATTATTATTTCTATATTAATCATTATTATGATCTTCTCTAAACCAATAACAGAAATCATAAAAGAGCGTACTTCATGGAGAACCTATTCTCCTATACCAATCGAAAAAGATAAGGAAGAACGTTTAAAAGAAATACTTACCCTTAAAAATTTCTCAAGCCCGTTTAGTAAGATTTCTGGTAAATGTCGATTTGAACTCATTAGTGTACCTGAGTTTGAACCAAATGAAAAGAAAAAGTTAGGAACGTATGGATTAATCTCAGGAGCTCAAGAATTCATAGTGGGCGCTACTGAAAAATCAAAATATAACCTTGAAAACTATGGTTATTTAATGGAATCGATTATTTTAGCTGCTACTGATATGGGACTAGGTACGTGTTGGTTAGGGGGAACCTTCAATCGCAGTTTGTTTTCTGCAAAAATTAATTGTAATTCAAATGAAATAGTTCCAGCAATTTCTCCTATAGGATATACTCCAGAAAATCGCAGCTTTAAAGAAAAAGTAATCCGTAAGTTTGCCAAGGCAAAAGATCGATATCAATGGGATAAACTCTTTTTCAATGATAATTTTAATACACCTCTCAACCAAGAAGAAGCTGGAAAGTATGTTCCTCTGCTTGAAATGGTTCGCCTTGGTCCTTCTGCTGGAAATAAACAGCCATGGAGAATTGTTAAAGAATCAGATAATAATATTTACCATTTCTATGTAAAAAGTTCGAAAAGTAAGTTTGGTATTAAATATAGTATGTTTATACACCTCGATATAGGAATTGCAATTTGCCATTTTGACCTAACTGCTAGGAAACTTGAAATTGGAGGAAATTGGGAATTCCTCCAACCAAAAGTTAATGAAATCGAAGGATTAGATTATATTATATCTTGGAATGGCTCTCCCTGAGAATTTTTAATACAATATTAAAAATCTAATATAAATATATCTTATAAACCATTTTTAACTATATCAGCACAAGAAGTTATTGTTTTTTGAATATGAAAAATTTTTCAAATTATTGGAATGCAATATCCTTTGCATTTATTAAACATGGCAACCTAAAACGAAAGGCTAAGAATGTCCCTTATGTCATTCATCCAATTCGAGTTACTTCAATTTTAAGAGCAACTGGTTTTAACGAATTTGAACATGAAGATCTGATGATCGCAGCGTTATTTCATGATTTAGTTGAAGATACTGACACCAGTTTGAAAGAAATTGAAACTCAATTTGGAAAATCAGTTTCCCTAATTGTTGCTGAACTTACTAAACCTGATGGGGCTATAGGTAGTAAAAAAGAAAAATGGCTTGAAAATTTTATAGAAAAATCAAAAGAAGCAAAAATAATTAAAATGGCTGACAGAATAGATAATCTTATGGAAAAGGGAGATATTTGGACTGAAGAAAAACAGAAATTATATGCTGAACAAGCGAAAAAAATTTTAAAATCTTGTGGTGATGCTAACAAAAAATTAGCTGATAGGTTAGACTATGAAATCAAAAGGGTTTTAGAAACTTATGCTCTTTCAAAGTTCGAAAAGTAAAAATTTAAAAAAAAAAAGTAAAAATTAATATTAGTCTTTTCTTTTCTTTCTAAACCAGGGCAAAACTGTTTTAAGGATTAATTTTTTACATTGTGCATAATTAGACTTAAAACTTTTAATTCTTAGCAATTTCAGAGCTTATATAATAAAAATTAATTAAAAAAAAATAGGAATTAATTATATCAGATCTCTAATTCTTAAATTATACAAACCGCTGGTCAATTACTGTTTGAAATTGTATATTTGAGCGTGGTTGATTTTGATAACCTCCTCTTTTTGAGACTAAGTAAAACTGTGCCATGGTTTTATCATGAACTAAGGTAATTCCGCGCCATTTATTATTGTTAGAATTGAATTCGACTACGTTTCCGAGACCAACTCCTTCTCTTATTGAGAATTCAAATTTTAAACTATTTAAAATCTTAATAAGTTCATCATGATATTCCTTTATTTCTTTTTTCTGTGGTTTGTCTTTAAATCTTAAGGCTTCAATTGAAAAGGCTTTAAGAATATCATTACTCATATATTTCCATGCCTCAGAGTTAGCATAAAATTCAATTCCGGTAAATTCCCCGTTTATAAACACAGCAATTCCACACTGATTTTCTACATTCTTGAAATTATTGACCATCTTTTCTGTTTGTTTTTCAGATTCCTGTGTCATTTCAAGATAACTTTGAGTAGGAGCAACAGCAATGTCGTAATTCATTTCAACTCTATGGGACTGGATCTCATCCCAAACTGCACCCTGACCTGCTGCTGAAATTGCCTCAAATGCAACATTAGGGTGCAGTCGTGTATTTGAAGACTTAAACCCTCGTCCCTTCTTATAACTCCATCGTGATTGTTCTACACATTTTGCGGGGATTTTATATTTCTGAGTAGGATTTCCAGGATTTTGCTTGACGATAGATTGTTTTCCTCCGACGGGTAATAAAATTGGTTCCCAGATTGTTCTATCTTGTTTTCCACCGTGAACGGTCATTCCGAATGGAATTAATATCTGTTTATCACTTTTATTTATAACTTCTAATTCGCCAACTGCATCAGTTTCAACAATTTCTATTAATTCTAATTCTTCAGCTTCTTTTATTGTAATAAATTCAATAAATTTATCATCCTGAACTATAATAGGGATAACAGTCATATTTCTATAAACTTGAGGAGATTCTAACTTAAGAAAACCTAATGGATTTTTAAACATAGATTCTACAATTTGAATACTTTCATTTTTCAAACTTACTCATCCTCCTTTATATTATTTTTATTTTCTTCTTTTTTTTTGGCAACCTCTTTTTCATAAAGCGGACTTATAAATTGGTTAACAATATCTTCGCCATTTTTAGTAAGTTCTACCCCATAAGAGACTTGGATTTTGCCATTGTCAGTTTTTCCATTTATTCTTGTTCCTTTTTCTATTTTTAGATCAGGCTCAGGTATTTCTTCTGTATGAGTTTTTATTAGACCACCTCGTTTAAGAGCATTTAGATGATAATTTAAACTTTGTTTTTGAATACCGATATTATCAGCCATTTTTTTAGGTCTTTGAGGACTTTCCGAGAGTTCTCGTAAAATATCAGCTCTTACAGGGCTTCTAAATACAAGTCCGACTTTTTCGAATATTGGTTTTTTCTTTTCTTTCTTTTTTGCCATAATTTTTCACATCAGTTTTTGGTAAAAGCTTTTTTTACTATAAAAGTTTTTACTGTAAAAATAAATAGTCATTTTCATATTTAAATGTTTGTGATTTACAAAATTAAATTTCTTTTATTAAAATCATTTGAATTTGAATAGGAATAAAATAATAATTTAAGTAAAAATAGATGATTATTCAACTGGTCGAAAAATTCCTTTTTTTATTAAAGAAAGAATTGCTTCATAATCTTTTGGAGTACACACATTTTCCGGAAGTAAGTAAATAGCATAAAAGTAATTAAATTTATGTTGTTTCATAAAATCTAAAGCTCTTTTAATCATTTCTTTCTCATTTTGGTTTAGATCAGCTTTTTTAGGTATTACAATTTTTAATGGATAAAGGAGTGTAATATTCATATGCTTTTCCACTAAATTCTTTATTCCTCGAAATGGTTTAAGATTTCCATCAAATTGATCAATTAAGTTACCATAATTTTTGTATATATCATAAGCTAAAGACTCAATAGAGTATAAAAAGTTTTTAGAGGGATTTTCTTTCATTATTATGATTATTCTTAAATTTACAAACTCAACCATTAAAAGGATTGAGCCACGATACTCTAATTTAATTGTGCGTGAGTCTTTAGTTCCTTCTAACACTTCTGTTCCAAAATTATGCAATGCTTGTAGATATCCCGCAATTAATGTTAAATCAAATTCTTTTTCTTCAAATGACTCTGCGTATAAATCAATACCGGATTTCTTATCAAGAACAATGATATATTTTAAATTCATAACATCTGTGCATTCTTCTAAGATTAGTTTTAATCTTTTTCTACCTTTTGTTTCGCGCTTTTTGAGGATTGTATAACCTATGAATCCCATAAAAGCAGCAGCAATTATAATAATGCCGATAATAAGAAATAGTGAAAAATCGGGGCTAGACCCAGTAGAAACTGGGACAGAAGTGATGGTAAATACTTGTGTTTGAACTCCTGCATCAGTTTGATTATTCCAATATAAATATGCAATATAGTTACCTTCTAAAATACCTGAAGGCAAATTATAAGAAAATACATTATTATCAGGTGGAATTGTCTTTTTTATTTCAAATTCAACAGAACCGAGAGGATCAATTAATTGAAATGTATAATTTCCAGGTAAAACAGGAGGACTAATTGAAAATACTAATTCTTCCCCAATTTCAAATTCAGTTGTAATAGTATTAATATTAAAGTTAATGTTTGGAGAATAAGCTTTTATTTCCCATTCTGCCCCATCTGAAATTATATTATGTGGTATACATAAGAGATTTTCTGTAGGGTTGATTGTTACATTGTTGGTTATATCTAACAAATCTTTATAAATTGAAAAGTTCTTCCATTGTGAAGGATAGTAGAATTCTATTGAACAATTGCTTGAATATCGTGTAATGGAAGGTCTTACTATCCATTCATTAGTAGAATTAGCTTTAATTGTTACTGAAGCAGGGGATAAGAAAATATTATGCGTATTCAATAAATAATCTACATCGAAAATCAGAATTGCTGAATTATTGTTAAAAATAGGAAGGTTAATTTGTTCACTATTAGGAGAAAAAATTAGTGGAGTAAGGGGTAAATTACCAGATCCAATAGAAGGTCCATTTTGAATTTCATAATACTCATTATCAATTTCAATAGTCATATTAATATCTTCTGGATAAACAGGAACTCCTGTTTCTCGAATTAATTTATATAAAAAGGGGGAATTTGATATTCCCGTAGTCCAAATACCCTCTATAAATCGAGAGATTAATAAATTTGGATTTTTTGGATCAATATTGTTATAATACCAGTAATATTCATTATCGTTTACTGAAATAATATTCGAGCCATTTAAGACTAAAAAATAATCTCCTTTTGGTAATAATAATGGTGAGGGTGAAAGAAAGTCTTGCAAATACCATCCTTCTGCATTTGACATATTGATATCCATAGTCAAATATATAGTATTATTAGGGATCTCGTTTGCTGTATCATATCCTCTTATTTGAACTTGAATAACTTTAGGAGAGGGGGTATTTTCTCTCCTTCCATATAGGTATATTCCATGCAGTGTCTCGGATTCATTTAAATGTAATTGTACTGCTAATCCTTGCTCTCTATCATTAACATTTTGGTAATAAATCGTATGATAAATTCCCGAATAACTTTTATTTTCGATATTTTCTATCTCTGTGCCTAGATTTTTTATATTTGTGAAATTTAGTTCAATATTTTCTATGTTCCATGAAGAAGATGGCAATTCAATGTCAATTGAATCCACATTATTATGAAAACCCTGATTAATTGAATTTTCAACCATTTCGAAATTCAAGTTAATATTAAGAGAATGTTCACTACCATTTGACGAAACAACATCTAAATTCTGAAATAATACGGTAAATAAACTTAATAAGATTACAAAAATAAATCCTCTTTTTAATAAATTTAATGTCTTCATAATTCAAATTAACTAGATTTTAGATTAGATTCTTCTTTCTTATTAAAAAATTTTTTGTTTATATTCTATTATGAATTTTTAATGGAAATAATGAAATTTTTATTGAGAGAAGCACTTATCATTGATTTAGGATATTATTATTAAGAGTTTTCTACATAATTGTAAACACTTAAATATCTAAAGAAAACAATATTACTTACTTAAATTGCATTTTAATTTCTTAATTAAGTTTAAAAGGGTGAATTTAAAAAATGGTTGTTTTTATGCTTACTGCATGGTATCCTTTCAATAAAATTAATGAAGTCACCAGTAAGGCTATGAAATATACTAAAATGCCAGATTACATAGTAAAATGGCGTGCTTTCTCGACTGCTGACGGAAAAGAAGGTGTAAAAGCCTACAATCTTATATATGTCGCAGACGATAAGGTAGCTGAAGCAGAAATATATATAGTAAAATTGCAGCAGGAATTTGTGGATATTGAAGGATATGTATATAAAATTGAACCACTTATGAGCATGAGAGATTACCAGAAATTTATGGCTTTAAAGCTATAATACTTTGATAATTAATCTAAATTATAAATAATACTTTTTTTTAATTTTATCTTTTATTCATACCTTTTTTTTATCCATATTACATATTGTATCCTTGTTAATAATAAAATACCACCAAGTAATAATGCAATACCAATAGCCATTAATAGTGGAGATGCTTTTTCTGGTGAATTTGTATACAATATAACCCAGATAATTAATAAAACTATCGCTACAATTATTATAATTAAAGAATAGTTTCTTATCTTCGTGTCAAATTTATCGAGTTCTTCCATTTTAACTTTAAATTTACACAGCTTATTTGAATTATCTTTGAGATATGAAAGATTAAATGAATTAAAGTTAAAGATATAAAAAAATGTTTCCTTAAAACATCTCAAAAATGAAATTATTCATAATTATAGCAATTAATTCATTCAATTTCCTAAAAATCTTAAATCGTAAAAGTGAATACTATTATTTACTTTACTTTTTAAATCAATTTTAGAAGATCTCTTGATTTTTTATTATACAAACATAAAAAAGCCTACTTTTTCATTTTAAAGTAATTATTAAATATAAAAAATATATGGTGAAATTATTGGCAGAAATAGCAAAAGTAGAAGAAAAAAGTGATATTGAGGAAGTTAAGGAAGAAGCTATAACGAGAACAATCATTCCAGAGATATGTACATATGAGAATGAAGATAGCACAGGTTATATAATAGAAGTTATTTTACCTGGTGTAGAGAAAGATACTATTAAGTTAAAGATGAATAAAAACAATTTAATTGTATATGGTGAAACCGATTCATTAAATTACGGTGGTCTCTATCAATTATGTTGCCCAATCGATCCTGACAAAGCGAAATCGACCTATAGAAATGGATTACTAAAGATTGAGGTTCCTTATTTAGATATAATGAAAGATACTGTTAATATTAAAATAGAATAAAAATTTCTTTTTTTTCTTTTTTTATTAATATAACTGAAAAGATATCTCTATTTTCTCGTTTAATAGGCACAATCTATAATAGGATTTCTTAATTTGATAGCATTATAATATACAAAATAAAAATTCTTCATCATTGAAAGTTTCCCTAAAAATACAAATAAATAATTTAATAACAATTTATGAGCAAAAGGCAGAGTGTGGGATATTTTTTAAGCTTAATAAAGGAAAATCACCTTTAGAAATAATTGGAGTATTAGATTTCTTAAAATACAAGATTATAAAATGGGGGAATACAAATCTCTTTAGCTATCATGGTAATTTATTCAATGATAATAGTATTCTAGTAGTTGGAGCACGGGATCTGGAAGAAGCTATAAGCATAATGATTTATATGTTTTTAACTAATGTTGTAGATAATCAGTACGAAATTGACAGTTTAATCGAGAAATTAGGGTCTTCAAAGGATATTGAACTGTATTTAAGAAACTTGTTTTCTGAAAACACAAAAAAAGGATATCCACGTAATTTAGATTTGGAAATACAATTAAAAAATCATTTAGAAGGTCTTATTAAAGATGAAAATATTTCTAAAACCTAATATTAATTTATTAATTTCCCTAAATCTGCTCTTTTTTAATATTTCGTGATAGGTAAGTTAAAATGAAGAAAATTAATAGCCCCCCAAATATAAGAAAATAGTGTATTGCATATATTTCAATCTCCATAACGTATCCTGCTATTATGGGAGTTAACCCAAATCCCATTCCTACGATAATTTCATTAATGGTCGAATATCTTGTTGAATTCTCAGCTGTTCCATATTCAAGCATAATTTTCATTCCAACCCCGTGAATTAATCCTAAGAACAGCCCAACAATAGCTGTTATTATTGAAATATACCAGATATTTCCCAAAAGAACAATTGTGAATGAAATTAGGATTACTGCTATGAAACTCAACAAGGTGGCTATTTTTCTACTATGAATTTTCATTGAATTTATCCAGGTTAAACCTAATAGTTGCATAAATTGTAGTCCACATTGTACAAGATAGGTTAGATAAGAGAATTCATCAGATAAAAGGGCTTTTAGAAGAATTGGATAGCCAAAAATAAATGTTGATTTTGATATTGTTAAAAACATTATACTAAACCATGAAAAAAGTACAGGGTATACAATCATAGGTGTTTGTGAGTTGACTACTAAATCTTCTTTAATATCTAAGTGAGAAAGGGGGTCTTCTGTTTGATAAATTACACCTTTTTTTAAAATAGCAGATCCCTTTTCCTTTTTTATGAAGAAACTTAAAGGGATTAATAAAAATGATAATAACCAAGAAATTATCATTGCAGAAAAATCATTTAAAGAAAACGCCCAGAGAAAACCGACAAGAAGCCCGATAATAAAACCAGAATTCCAAGAAAGATTAAATAGAGCAAAATTTTTCTTTGATTTTTCAATACTACTTACTTTTTGCCACTTACTTAATAGATTTAGACAATTTGGCCAAAATAATCCCAATGTTAATCCCAATAATATTCGGCAGATAATTAAAAACCAAGCCTCAGGGTATAATATTTGAGCTACTGTTAGAAATGGGGTCAAAATCGAATTTAATATAAGAGCATTTCTAATCCCTAAAAATTTAGTTGTTAGCAATTGCCCTATTATGGGTGCAACAATATAAGTAATTGCTCCTGCAGAAGATATGAAACCTAAAGTACTTTCTCTAATATCTATTACGAAATAAAGATAATTAAATAGAGCTCTTTCAAAAATTGAAAGATAAAACAACCTTACAAAGGCAAGCACAAAAATTGGCCATGTCCGATAATCTCCCCCCGAGTATTTGGTATTAACTTTATTATTTTGATATGTAGGAGATTTTCTCGGGTTTTCCATCGTTCAATACCTTTTTAAATTTAATTAAAATTTAAAATAATACTTTCCTCAAATATTTTCTTAAAGGATAATGTTATTCAAAAAGGTTCGAAATGTATTTGGAAATCATTAAATATAATTAATTTGAACGTGAATTAGAAAATTAGCTTATTAAAGGACCTTTAGGGATTAATGTGTGAAAAAAATCAGCAAAAATATAAAATTGATTTATTGTGCTTCTATTGAAATATATCAAATCCAGCATTTTTGAATGCTTGAATTTGTTTTTCATTGAATTCGACCATTGCCTTAGAGGGGTATCTTAATTTAAATAAGAATTGTGCATGATTTCTTATCTCCAACTTTTTCATCCTTTTTTTAACCAGTTTTATCCAACTAGTTTTATGTTGTTTACTTGCCTCAACAACTTCTATATAAGCTTTTTCAAGATACTTATCTACATTTATATCGAAATCCCCATATTTATTATTATAAGCTTCTACTATCTCGTCATCACTTAAAATTTTATATTTTTCATTATGAGCAATTAAGTTGTGTTTTAATTTAGGAATGAATTCTGGAATAGATTCTGGATATCCTATCGATAAAATCATCATAGGAAGTACATACTTAGGTATTGAGAAATACTCCCTCGCATTATCAATCTTAGATTGAATTGATCCCACGTAAACGGACCCAAGTCCATAGTTTTCAGCTAAGATGACAACATTTTGGGCAGCACACATAAGATCAGCATAGGCAATTAAAAAATGGGAAAGGGAATTTTCTCCCTGAAAATTAGTATCAGACTTGAGAGTCCATTTTTTTATCCTATAGAAATCTATACAAAAAATCATGGATAAAGGTGCATTTTTTACCCAAGGTTGACCTCCAACAAATTCTGTTAATTTTTTCTTTCCTTCGACCCCTTGTACAATGATGATTGATATTGGTTGAATGTTTCCTCCTGATGGAGCATTATTAGCAACTTGAATAAGTTTTTCAAGGATATGATCTGGAATTTTTGTATCTTTAAAGTATCTAACAGATCGTCTTTCCATCATTAAATCATAAAGATTCATAATATATCTGATTGAATTTAATTTATTCAGAAGATTTATGATTAATTAAAAATGAAAATATCATTTTAGGTTATGTATATCTTTCTTAAACAAAAAATTAATATTTTTTAGCATATCTTTATACAAAAACAATTAATTTTAGATGATTATGAAGTATCGAAAAATGGGTTCATTGGGTTGGGAAGTATCTGCTTTAGGTTTTGGAGCTATGCGATTACCAGTAGAACAGAATTTTAAAATAATCGAAGATGAAGCGATTAAAATGATTCGTTATGCAATTGATCATGGAGTAAATTATGTTGATACAGCATATCCTTATCATGATGGTAATAGTGAAGTAATAGTTGGAAAAGCATTAAAAGATGGTTATCGTGAAAAAGTTCATCTCACTACAAAATTACCTATTTGGTTAGTTAAAAAAAGAGAGGATTTTGACAAATATCTTAACGAACAGATTGGGAGATTACAAACAAATCCGGATATTTATTTATTTCATGGATTAAACAAAGGACGATTTGAAAAAATTAAAAAGCTTAATTTAATCGAAAAAATGGAAGAAGCTAGAGATATTGGTTTATTTCAATACATAGGTTTCTCATTTCATGATAGTTTTGAAGTATTTCAAGAGATAATTGATTATTATGATTGGGACTGTTGTCAAATCCAACATAATTATCTAGATATCGATTATCAAGCAGGTACTAATGGATTAACATATGCTGGAAGTAAAAACATTGCAGTTATTATTATGGAACCAATTCGAGGCGGGAAATTGGCTATTCCAGAGAATAAATTAGAGGCAAAGCCAGAGATTAAGGAAGTATTGGAAAACTCGAAGGTAATAAGGAGTATGGCTGATTGGGCTTTACAATTCCTTTGGAATCAACCTGAAGTTTCAGTTGTATTAAGTGGTATGAGTAATATGCAACAAGTTATAGAAAATGTAGAATCTGCTGATAAATCAGGAATTAATATTCTATCTGAAGAAGAATTACATACAATTTTTAATTTACGAAAAGCATACAAGAAATATGATATAGTACCTTGCACAAGTTGTGGATATTGTATGCCCTGCCCAAATGGAGTAACTATTCCAAGCGTTCTAATGCTTATAAATGAAATTGCATATTGGGGTGAAAGACGTAAACCAAGAATTGCATTTTTTTATAATAGAATGGTTAAAACCCAAGAAGATTTAGAAAAAAAGATATCAGAAGGAGAAGAAGTTGAAGGAGCAGCCTCTCTATGCATTCAATGCGAGGAATGTCTGGATAAGTGTCCACAACAAATTAATATTCCTGATATAATGGAAAAGGCAAACGCTATTTTTAAAGACAACAAAAAAGTTTCAGAAGTTCTGGAATAAAATTTTTACTATTTTTTATTATATTTTTTTCTTTCCTTTTATAACTTTTTCTAAAAAGATTAGCGGACTGGATGTTGAAAGTTGAAAAACTGAAGATTATATAAATAAGAGATAATTAATTCATAAAAATAAATAATTTTAGAATTTTAAAGTGTTAAAAATGGTTAAAGTTCATAAAATTGTGAACCCTAAAATTGAAGTAGATCTTGATGTTTGTACTAAATGTAAAGCATGCACACGTGCATGCCCTTTAAGACTTTACTATTTTAGAGATGATAATCTAGTTATGAGACGGTCTACTGAAATTTTATGTATGGAATGTGGACATTGTTTTGCAGTTTGTCCAGTTAATGCAATAAAATTAAGATTTTACCCTGAAGAAGAGAAAAAAGAGAGTTTGGAAGATTTTGAGCTTCCCCCTTACAAAACATTATTAAATCTAATTAAAGCTCGAAGATCTATAAGAAATTTTAGATCTGAACCAATTCCAGAAGATTTATGGAATAAACTTCTTGAAGCAGGAATATATTCTCCTACAGGTCATAATGATCAATTGGTAAATTTTACAATTTTGCGTGATCCTGAACTTTTGAAAAAATTTTCAGATGAAATTACTAAGGGATTTATAGCACTTTCTAAAATTTATGCTGAACGTAGTAAATGGAGAGAATATAGAAAGTCTATTGAAAAAAACTCCCTAAAGATAATTGAGGGTACTCTTCCATATTTTAATGATACACTTAAGGGAATTGAACGAGGTGAGGATTTTTGGCGCTGGAATGGAGAATTAATTATTATTCATGCTCCTAAAAAAACAGTTACATTAATTCAAGATTGTTCTGTAGCAGCTACCAACATCATGTTAGCAGCAGAATCATCGGGATTAGGAACATGTTCGTTGGGAATTGCAACAGTCGCTATAAATGAGTTTGAGAATGTTGCTAAAGTAATTCAATTTCCACAAAATCATTTAGTAGGTTATACTTTAACAGTTGGATTCCCTCGAGTGAAATATTATAGAATACCACCTCGTAGGTCAGCAAAAGTAAAGTGGCTTTAAATATTGCTTATAAAAAAAATTGTAAAAAGAATAAATAAATACTTTTTAAATGGTTTTAATCATTATTAACATCATTTTGTACTTTTCGAGTGCCTTTAATGCGTGGGGTTCATTTGCAGGCATGATAATCATTTGCCCCTTCTCTAAAACAAATTCTTTTTTAGAAATTGTAATTTTAGCTTTTCCATCGATTATATATACAAGAGCATCAAATGGGGTGGTATGTTCACTTAATCCTTCATCTTTATCAAAAGAGAATAAAGTGACTGTACCTTCTTCCTTATTTATTAGAGTTCTACTAACTACTGAGCCTTCTTGATAATCTAGCATTTCATCTAAGTTATTTATTTTTACTTCTTCCTTAATTAAATCCTTGTCTGTCAAATTTCTTTCACATAAAAATTATCGAATTTTTAAATTAAATAAGGAAAATTTACATATAAAATTAAATTCGAACATGTTTTATGTATTCACATTTATAATATATTATGTGTCTAGTAATCAAATTTGTTTAAGATGACATTAATATGAATGATACATTTAGCGAGCGAGTAAAACAACTAATTAAACAAATTCCGAGTGGAAAGGTTGCAACATATGGTCAAATTGCCGCTTATGCGGAAAATCCACGTGCTGCACGACAGGTAGCATGGATATTGCATTCTTGTTCGAGGAAAGATAATTTACCATGGCATAGAGTTATTAATAGTAAGGGAGGGATTTCATTGCCTTATGATGGAGGTTATGAATTACAGAAAAAGCTATTAGAATTAGAGGGGATTGTTTTTGATGAAGATGATTTCATTGATCTTAATATTTATATCTGGCATTTATAGATGAAAATTAAAAGTAAAATTTCTAATAAAATTTGAAAAAAAGTGTGAGAAAAGATATAGAAATGAAATATAAAGAGATATTAGATATTCTTGCTCCATGTGGGCTTAATTGTCGTAAGTGTTTTGCAAACTCTAATGGAGAAATAAGGAAAAATAGCATAAAATTACAAGAACTTTTAGGATCTTTTGATAGATATGCCGAAAGATTCTCAATATTTCTTCCGGTATTTAAAAATTATCCTTCTTTTAAAGAACTACTTATCTATTTAACACAGGATAATTGCAATGGATGTAGAAAAGGATCTTGTTTTTATCCTGATTGTGGAGTAAGAGATTGTTATAAAAGTAAAAATGTTGACTTTTGCTTCCAATGTGATGAATTTCCTTGTGAAAAAACTAATTTTGATCCTGATCTTAAGAGAAGGTGGATTCAAATGAATAATGAGATGAAAGAAATAGGAATAAGTTCATATTACCAAAAAACTAAAAATTTACCAAGGTATTAGTACAAAAGGAAAAAAAAAAAGAAAAAATATAGTTAAATTTAGGAATTTATAGCCAAGGTGGAATCTGTATAGGTGCATCCACAATCCATTCTGGATATATATGACCCCCTGATGACACAATTGACTTTGTTCCACCCGTTTGCCATTGTACCCATAATGCAACAGAATAAATTTTCTTAGTTATTGGATCATATCCTTCAATTAAATCATGGTTGGAATTAAATGCAATATTACCCCCAGCTCCTTCCATTGGATTTGCCTTGTTTATTGTCTCTAACTGGATTACTATATCATCAGAATCATTCGATTGAGCAGCAATAATCGCGTCTAAAAGCATATAAACGGAATCAAAGGATCCTATTGCCGTATAAAAAGGATCCTTATCCCATAAATCTACATACGCATCCCACATTGGTATGGTTAAAGTAGTTTTATTCGTGCGTGTTGTTGATTGCATCAATAATTCATACGCACAATCTCCAAGTGTTTGTAACCAAAAAATTTCTAACTGTGACATAACATTAATTCCAGCAATAATGAAGTCTGGTTGCACACTACCATATGCAGTGCTCATATAAAGCCCAGTGGGAGATGAGATGAGAGGACATACTATTTGTGCTCCAGAATCTTGTAATTGGGAAATATATCCATAAAAATCTAGTGGTGTAGCTGTGATTGGAAACGCTATTTCTTCCACAATAGTAAAATTAAACCAAGGATTATTATTGAACCCATAGTTTCCATAAGATACATCATATCCATTTAAAACAGCTGACATTTTATCTGTCCAAATAAGATCTTCCCTTAAAATTCCAACCTTGTTTACAACTGTACCTAATGCCGCCTCCAACGCAGGCTTAAGAGCTAAAGCATAAAACTTACAAATTTCACTTGCTAAAGAACTACTATTGATTGGCATTGCTCGGAACCAATATTTATACTTTGAATAATTAAGTCCAACATCTTCACATAATGTATCTGAAGCTGCACCTGTATTTATGAAGATTTTCTGCTCATCCATTATAATTTCTCTATATGCGTTTACTGCTTCTGTTCTGAATCCGCCAATCACAAAATCAGTGTTATGTTGTGTCATCATTTTATTTGTGGCATTTATTCCTTTATTTATATCGAGAGAGAGTTCGGCTTCATAGGTATTTTCCGCTATGAGTCCAAAATAATATGTCCCATTAGGAAAGCTGGGATCTGTAGAACTGGAGATAGTAATGCCACCAACAGAATTTATTTGCTCTATTGCCAAATATGATCCTTGAAATGTACCTTTGCCCGTTACCCAATTTAGGTCATCTAGAATCCCGACCCTAATTATTCGATCCTCTGGAGTGTCAATTGGAGCTCCTGGAGCAAATAGAACGCCTGAATATAAAGAAGGGATATATAAATTCACAATTTCGCTATTAACAGTTTCTTCATTACCAACGTTATCTATGGAATAGTAATCAATAGTGTGTGTGTTTTTAGCATAGCCCTCTAATGTGAATGGTCCTGTATATGAGGTCCATGTTCCATCATCTATTCTATATTCGATGCTATCTAGACCTGAACCCATACCATCATCTGCTAATAAAGTGAAACTTGTACTATTATTAATAATATTTGGTAAAGATTCGGGAATATAAGATATAGAACTAGATGGGCCTAGACTGTCGACTATCAATTGTTTAGAACTCACATAGGCGATATTATTTGTTTCATCAAATTCATTCACATCATCTGTACTATCAATAATCCAACCAACATAGTATATTCCATCTGGGATTCCACTATTTGGAAATACACCGTCCAACCCCGAAAAACTAAAATTCATAGAAGATATTGATGAGACTGTATCAATTCCTATTAAATAATCATCTGCTGAAATAATAGTATCAGTCGAAGCGTAATATGATATATTAAAATCACTTGTTGATGATTCACCAATATTCCCAACATGACACCATACTTGAAAAGTAGTAAAACCAGGTTTAACCGCAGTTGGAAAAAAATCAGAATAAAATGCCCCCCTATCTGTTAGATCTGGTGGCCCTCTTTTTCCTTCTGGAAAATAACTTAACCAAACGAAAATAATAGAACTAATACCAATAAAAGCAGCTAATATTATACCAATAATCACTCTTTTTTGTATTTTCATTTTATTATTCACACAATTGGATATTCATTATAAATTATATCAATAATAGATTTAAATTTTTCCTTAAATCATAAATTTTTAGGAGAACTTTTAAATAATTCCTTTCTTGGAGGTATTATAATGTCTATAGCAAGATAAGAACAATATTACCATTTTATTTTAGTAGTATCTTTACTGGTGGATGAAGAAGTTAAAAGAATTGTAAAATAATTATTATAAAAAGGATCTTGTTTATATCCTGATTTTGAAGTAAGAAATTGTTATTAAAGTAAAATTATTGAATTATGCTTCCAACGTGATGAATTTCCATGTGAAAAAACTAATTTTGATTCTAATCTTAAGGGAAGGTGGATTCAAATGAATAATCAGATGAAAGAAATAGGAATTAAATCATACTATCAGAAGTCTAAAGATTTACCAAGGTATAGGTAAGATATTTCAAAGAAATAATTAAGTCAAAGATAAAATAAATTTTCTAATTTTATTACTATATAGTCCTTCTTTAATTTCTTTTTTATTAATTTCCAGAGTTGATATTGCTTGTTTATCACATAATTTTGCCATGCTTTCAAAGGCTTTATGACCTCCTTTCCCACCCATAGTACAAAAAAAGGCAACATTCTTAATTTTACTTCTATACTCGGTAATATATGTTCTTATTGGTGTACTCATTCTTCTATTCCATATAGGCGTTCCCATTATAATTAAATCATATAATTCAGGACTTTTTTCAACCTCTTTAATGATTGTTAATTTCTTTCTTGTAGCATCTGCACCAGCTTTAAGAAATCCTATAAATCCTGATCGCTTTTTAGTATCAAATATTTCTTCATATTCGCAACTTAGCTCTCTTGAAATTAATTCACCAATCTTCTTTGTATTACCTGTTCTTGAGTAAAAAACTACTAAAAGACCCATAATAAGTTATTTAACTAAAAAAAACTATTAAAACTTTAGATTTCTAATTTTAATAATAGAACTGAATTTTTCAGTAAATTTAAAAGAGTAATATTGAATAATTTAATATAAATCATTAATTCAAATTCTCATAAGAATATATTTTAAAGTTAAATAAAGTACATTATCCCGATTATGATCATTTGGATATTAGATTCCGAATCTGGAACAAAATTATTATATAAATCATTTTTGAAAACGAGTGCTGATGAGGATATTGTTTCTGGTTTTTTAACAGCGTTTCATCATTTTTCTATGGTTGAATTTAAGCAATCATTAGAATCTATAGAAATGGGTGGATTAAGATGGAGTTATATATTAGAGCCAGAGTATCAATTACTTTTTGTGGCAGCAGACACCAAAAGTGTAAGAACTGAAATGCTAATGGGGAGATTAAATGTTATAAAAGAAGCATTCGTAAAGGAATTTAAATCCGCATGGGAAAAAAAAGGTCATACCTGGAATGGAAATATTAATATCTTTTTACCTTTTCTTGATGTAATTGAGGACTATTACAATCAATGGGAAGAGGTTGAAACTTTAACACATGTTGCAGATTTTTTTGATATCTTGGGTGTTTTTCAGCACATATTAATTTCAATTAGAAATTTTATAGATCATAAAATGTATAGTAAATCCAAAACTGAAATTTTAAAGCTCATCGATAAATCATATAATACTATTAAAAATCAAGCAAAATACAAAAATCATCCAGAATTGAAAAATATCTCCTATTCTAAAGAGGCTTGGTTTAATATTATTGATATAAACCTTATTAAGGGTGAAAAAAAATTAGTTATTAGGTATTTAAAATCAATTCTTAGACAAATTGTAAATATTTTGAAGGAAGTAAAAGGAGAGAATTTATGTTTAAGATATTTTAGCGAAGAACATATTTATGCTTATATTTACAATAATATGAAATTATTAAAAGATTTAAAATTAGATATGTTTTTCTTAGAACTTTTTCTATTATTATAATTAGACTTAACTTTTTTCATAAAGTCTCTTTGATATACTGAATAAATTTACCCACTTTTAAAGTATTATCAAAGCGAAGCTAATCTTCTTGGAATATTAATTCTTTGAGAAATTTTCCTTTAATCATTATTAATGATAAGAAAGGATTAATTTTAGATTTTTAGTCATAAAAAACCATCGATTTAGTTTAAATGAGATTCTTATTGCCAATATAATTTAGTTATTTAGGCATGACTAAAAGGTTTATATATGATTATATATTTTATATAATTAATGGAGGTCAAGAATAAGATTGATAAAAGTCACGTATAATATTATTTTTAAATGAATAACCTCCCAATAATTAAAAATTTTATAGGAATCTAAAAGCATATAAAATACTTAGTGATAGTAGTGGAAATTATACCGAAATTATCAATTGGGTTATTAAATGGATGGATTTATTTCGTATTCTATTTAATTATTTTTATTATAGTGATGAGTACATGTTCTAGAGAAGTAAAAAAGCGATTATACGATAGATCTTTATGGGATAAAAAAATAAAAATAATTACAGCTATTGGTAAATTATTTTCATTTGCTAATATTATAATGATTTTCTTAGCAGCTATACAATTTGGATCAGTAGAATTTATTATCGGAACGGTATTATATTCGGTTGGTTTAATAGGACTGGGAATTGCTATCATCAATTATCGAAATGCACCTTTAGACAAACCAATAACTAGAAGATTATATAAAATATCTCGTAATCCACAAATGGTTATGATTTATATCATGTTTGCTGGAATAATAATAGTAATCACTTCTTGGATTAATCTGATTTTTCTATGTATTACAATTTTATGTGCTCATTTTAGCATACTAGGGGAAGAAAAAGCTTTAACAGATCAATATGGAGAATCATACCAGCAATATAAAAAAAAAGTACCAAGATATTTCTTGTTTTTTTAAAAGAATAAGAGGTAATTTAAAATGATTAAACCAATTATTATTAAAATATTTTTTATCATAGTTATTATGTTCTTTCTTATAGGATTGTTTGTACCTATGGTTATAATAAAGAAGAAAGGCAAAGATCCTCATGGAACACATGAAGGAGCCTCATTATTGACTAGATTAACGCCTTATACTATTTTTACATGGTTAACATATATTATTTTATTTGTCATAGATGGTAAAACAATCTTAAATTTTTTAGTTTTTGAATTTTTAATTTCAGACGTTTTCATATTTATCGGTATAATTATTATATCTTTAGGTTTACTAATAGATTTATGGGGAACAATCGCGCTAGGAACTAACTTTAGGATTGAACTTCCAAAAGAAGAAATCTCTCTAATCACTACTGGAATTTATAGGTTAATGAGGAATCCCATTGTTATGGGGGTTTATTTACTTGTGACTGGAAGTTTTCTTATTATTCCGACAATAATTTCACTGATCTTCTTAATAGCTAACATTTTGACTTTTGATTCAAAAATAAGAGATGAGGAAAAATTCCTTGCTAAACGATTTGGAGAAGAATATAAAAATTATAGCACACAAGTAGGAAGGTATCTTCCATTTAGTATAATAAAGAATAAAAGATAACATTTGTTGGTGATAAAATATCAGGGAATCAGCAAATTATGGAAATTGGGTACCATTAAATTTATTATACGCCTTAATAGGCATAATTTTAATTTTTTTAATTCCTTCCTTATTCCCAATTTCTCTAGTCGTTAGAATAGTATTATGGGTAATTACAGGATTGCTCTTTTTACCTTTTTCTTATTTAATATATTTATACTATAAATTTTCAGTACATAATAAAAAGTTACAATACATGGTTTGGAATTTAGTCATCAAGAAATTATCTTGGAATGGACAAGGCAAAGCGCTTGATATTGGCACAGGAGCTGGAGCATTAGCAATAGAGCTCGCCAAGAAGTTTCCTGCATCTAGAATTTGGGGAATTGATTATTGGGGAAAACTATGGAATTATTCTAAACTTAAGTGTGAAAAAAATGCCAAAATCGAGGGGGTGGCAAATCAAGTTGTATTTCAAAAAGCGCATGCTTCAAAATTGCCCTTTAATGATGGTGAATTTGATGCCATTATGAGTAATTTCGTGTATCATGAAGTTAGAGACGCAAAAGATAAAAAAAAACTCATCAGTGAGTCTTTTCGGGTTTTGAAAAAAGGAGGGACATTTTCTCTTCAAGATATATTTAAAAGTAAAAAGAAATTTGGTGACATTGAAGAATTAATCAGAGATATTAAGAAATGGGGTATTGAGGAGGTTAATTTTATTGAGACAACTCATGAAATTCCAATACCTAAATTGTTGAAATTTGAACTTAAAACAATGGGTTTATTATATGGCGTCAAGTAGATTTAAAATGGGCTTTAAACAAAAACTAGTTAATCAAGTAAGAAAACCAAGTGGAAAAATAGGACGAATAATAGCCAAGGGTATGAATAAAGGGCATGCAAAATTAGCAAAGTGGGGTTTGTCTAAAATCAAAATAGAACCAAATTATAATATTCTAGATATTGGATGTGGAGGAGGGGGAAATATAAAACACTTTGCTGAGATTATAGTAGATGGAAAGATTTATGGAATTGATTATTCAGAAACAGCTATATGTGTAAGCAGGGAAGTTAATAAGATATATATTGAAAATGGAACTGTTGAAATATATAATGCCTCTGTTTCTTCTCTACCTTTCAATGATGATTTCTTTAATATAGTAAGTGGTTTTGAAGTTTATTATTTTTGGCCAGATTTGCCAAAGGATTTAAAAGAAATTTATAGAGTTCTTAAACCAAAAGGAAAATTAATCTTAGTTAATGAAGGGTATTTATGTAATAATGAGAAGAAAAGGAAAAAAGCTGAAAAGTGGTCAAAATTGGGGCAATTTCATATCCATACTCCTGAAGAATACAACGATTTATTAACAAAAGCGGGGTTTTCTAATATCCAAATTTTTGAAGAGAATAAAAAGGGTTGGATTACCGTTATAGGTATGAAAGAAATCAGATAATTATTGGACTATATAAGAAATAAATAAAAAAGATGAAGAACAGTAATATAAAACTCATTAAAATGGTAGATTTAAAATGAAAATAAAAAGACATGATGGTCATGAGAGGGAAATTCCAAATGCACACATATTTCATGCCATATTACCAATAATATTTATTATAGTATGGTTTTTAGATTCAAATATTTTTCAAATTTCAACGTTCTTAAACGGTTTTGTAGATTTTCTAATTCGCTTGATATTGTTTATTTTGGTTTTTACCATTGCTATTACTTCTATAATGCTATCTCACCGCGCTTTATTTAAATCACATCAACCTCCTAATTCTTTAATTACTAATGGAATTCTTGGATATGTAAGAAACCCGATGTATTTGGGGATTTTATTGATTTATGTAGCTTTCATCTTTTTGTCGATTTCATTAATTAGTATTGGCTTCTTCATTATAATAGTTCTAGTTTATAACTGGATGGTAAATTTCGAAGAAAAAATTCTTGAAAATATGTTTGATACTCAGTTTCTAGAATATAAAAAGAAAGTACCAAAATGGATTCCAAATCCGTTTAAAAAATAAAAGGATATGGCCCATAATAATGGTTTCTGAGCAAATATGGAAAAAAATATGGTTATTATTTGGGATTGTTTTTATGTTTATTTCAATTTTTATGATATTTTTTGGACCCTGGCTTGCTTCAATAACAGGAACAAAACCATTCTCAGATCGTGCTAGAGCTATGATTAACTTTTTCTGGATTTGGATGTTTATATATAATGGATTAGGGTTCATTCTTCTATATAAGAATATTGAAAAATATAAAATTTTATTACTTTTGGCGATTCCAGCAGGAATCACATTTACAATCCTTCAGATAATTTATATCATTTTAGGATATTTTGAATTTGTTTTATCAGAAATAGTTTGGGCAATAAGTTCCTTAGTATGGTCAACAATAGCCATTTTATATTTTTTTGATAAAAAAAAGGATTATTAATTAGGCAAAACCTTATTACAAAAGAATACTTATAAACCCTAATTGTTGCATTTTTAGCAAATGTACGCAATTGTTTTAGGTTTGGTAATAAAATTGGCAAAAGGAACTGTAAAATGGTTTAATAGTAAGAAAGGCTATGGCTTTATTACTCCCGATGATGGTTCGAGTGATATATTTGTTCACTATTCCGCTATTCAAGCCGAAAGTAGTGATTTTAAAATAATCTATGAAGGGGATATTGTTGAATATGAAGTCTCGCAGGGTCAAAAGGGACCGCAAGCCAGCAATGTCGTAGTTACTGAAAAAGGACCTCGACAGAGTTTTCATAGCCGGAAATCTTTTTATTAATAAAATAGTTTATTAATTAAGAAAGAGAATAGGTAATAAAAATAAGGAATTTTGGAAGATAATAAATATGGGATAGAGATTTGTTAATTTCTTTTTAGTATTTCTTTATATCTGACAGGTTCCCTTTTTTTTTCATTTTTTTAAAGCTCTAAATTGAAGTTAAGTAATAAAATTATTAAGAATAGTAGTTATTTATAATTAAAAACCATGATTTTGGTATAAAATGAGCCAATCGAATGAGAATAACATATGGACGAGAGAACGTGTTGAAAAATATGTTCAATCAACGGAGAAATTAATAAACTTTAGATATAATCCATTTGCCAGGCAAATAATTAATTCAATAGATAAGTTTGGTATAGAAGGGATTCCAAAAATTTTAGATATTGGCTGTGGGCCAGGACTTCTTTTATTTGAAATTAAAAAAATTTTTCCTGAAGGGAAGTTAATTGGGGTTGATTCCTCAGAACAGATGTTAAAGATTGCTAAAGAGAAAGCAGAACAAAATAATATTGATGAGCTTGAACTAATGAAAGGTTTGGCTGAAGATATTCCATTACCAAATGATGATATAGAGGTGGTAGTGTGCCTAAATTGTCTTCATGATTTTAAGGATGCACAACAGACAATAGAACAAGTATACCGTGTGTTGCGGAGTGGAGGGATTTTTATTTTGAAAGATAAAAATGGTGATTATCCTCGATGGAAAATGCGTTTACATTTTATTCCATTAATTCTTAGGATAGGTTTAAAGAGAGCTCGGGCTTATTTAAGAAGCGAGCCATTTTGGCTTGAACCGCATGAAGTATATAATTGGATGGACCAATTAGGGTTTCAAGAGATTAGTGTTTCAAATAAACCTGATTATGTTATTATAGGAAAAAAATAAGTTTACAGTTTTAACTCAAAAAATTTAGCACCCTCATAAGGATTATAACAATAAGGATCTATTTCTTTAAATCCTAAAGAAAGATATAAGGTTATTGCTTCTTTCATAAATGGAAGTGTGTCTAAACGCATATGTGTATATCCCAATTTCCGAGCTGTATTAAGTATTTGTTTTGCTAATGCTTTTCCTATACCTTTTCCTCGATATCCTGATCGAACATATAGTCTTTTCATCTCACACATGCCTTTATCAAACTTTCTTAGAGCTACACATCCTGCTAATTTATTTTTATAAATTGCTAAGAGAAGACATCCCTCTGGCAATGAGTAATCACCAGGTAAGGTTTCAAGTTCCTCATTAAAATTTTGAAACTCTAAATCAATGTTTAAGTAGTTAGCATATTCTTTAAAGAGCTCAGATGCTTGTTCTATTCGTTCTTTAGATGTTACCTGTTTAATCTCTAGCATGAACTTCTAAGAAGAACATTTCTGTATAGTTTAAAAATAATTTGAAATTTAATTCATTATAATTGGTTTTTAATCAAAGAATTTATATAAGATTTAAAAATATTTTTCTTAAATTAAATATAAACAATAGAAGTAGAAATAAAAAATGGTAAAAGTAAAATATGGAACTCAAGAGTTTGCGGATGCCTATCGTGATGCCCTCAATAAAAATGAGAATTATAGGGACGCTGCTGCCGATTGGGAAGGGGATTTTGTCTGGGTAGCTACTCCTAGCGGAAATTTAGACCATGAACAGAGAATGTGGATTGGACTTTATCATGGAGAATGTACAGGTTGTAAGAAATTAAATCCCGACGATAAAGTAAAACTTTTACAACCAGGAGAAAAACCGAGTGGAGAAGGCTATGAAGTTGAATATATATACACTACTGATTATGTAATATGGAAAAAAATTACTCTTGGTGAAGCAGATTCTATTAGAATGATGTTAAGTGGAAAAGCAAAACTCGAAGGAGATATGGCTAAAGTAATGAAATATACTAGAGCCGCTGCTGAACTAACAGTTGCAGCTCAACAACTTGATATAGAATGGCTTTAAATAATAAAAAGCTATTCTTTATTCTTTTTATCTTAGGTTTTTATATATTGAAAATAAAAAGATTTTTAAAAGAAAACGTTGAACCAATAATATTGAAATTCAAATATAAAAATTAAAATAAAAATAAGTGAGAGATTTGGTAACTTTAGAAGGTAAACCTACTCTGTATCTCATCATATATGTAATTGTAGGTATTTTACATATATTTATTCCCGTATGGGGTGTTGTTATTGATGAACCATTTAATATTGCTACCTTTTATTGGTATTGGGGATTCGTTTTTCAGTCTGTGGATGGTGATATTAATACTGGTACCATTGGTAATGAAGATATACTATTTGCAGGTAGAACTGCTATGATAATGATGATAATTTGCTTTATAATCCTACTAATAACTTTTATTTTAGCTAGAGCATTAGACATTTTTAAAACTGAGAAAAATCTAAGTCTTTTTGGGGTTTTATGGCTTATAATAGGAATTTTATTATTAATTGCTCCATCAATATATGTTGCAGAAGTAAGAGATGTAATATTTGATGATTATAGTTGGGGAGTAGGAATATATTTTTCGTATGCTCTAGCAGTTGTACCTTTATTACTAGGAATACTTATTCTCTATATGAAATCGAAAGGACAAAAAATTGGAACTTAAATTCATATAAATAGAAACTTTAAGAAGTTAAGAAATATTTTTTTTATCTCTTTTATTTTTTTTTTATTAAATAGGTATCTACTTAACGCCATTCAGTACCACATAGACCACATTTATATTTCTTACCGTACATTCGTGGATAGGCAAGGATAATGTGAGTTTTATCAGGCATTTCCCGGATAAGAGCTTTATTAGCATTTCCACATTTTGGACATCTGCGCCTTCCTTCAGAACTTCCTGCCAAAATTGGTTGTTTTTCTTTTACTAGTTCAGGAGAAAGAATCGATTTCAACTCATCGACCGTAATATGAGAAGAAACAACTTCTTCTAGCTTAACCTTCAAGATATCGGTATCCGCTGCAATCTTTTCTTCCACCTCCAATGAAGGTTCTGTTGATTGTTCAGTCTCAACTTTTAAAGGTTTTTGAGTAGGGATCTCAATTGCTTCTTGAGATAGAGGAATTGATATCGCTGCTTTCACCACTTTTTTATCTTTTTCTTCCAGCCTTTTTTTTTCATTCTCAAGCTCGACTACTTGTTGTTGTAAAATAGCGATTTCTTCTTCTAATTGTGCAATGTCTGGTTTCTGCATCTTTAAAAAGTCAATATTATTTCTTAATAAATTGGTTTCGTTTACCAATTCATGGATTTTCTCATTTTTTTTAAGAATCACATTTTCTAATCTATTAACTTCTTTCATCAAGTTTGCTATAGTATTTCGGGTGCTCTCAATAAATTCAATATCAGGTTTTTCTTTTTCTTGGGTTAGTTTATTACTATCCTCTAATTCAGCAATCTTTGCTTCCAATCCTATAACTTCTTCCTCCAATTGTGCAATTGTAGCCAATTCAGTTTTTAAATCTCTGATATTATTTTTTAACAATCTATTTTCTTCTTCTAATTCAGAAGCTTGATTTTTTAATGGTTCAAGATTTTTCTCTAATCTATGATACTCTTCTGTTAAATTTTCGATTTTTTTAGTATACTCTTTTAAAATCATGGGATCCACTGTTTCACCTAAATTTTCTTTTTGTTTCGATAATTCGAGATTAAAATCATCAATTTTTTTTTGTAAAATTTCACTTTCATAATCTTTCTGAGCTAACTCTTTTCGTTGTGAAGAAACCATATTTTTTAAAATAGTAATTTCCTCTGATTCATTTAAACTATCGATGGTAACTTTATCACTTAATAGGGTTCGAGGTTTCTGTTCTTCTAATTGGGCTTTCAACCTATTAATCTCATTATTCAATTTTTCTATAGTCTTTTCTAATACTGCTCTGTTCCTTTCTTCTTCTTCAGCTTTATCAATTATATCCTTTAAATTTTCGCTCATCGTATTAAAATTTCCATAATTTTATTTAAACATTTCCAATTTTCTAGAAAGATAATAGAGTTCGAATTAAAAAATTTAAGGAGACTAGATTATAATTTAGATATTAAAGCTTTATAAATGTTTAAATATTTACTCTTGTTACTTTAACGTTAAATCTTTCAATAAAAATAAAAAAGAAATGATAGGTAATTAAAATGGAAGAAGTAAGTGATGAAGTTTTCTGGAAAAATAAAATTAAACAGTATTCGAAAATATTCGCCATTTGTATAATCGCAGTTATAGTATGTGCTATTGGAGCAATTCTAGTCCTTGTTTGGTTTATAGAAACCACTCCACTTCCAGGAGTTGGAGATGGAATTCCTCCAAATACTTTTGATGATTGGACATTGAATTATGTTGTTGGTTTTGTGATTTTAATAATTCTATGGGAGTTATTATTTATAGGAGTTCCAGCAGCCCTATTTTTTGGTGTAGGAGGATATCTATGGTGGAAGAGATTACCTGATGAAGAAAAACAAGTATTCAAAGATAGAGAAAAGAAAGGGAAAAAATACAAACACCCAAAAAATGCGGGAGGTAGTGGAGGCTTTTCCCTTTTTATGTATATAGCATACTGTATCGTTATTGCAATTGATGGAAACTACAATACCAGATTTGGGCTATTAGATTACAGTTATTTCATTTATGCTTGGTTTTTTACTATTATGTGGCTTTTGATAATTTTTGGCGTTCCTGTGGCTATTATACTGTTGATTGTTTATTTTAAAGTATGGAGAAAAAAATCAGAATAAAATTTTTTTATTATTATTTTTTTTTATTATATTCTTTTTTTGTATAGAACCTCTTATAGTCAAGAACAAAAGATATTAATTATAATTTAGGTTGAAAGACTTTTTTCTTTATCAAATTAAGGATTATTTCGGCCTCTTTTGCATCAAAATCCTTTCTTATTGATAAGAGACTAGTTACAGTAAAATAATCCTTGTTTTTCTTTCTCATAATCACTTTAGCGCGATTTACCATGGATTTTTCATCAGACTTAAGTTTTATATCTAGTTTAATTATTTCTAATGGATATATCAACGCTGTTTGTAAATGTTGTTCAAGTAATTCACCAATATCTTTAAAAGGGATTAAATTTCCATTAAAACTTTCAATTATATCACCATATCTTTTATCAATATCATAAGATAACGCTTTGATAGATTCTAAGAAGTCCTGGGAAGGTTTTTCTTTCATAATAAGCAAAATTCTAAAACTCTTAAATTCTGACATTAAGATTTTTGAATCTTGATATTCCAATTTTATTGTCTGAGATTGTTCACCAGCTCCAGTTAATTCAATACCAAAACTACGAATTGCTTCAAGAAATCCTGCAACTAATGAAGCATCAATGGATTTGCCAGCTAAAATTTGTTCGTACAAATTTAACCCAGACTTTTTATGTGTAATAATAAAATAATCTAAATTTAATACATCCATATATTTATTAAATATGCTCTGTCTGTATGCCTCGTGTTTTCTCTTAGTATTTTTAACAAGTTTATATGTGGTAAAACTAGCAATTGACAAAAGAGCTATAGAAGACACTATTATAACAATTAGCATGGGATCTAATACAAAAGGGACAGTAATTTCAAATTCTTGGGTAATAACTCCTGCATCTGTAGCGTTATTCCAGAAAATATAAGCCTTATAAGTTCCCTCATTGGGATTAGATGGAAGTTGATAAGTAAGTAAGAGATCCTCTGTTCCGATTGACTCTATAACATAAATTACATCTGATTGAGCTGGATAAGCTAATGAATTAATTAACCTAAAAGTAATATTTCCCGGAGGAATTGGAGAAAGAATAGAAAATTGTATTTCTTGACCCGCGCTAAACTTTGTTTTTTGTACATTTAAAGGAAGTTGTATATTTGGAGAATTTGCTGTTATTTTCCAATCTGCACCCTCTATTATTGTATTATTTGGAAGTAATATAAAATAATTTATTGGATCTTTTATGATATCTATTGTAATATTCTCCCATCCAAATCCTATATCTCTATATATAGTTAAATTATACCAACTGTTTGGATATATAAATTTAATCGAATAATTAGAATAACATCTATCGAAATTTTGAGTCATTGTCCAAGTATTTTTCAAATTCTCTTTAATTGATAATTCCCACACTGTATCAAGAATATTTTGAAGTTTGATATGATAACTTAAATTGAATAATAACTCAGGGACACGATTATTTACTATTGGTATATTATATATTTCAGATAAAGGGGAAATATCTTTACTAATATTTAATTGACCAGTTCCAGGTTCTGTTCCATTTAAGATGGGATAATTAATACCATCAATAATTGCACTCATATTAATTTCCTCCGGATCAAAAGATTCATTTACTCTTTGAATTAATTTATATAATAAAGGTTCTCCAGTAGCTTCTAAGTTCCATTTTGCGCCATCATGTTTTGATGTATTCAGATTATTAATAGAGCCACTATCATTAAAAAACCAATCATAAGCTGTTTTATCTATGGGAATATTCATTTCTGTTCCATTCATTACCAGATAATATTGGCCAATTGAAAGTGGTATTGGGTTTTCGAAGGTTTGGATATACCAATCAAAATTATTAGTCATATTTATTGGTACTGCTCCATAAATATTATCATCTGGTATGCCTTCTGCGCCATTATACCCGTGTATTTGTATGTAGGTCGGAATTGATGGAGCGCCACCGCTACGAACTCCATATATATATACTCCAAAAATTTCCGTCGGTACAGTAATATTAATTTGAACACCATATCCGGGATCACCTTTATAACCTACTGTTTTGCTATCCTCTCCCTCTTCTTCAATTGTTATAATTTCTTTTCCTAATTTTATATCAGTAAAATTCATTTCAATATTTGTTATATTCCATGAAGCAGATGGTAATGGAATATCTATTGAACTTATACTATTACTTGTATTTATGTTATCTGCAAATTCAAGCATCTGGAAATTTGAATTGATTTCAAGGGTTTCATCATTATACTGAGCATTAGCAAAATTAGCACTATATATTAAACTTAGTAATAAAAGTGTTATGAAAGTGAAGCCTATTATAAAATTTCTTGATTTATATGCCTTTTCCAAATATAAAACCCTGAAGAATTAAAATTGAAATAAAATGTCTAACAATATAGTCTAAATTTGTCTATTTAAATTTTGATTTTATTACTTCTAGGATTCATTAAAATAAGTTGTTTTTATTCAAAATCGAAGAATTGAGAGATTAATAAGGCTAAATTGCTACTTGAAAAATATTTTTCTCTATTAATTTAAGAATGATTTCAATATCTTTAGGGCTACAAGTTTTTTCGGGTATCAAATCTTTAAGATAAAAGAATTTAGTACCATTTTTATTCATAATTGATATCGCAGTATTTATAACAGACTTTTCAGAGGGGTAAATTCTAATTTTTTCTAATTTATCTATATTAACAAGTTTTAGAGGATATAAAATTGAAACATTTAGGTGCTTTATAAGTAAATCCTCAATACCCTTAAATTGCCGAACATCTCCATTAAATTGATCAATCATATTCCCGTAATTCTTATAAGTATCATAAGCTAGATCTTCAAGGGAATAGAGCAAGTATTTTGATGGACTTTCTTTCATTATTAAGATTAATCTAATATTTATGAATTCACTCACTAGTACAATTGAATCTTTATATTCTAATTTTATAGTTTGAGATTGATTTTCAACTTTCATTAGTTCAATTCCAAATGAAGAAATGGCTTGCAAAAATCCAGAAATCAATGTACCATTTAATTCTTTAATAGCAAATTTTTGTTCATAAATGCTTAATCCAGAATTCTTATTTGTCACAATAAGATAATCAAGGTTCATAATGTCCATACATTTACTAAAGATTTTCTGCTCTTCCTCAATTTTTCTGGTTCGAATCTTTTTAATTGTTCTGTATGATATAATACTAAATGCTGATAATCCTAGTGCAAGTAGGACAATTCCAAAAATAGTTAGTGGATCTAAGGTGAATGGGACTGATTGAACTATTATTTGGAATTTTTGAGTAATTACACCTGCATCCGTAGCATTATTCCAAAAAACATAAGCCTTATAATTTCCCTCATGGGGATTAGATGGAAGTGTATAATTTAGTTTAAGATCCTCTGTTTCGATTGAATCTATTACATAAGTTTCATCTGGCTGAGCTGGATACCCAAAAGTATTAATTAACCTAAAAGTAATATTTCCTGGAGGAATTGGAGGCAGAACAGAAAATTGTATTTCTTGACCCGGGTTAAACTTTTCTTTTTGTACATCGTAAGGAAGTTGAATATTTGGAGAATTTGCTGTGATTTCCCAATCTATATCCTCTATTATTGTATTATTTGGAAGAAATATAAAATGATTTATTGGATCTTTTATAATATCACTTGTAATATTTTCCCATCCAATTCCACTGTTTCTATATATAGTTATATTATACCAACTGTTTGGATAAATAAATTTAATAGAATAATTACAATAATACCGTGAAATTTCAGGATTTAAAGTCCAAAGATTGGCAGGATTCTCTTGAATGAATACAAAACCTTCGGTATTTAAGAAATTTTGTAATTTAATATGAAAACTTAGATCAAATAATAATTCAATTGATCGATTATTATAGATTGGTATATTAAAAACATCACTATTGGGAGAGATATTTTTATTCACAATAATACTTCCATTTCCACTAATTGAAAATAACGATCTATCAATATCTAATGTCATATTTATTTCTTCAGGATTAAATGATCTATCTACTCTTTGGAATAGTTTATATAGAAGAGGTTTACCTACATCTTCTTCAGACCATACCCCGCCATCATAAAATGCTGTATGTAAATTGGTGTTTATAGATCCACTACCGTTAAATAACCAATTGTAATCTGATTTGTCAGTAGGAAAAGTTAATTCTGATCCGTTAATTACTAAATAATAGTTTCCTGGAGAGAGTGGGACTTCATATTCAAAAATTTGTTGATGCCATCCTGGAGTAGAAATATTTATTACGGTATTTCCTAGAATATTTTCATCTGGAGAATTGGTTGAAATATTATATCCTTGTATTTGAACATATACTGGTTGACGTGGAGTCCCAGTTATATAGCCATAGATATAAACACCAAATAGTATAGTAGGCTCAATAATATTGATTTCAACACCATATCCTAATTTACCCCTTGAATCTATTCTATGAATATTTTGACCGCTTTCTTCAACTGTTTTTATTTCTTTACCTAATTTTACATCTGTAAAATTCATTTCAATATTTGTTATATTCCATGAAACAGATGGTAATGAAATATCTATTGAACTTATTCCATTACTCGTATTTATGTTATCTGCAAATTCAAGCATCGGGAAATTTGAATGGGTTTCAAGGATTTCATCATTATTCTGAGCATTAGCAAAATTAGTACTATATATTAAACTTAGTAATAAAAGTGTCATAAAAGTGATTCCTATTATAAAATTTCCTGATTTATATACCTTTTTCAAATACAAATCCCTGAAGATTTAAAATTATACAAAAATGTTACCAAAAAATATAATCTCAATTAAACTATTTAAATTTTGATTTTATTACTTATACAATTCATAAATAATAATTAATAAGTATTCAAAATTAAAGAATTGGAGATTTTAAAATTAAACAGCAGCTTGAAAAATATTTTTCTCTATTAATTTAAGAATAAGTTCAATATCTTTAGGGCTGCAAGTTTTTTCAATTATTAAATCTTTAATATAAAAAAAATCAGTAGTATCTTTATTCATAATTGATATTGCATCATTAATAAAAGACTTCTCAGTAGGGCTAACTCTAATATTCTCTAATTTATCTATATCAACAAGTCTTAGAGGATATACAATTGCAATATTTAGGTGCTTTATTAGTAAATTCTCTATACCTTTAAATTTTCTAACATCTCCATCAAACTGATCAATTAAATTCCCATAATTCTTATAGATATCATAAGCTAAATCTTCAAGTGAATAGAGTAAGTATTTTGATGGACTTTCTTTCATTATTAAAATTAATCTAACATTTACAAATTCACTCATTAATACAATTGAATCCTTATATTCTAATTTTATAGTTTGAGATTGATTTTCAACTTTCATTAGTTCAATTCCAAAAGAAGAAAGGGCTTGCAAAAATCCAGAAATCAATGTACCATTTAATTGTTTACTTGTAAATTTTTGTTCATAAACACTTAATCCAGATATCTTATTTGTTACAATAAGATAATCAAGGTTCATAATATCCATACATTTACTGAAGATTTTCTGCTTTTCCTCAATTTTTCTGGTTCGAACCTTTTTAATTGTTCTGTATGATATAATACTAAATGCTGCAAATACTACTACAAGTAGGACAATTCCAAAAATAGTTAATGGATCTAAGGTGAATGGGACTGATGGAACTATTATTTGGAATTCTTGAGATTGAACTCCTGCATCTGTTTCATCATTCCAATAAATCTCTATAGTGTATTCTCCTTCACGGAAACTTGATGGTATTACAAATGAAAATAAAATTTCGTCTGAAGTCACTTCTCTATTTAATTCAATAATCTCGATAAAATTTCCTGGTTTTATTAAAATAAATGTAAGATTGCCTTGTATTATTGGAACTTCAACTGAAAATTGTAGGTCTTGTTCTGGTTTATATTCAGAAAATAATCCTTTTATCTCGAAATCAATATTCGGTGAATTTGCTGTGATTTTCCAGTCTGCACCCTCTATAATTATGTCGTTTGGAAGAAGTATAAAATGATTTAATGAGTCTATTATAATATATGATGTAATATTTTCCCAATCAGTTCCAATATCTCTATATATAGTTAAATTTTGCCAACTTCCAGAGTATTCATATTTAACTGAATAATTAGATGAGAACCTAGAAAATTCCGGATAAATATTCCATTCATTATTAGAATCTGTAATTAATACAGATCCTTCTGAAAGAAAGGAGTTTCTTAAATTAATGCTATAATTAACGTTAAAGGCTAAATCAGATATTAAATTATTTTTAATTGGAATAGAGATAACGTCAGTATTCAGAGAATAATTAAGATTTAAATTTAGGTATCCTATTCCAGAACTACTGCCATTTAAAATAGGATAATAACTCTCATCTAGTTCAGCAGACATATTAATTTCTTCTGGAAAAACTTCTTTTGTAATTCTTTGATCTAGTTTATAGAGAAGCGTTTCATTAGTTATACCATTTACCCAATCCGCTTCATATCCCCATGAAAATAGATTTGGGTTATTTGGATTTTCATCATTCATTTCCCAATAATACCTTGCACTATCAGAGGGACCCATTTCTGAACCATTCATAATTAAGTAGTAATATCCTTTCGTAAGATGTACAGTAGAATTAAAAGTTTGGGAGTACCATTTTGTTTCACTTGACATATTTAATGCAACAGATCTATAAACAGTTTCATTTGGTTTGTTTGTAGGATTATCATAACCATTTATTTGAACAGTTATAATAGTTGTTGTGGCTGGTCTAGATTCATATCCATAAATTTGGACTCCAAAAACATCAGTAGGTTCTGTAATATTAATTTGTACGGCATATGCTTTATCTCCTTTATCTAATTCTCTCGAATGACCAATTATATTACTTTCTACTTCTTTTATCTCCCGCTTAAATTCAATATTCGTAAAATTTAATTCAATATCTGTTAAATCCCATTTAGATGAGTTTAACGGAATCTCTATTAAACTAACATTATTAATATTTTCTTCAAGATTTGCATATTCAGTCATTTCAAAATTAAGATTAATCGGAGGAGATTCGCCATTAATTTGAGCAGTGGTAAAATTTATAAAATTATTTAAAATAAAGAGAAAACAAAATAAAACTAATAAGATCCAGATAAAATTCTTCGCTTTTGAAGTAACCTTTGTCATAAATAAAATTGATCAATAAATATATATTCTAATAGTGAAGATCCTTGATTAAGTCTTAATAGAGAATCCCTATATATAAAAAAAGTCATAATATTTTATAAATTTAAGTTAGATTAATTCACTTTTTTCAGATGACTTTTTAGAATATCAAAATTATAAATTCTCAATCTTCCTTTTTATGTAGCTGCTATTCTTTTTGGAATTTTTGTTTGAGCTTTAATAGCTTCATGAAGTAATTTATTCACTAACTTAAATCTCTCATTTTTAAAGTCTTGTTTAAACCATAAATTATCTAATTCATTAGGATCATTTTTACGATCATACATGTCCCCATAATCACTCATTCCTTCATAAATTGTTAATTTATAATTTTCGGCTATTAAATGTCTTAAACGCGCTTCAAGCGGTCCAATTTCTTCGTCATTTTCTATAAATATACAGTCTCTGACTTTTGTATTTGGATTTCCTAAGATTGAAGTTATGTCAAAACCCTGCATATCTGGAGGATGGTGTCGTTCAGGAATATTTAAGGTATTTAAAATAGTCTTAGGATAATCAATTGAACTTACTAATGAATTAGATACAGCTGGCTTTGTTAACCCTGGTACTTTCCATATCAATGGAAGTTGCAGTACTCCATTGAATGGACAAGGTCCCTTAAATAATAAACCATGATCCCCCATTAAATCTCCATGATCGCTCATGAAAACAACAATTGTGTTATCTGAGTAACCTAGTTTGTCCAGTGCGGCTAATATTTGTCCTATACTATAATCAACATATGAAACTGCTGCATATGTTAATGCCGTAATTTTACGAACTTCTTTCTCTGATGATTCACGGAGAAAAGCTTTTTTAAATGGGGGATTCTTTAAGTGTGGTCCTAAGAACTTATGATTATATAAATTTCTAATATCAGCAAAACTTGGAGGAAGTTTAACTTTATCAGGTTTGTACATATCTTGATATTGTCTAGGGGGATATAAAGGGTAATGTGGGTCTGGAAAAGAGCAATGTAAATAAAAGGGTTTATTTCCATAGTCTCCATTAGCATATCTTTCTATAAATGCAATAGTTCGTTCTTTCACATATGTAGTATTGTATAATTCTTCAGGAATATCATCACAAAATAAACTAAATAGGTTATCGTAGTTTTGAACTCTCTGTTTCATTCTATTCGCTTGTTCAGGTGATTTTTCTTCTAACCACTGAAGATAATGGCCTGAACAGACCGAACCATTTCCAGAAACTACTTCCGCTTCTTGATATCCATAATAAGGAAGGGGAAAATTTTCTCTAACAGGATAACTTTTATCTCTCTTAATAGTCCAATCAGTTATGCTTTCTGCTGATCTACTCTTATGACGAAATGGTCCAAGCCAATATTGATGGTGTATTTTACCAATAGCTGCTGTATACCACCCCCTTTTGTTTAATGTTTGAATAATTGTTGGAATGTTTTGTCGTAAGTTTATACCATTACTTCTTACACCATGTACATTAGGATAAACGCCTGTGGCTAATGTAGCTCTATTAGGCATACATATTGGATTAGTACAGAAATGGTTTGTAAACCTTATTCCCTCCTTTGCCAATCTATCAAGATTCGGTGTCTTTATAATCGGATTTCCAGCACAGCCTAAATGGTCTGCTCTTTGAGCATCAGTAATTAGAAATAATACATTTAATTTTTCATTCATTATCTTTACTCTGATTTAATTTTTTTAAGCACAAAAGCAATATTTCTACCTAATCTCTCAAATGTTCGTATACCCTCCTCGTCATTCAATACTTCTCCCGGTTCCCTCCCAATTCCAAGGTTCCAATAACTCGAACCTACAACTATCATCTGTTTTATTAGAAAAAAATAATTGATACTAGAGAATACATGAACGGCTCCAGCCCTTCTAACAGCTACAACCGCAGCGCCTACTTTATGTTTTAAATGTTTTCCCGTTGCATATCCAGCTCTTTCTATTAATGCTTTTGTACTTGCAGTTAAATTTGAGAAATAAGTTGGTGATCCGATGATAATACCATCAGCTTCCAGCATCTTTTTAATATATTCATTCATTTTATCGCCTGGTAAAACACACTTTTGATCATCATTATCTATACATTGTAAACAAGCTGTACATCCTTGTAGTTTTTCCATTCCAATCCACACCAAATCGCACTTTATTCCTTCAGATTTTAATTCTTTCATAACAGTATTCAAACAATGGTAAGTATTTCCCTCTTTACGAGGACTTCCATTAAAAAGGACAACTTTCACTTTTAGCACCCTTTAAAAAAAATATAATTTGTAAATTATTTTTCAATAATTATTATAATGCTATTAATTTTTTTGAAAAATCAATTATCACATTCAAAAAAAGGAAAAAAAGGATTTATTTATCAAAACCTAATTTTCTCTTAGAAGTAATCGTTCCATCCATTTTGGCAGCATGAAACCTCCATAAAATTCGATTGAACTCGAAATTAAGATCAATCTAGCTACAATTAGGATGATAATCGAAAAACCGCTTAAAATTTCTAGTACAGAGCCTAAAACGAAAGAAATAAAAGCAGCAATAAGCAATTTTCCTTTTAATCTGATTTCGGGACTTTTAGATTTTAAAGATTCTCGTGCAAATAAGAGACCAGTTATCAATACCATAACAACAAGGAAAAGCTGGTAAGCAGTAACAAAGAATTCATACTCAGCATCAACAGGACTAGTAACTTCTCCTATTTTCGTATGATCAATAAAAAGTATTGAGAAAAATGCTATTTCGAATACAATTCCAATAATTCCAAAAATAAGTAAAATTGTTTTCTGATTTTTTTTATAGAGAAAGTCTGTGAAGGCAATCATCCAAATAAAAGCTGTTATTGGTAATGGTACAACTCCTATTATGAAATAATATGGGGGTGCTGACATATAACCATCACCATCAGTTATTAATGCGACTAAAAATGAAGAGGAACTCGCATACCAACTAGAGACGATTCCAAGCCAGACAATCCCGACGAGTAATATCGTTCTATTTTTGGATTTAGGATATTTTGAGATAATGGTAATCCCAATTACTACTGATATCAAAGCAAATATTAAGCTAAATATTCCATTTACAAACTCATCTGGAGTTAAAGTCATAAAATTCACTTTTTTCTAATTGCTTAAAGATATTATGTTATATCACATATTTAATAATTTATTATTAATCTATTAGAATCTATTTATTCTAGTCTTTCTACTTTAAAAATAACAGGTCTAAACCAATCAGTACACCCCGTAATTACAGTACCATTTTAGCCCAATCACAAAATACTTCCGATACTTTTGCTAAATTTGGATCTATGATGAATTCTTGACCATCTTCAAAACGTTCACATAAATTTATATCATGATATAGGTCTACGATGTATTCTTCAATTAAATCTCTATTAATTGTACGTTTAAGTACTGTTATTTTACATTTTGGCATCTTAGAAACCATTTTGATATCCTCTTTTCTAATTAAAATAAATTTTGCTTTTTAACATAAATTATTTTAGAGCTGTTTTTCATATATTTTCATATAATAAAGAATTTATTCAAATCCATGAATTCTATCATGGTTAAACGTCCTGAATTACTTGCTCCTTGTCAAGACTGGAATTCATTAAAAATTGTTGGTGGGATAGCGGATGCTATATATTTTGGAGTAAAGAAGTATAGCATGCGCGCAAAGGCAAAAAATTTTAGGAGAGCCGATTTAAGAAAAATTACAGAGTTTTGTCATAACCAAAATCCACCTATGAAAGCTTATTTAACTACAAATATTTTAATTTATGATTTCGAACTTCAGGATTTGGAAAACTTGATCTTAGAAGCTAAAGAAGCAGACATTGATGCAATAATTGCTCATGATCTTGCTGTACTCAGAATTGCTAAACAACATAAGATGGATTTTCATATATCAACTCAGGCAAATGTGTCTAACATTGAAGCAGCAAGATTTTATGAAGAATTGGGCGCTGAAAGAATTATTTTAGCAAGAGAACTCTCTTTAAAGCAAATAAAGCTTATAAAACATCACTTATCAAAAACTAAGATTGAATGTTTTGTTCACGGTTCGATGTGTACTTCAATTTCAGGAAGATGTTATTTTTCTGCTACTATTTGTGATTCTGAAGAATTTTCTGCAAATCGAGGAAATTGCGTCCAACCATGTCGAAGAGAATGGCGAGTTATTGACGATGAGAACAATGAATTCATTTACGATGGTCAAATGTTTTTAAACACAAAAGATTTATGTATGATTGAATACATTCCTCAACTTATTGATGCGAATATTGACGCTTTTAAAATAGAAGGTAGATTGAAGGATCCACTTTATGTAAAAGTAGTATCAGAATGTTATAAAGAAGCTCTTAATAGTTTTTTTAATAGAACTTTTACAAAAGAAAGAATTAAAAATTGGCTTCAAAGATTATCCAAAGTATATAACCGAGGTTTTCATACTGGATTTTATTTTAGAAAACCTACTATTGAAGATATTCAATTAGAGCAAAGAGGTAATATCTCACCTTATAAAAAACATTATCTTGGAAAAATTATATCTTTTGATAAGACTAGTAAAACAGCCAACGTTCTGCTTGAGAGTTTAGAAGTACCATTAAAATTAGGAGATGAAATTATAATTATTGGAAATAACACTTATTCAATAGAAACCATAAAAAAATTAATTTATAAAGGTGAGAAAATCAAGAGTATTGTAAGGAAAAGATATAGTGATCCAGTAAAAATTAACTTACGTATTGATAATTGCGAAATAAACGATAAAATTTATATCATTTCAAAAACATAATCAAATGATTTTTTCAGACTCCAATCTAATTATAGAAAATAATTTCAGATATAACTATGACCTTTGAGGAGAAAAGAAGAAGATTGGTTGAAAGTCTTACAAGTCGAAAAATCTTAACAGATCCAAAAGTAGTTAGGGCAATGTTAATGGTACCTAGACACAAATTTGTACCTGAAGAAGCTGTTTCTTCTGCTTATATAGATTCTCCTCTATCAATTGGCCAAGGTCAAACAATAAGCGCACCTCATATGAATGCCATGATGTGTGAATACCTTGAACTTAAAGAAGGTGAAAAGGTCTTAGAAGTTGGAACTGGCTCGGGATATCACGCTGCTTTATGTGCAGAATTAGTTGCCCCAAAAAGTTCAGAATCAAAAGGGCATGTATATACAATTGAACGCCTTAAACAATTAGCTGAAGGAGCTAAACGTAGTCTAAAAGATACAGGATATGAGAATATTGTAACGGTAATTCATGGAGATGGTACATTAGGATATCCAGAAGCTGCACCATATGATAAGATTTTAGTAACTGCTGCTTCACCTAGTAAAATTCCTCACCCGCTAAAAAAACAGTTAAAAAATGGTGGAGTATTGTGCATTCCAGCAGGTTCTAAAAATTTTGCCCAAAACTTATATATTATTAAAAAAAGAGGAGAGAAATTCGAAACCAAACGTGTTTCTGGAGTAAGATTCGTTCCTTTAATCGGCAAATTTGGTTTTGATTAAATTATAGAAAATATTAAATTATAGAAGGAGTTTATTCAGAAAAATTATTTTTTAGCTTTTTTTCCATTAATTTTTTACGAATGCTTTTTACATATTCGTTATTTTGTATCCTATCTTTTATAGATTTGTTATTATAGGCCCAGCCATTACGCTTTTCAAAGTTATTTCCTTTAATTGTAACTCATTCTCTTTTTTTAATGTTTCCTTATTTTTATTACTACATTAATATTTAAAAAGATAATCAAAACCGACAGAATTCCTACTATTACTCACAAAATTGTTAAATATAAAAAAGTATAAATATTAAAAAACCTTTAGTTGGAGGGTAATTTCAAAACTTTTACTTATTTTCATGAGAGGAGTAACATTTATTCCTTGATAGATCTTTTCATATCCTTCTTCGGTGTATGCATATGCAATTATTGGAAATTTGTTAATTTTAATTGAACCGGCTTTACTCAAAATAGTAAATTCGATATTTAGATCGTAAGAGTCATCATAAGCTTTAAAATGGGATCCCTCATATTGGAATGGCTCTAGTAAATCCTTTTCTTTATCATCCTTGAGTTCTACTTGGGCACTCTCCCATCGGAATTTATTTGTATCCCCATTAAAGAAAAAGGGAAGATCAATTGCTAGCTGTAGATTATCAACAATCCTCTCTAGTTCTTCTTCTTGACCAGGGATCTCCTCAAAATTGACTCTAAATATTGCTTCAATTTGGTTTTCTTCAACATAAATATCTTTTGTAATTAAACAAGGATTTCTAAAATCTGTTTCGGTATCTTTCACTGTTCCATGTTTTTCCATTTCTAAAATAGCAAGTTTTACATCTTTTTCACTACTCGTAACCTTAAAATTACCGTCAATGAAATCACCAAACTCATGATATTGATCTGAATATAATTGTTCCAGATTTTCATCTTTGTGTAAAAATCTTATCCGCAACATGCACCGCCTAAATCTATCTATTAAAACCTCTTTATCTTTAAGTTTTTTACTTTCATGATATGCTTCTCGCCATCTTGTTAAAGTATTAAGTAAATTATAAGATTTAGGTTTATAGTCTAATTCAAATATCGTCCCACCGTTAGAGGGATTAATATAAAGACTAAGTAAATTTGATTCAATCAAATAATCTGTTTTACTATCTTTGTTAAAATCTAAAGGAGTTATATAAATATATGATTCTAAAGCTGGATTTATTAGGGTGTTTATCTCATCAATTAGTTTTTCAGCATTAATTAAGTGAGTATATATTGAAAATCTTAAAAACTGTAAATAAACTCCTCCAAAAAGTCCATGCCAATAGCAATCATTACATTGCGACTTATAAATCTCATCCCATGCTTCATTTATTTTATCTAAGATTTTTGGGATTAAAATATCATCATCAACTTCGATTAATCGTTCTTCTGCCTTGATAAGTTTTTCTCTTACATAAAGCATTTTTTTATGCATATTATTGGATTCAGGATATTTCACGAGAAAATATCGCCAAAATCCACCTTTTAGAAACAAATACTCATCTTGTTTTTCAGGGTCGTCTTTAAATGCTTTCCTAATTTTTTTAAAACGCTTTCGAATAGGTGTTAATAATACCCATTCTTCCATTTTATCATAACTTGCTGTGGGAAGATACACTAATCCTTTTGCTGGAAATTGCTCTATATATTCAGATAAAGTTAAAGATTTAATCCATTTATTATTTATAATCTGCTCAAAAAAGGCAGGAATAAACGGCTTCCCCTTATCACCATCTTTATGTCCTTGACCTTCAACATAGCAAAATTCGTGGGTTGTACCCCAAACACCCATTTTTTCTGCATCTGAGATTAGTAATGCTACTTTATCACCTTGATTATCTGCCTTTTCCTTTAAATAATCAATTGAATAATAGCTTGGCTTCCATGGAGTCAAATATCTCAGTTCTTCATTGATTGGAAAGACTCTTAATGTTTTTCCGTCATCTTCAGTAATATATGTGTAAAAAGTGTCTTCTTCAGTTATCCCTGTTGATCGAAAATGGTTATCATCGACTATTACATATTTTAAACCAACATCATTTAAAAAGGAAGGATAGTTGGGTTCCCAAACTCTTTCAGATAACCATGCACCTTTCACATCTAATCCAAATTCTGCTTGAATTAATTGTGATAACTTTTTTATTTGAGCAATCTTATCGCGATACGGGATAATAGAAAAAATAGGTTCATAATACCCACCACCAATTATTTCAACCTGGTTTCTTTTTGCCATTTCCTTTAACTTCTGAATGAATTTAGGTTTGTTTTCAATAAGCCATTCTAGTAAATTACCTGAAAAATGTAATGTAAATTTAATTTCTGGAACTAAATATAAATTTTCTACTAAAGGTTCATAAGATTTCTTATATACATCCTCAATAACCCAAAGGAAATTATCTACTGGCTGGTGAAAGTGAAATACAATAGGAAGGTTAATAGTTTTTTCACTCATAATTCTAGATCGCATTTTTCCATTAGTTTAATATAAGTAAAAGAGGATTCCTTATAAAAAATAACATTATTAATATTATTGTATTTTTTGTCTATACTAGGGGAAACTGATACTACAATCAAAATTCAATAAAAATACAAATTTTATTAGGGGATCTTAATTTAATTGATCATTGCATTTTCTGGATTTGGTATTTTTCAAAACCACAAATCTATATTTTGTAATATTTAACTTTTAGATGGATGATTTGCTTATGTTCACAAAATTTAAACGTATATATAACGAATTTCCCGATACATTTAGAGTGCTGACTCTCGCCACTTTTATTGACCGCTTAGGATCCTTTATATTATTTCCATTTTTTATCTTGTATATAACCGCACATTTTGGGGTGGGGATGACCGAAGTTGGAATTCTATTTGCGATCTTCGCGGGAGGAAGTATACTCGGTAGTGCGATTGGAGGAGCATTATCCGATAAATATGGTCGTCGTTTATTGGTCATATTTGGTTTGGTTGTAAGCGGGACAGGAAGTATTTTAATGGGAATAGTCAATGATCTGTATATTTTTTACATACTCGCTGGATTGTTCGGATTTTTTGGCGATTTTGGGGGTCCTGCACGACAAGCAATGGTAGTGGATTTACTTCCAGCAGAGAAACAAGCAGAGGGATTTGGGATTCTACGGGTGGCAGTTAATCTTTCAGCAGTGATCGGCCCTATTCTTGGCGGATTTATAGCAACCCAATCCTATATGATGTTATTTATTGGAGATGCTGTGAGCAGTGTAATTACCGCATTTATTGTTTATGGCGTTATTCCTGAGACAAAACCTCAAAAACTTGATGACAAACCAGAAGAAACAGTAGCGAAAACTTTCATAGGATATAAAGAAGTGTTAAAAGATTGGGTATTTGTGTTATTTCTCAGTGTTTCTGCCATAACAGTATTAGTATATATGCAAATGAATAGCACACTATCAGTATTCTTACGGGACGTTCATGGGTTCCCAGAGCTGGGTTTTGGTTTGTTGTTAAGTATGAATGCGGCTATGGTGGTGCTATTTCAATTCTGGATAACAAGGAAGATTTCAAAGTATGCTCCCATGAAGATGATAACCCTTGGAACGTTGTTATATATGATTGGCTTTGGTATGTATGGTTTTGTCTCTACAGTATACATGTTTTTCATTGCTATGGCAATTCTCACGGTGGGAGAGATGATTGCAATGCCTATTGGTCAAAGAGCAGCTGCATCATTTGCATCTGAAGACAAACGAGGACGGTATATGGCAGTGTACGGCTTCCATTGGGCGATTCCAACTCTTTTTGGGGTTTATGCCGCTGGATTAATTATGGATAATATTAGCCCATACTTGGTGTGGTATTTGGCGGGGATTTTGTGTCTGTTTTCAGCAGTAGGATTTTGGCTACTCCATGGTCCCACCAAAAAGCGCTTTTCAGAAGTAAGGGAAGCTTCAGAAGTAATAGAAGCTCCAAAAATAATGGAAGCTCCAAGAGTAATAGAACCCATAAAAGAAGATTTACATGAACCATGATATTATTAGTGACTACAGATTTCTTTGCTAGTTTAAGTTTTATTGCAAATATTCCAAAATATATAAAGTTTAAATTTAAATTATGGAGATATTAGTAAAAGATTTTTACTTATAAAAGATAACTAGTTATAATACTGAAGATTGGATTAAATGGGTATTATGTTAAGCTTTATTGATAACAATTTGGTACAGGATATCTTTAATTCTAATGAATTTAAAGGATGGCTTCTTTCAAAAAGATGGTTTGGTGATAAATCTGCATTATCTAATCTAGAGTTCAAGATCAACCTAAATTATTTTGAAATTCTTTCTGAAAGGATACTACTAACTGTAATAGATATTCATAAACCGGAATATAAAAAATCATATTTCTTGCCTTTAATTTATTATGAAAAGATTCAAGAAATTCTTGAACCAAATGAAAAAAGTAATAAAAAAAAAATACTGACTCTTACAGTTAATACATTTAGTAAGAAACTAGTATTAAATATTGAAGGAGAACAAAAAATATTCACAGTAAATTTAGTAGAAGGTGAATATTGTCTTTTCTTCTGGAAAAAAATATTATTTGATAAAGATGTCTCTGAAAGCTTTCCATCTCGTTCTTTGGATCTTACACTTTATACTGAACAATTTCAAGATGAGTCTAACATGAAAAAGGTTCAAAATTTAATTGAAACTAGTTTATATCCTGATCGATATTCACTCTCACTAACACAATTAGGAGGGGGAAATACCACAAATACTTTATTCTTATTATCAATTTTGAATAACAGAATGCCTGATCAAAAACCAATTACTTATGTGTTAAAATCATATAAGGAATATTTGGAAAGTTTAGAACCAGCTACTTTATTTGTTTTAGTTCAAAATGAATTTCCAAATGCTCCTAAAATATATGGTACAATTAAATTGAGGGATAAAGAAACAATAGGTATCCTTGAAAACGTCCCAAATATAGGAAATTTAGGAGATATCTATTGGAATGAGCTTAATAACATGATTAATAGGGAGTTTAAAAATTTCAATCAAGATTTCTCTCAATTAGCCGAAAAATCTAACATTTCTCAAATAATGAAGGAATATTGTTATGAAACATTAAAAGTCTCTGATGAAATTGGAAACTATATTAAAAGATTACATGAATCGTTAATTTACCAAGAAAGAAAAGAATATAGCTTAGAATCTGTAGAAAGTAATAAGTATCTAGCATTTTATACTGAAAAACTTAACTCAATGATTTCAGAATTACAAAATATAATGAACCTTCAAACTGAAAGTTCCTTTTTTAACTTACCTAAAATTAGCTCGATATTAATTGATATTAAAGATATTATAGAGACTCTTAAAACTGATTTTAAAGAAACTAAAATTCAAATTCAACCTGTGCATCAAGATTTACATATGGAACAAATTTTATACAATAAAATTGATGATCATTACCAGTTTTACTTTATAGACTTTGAAGGCGATCCACAATTAACTTTCACAGAAAAAAAAGGTAAATTCCCGATTGAAAAAGATTTAGCATCCTTTTTAAGGGCTTTGAGTTATATAAAATTTAATACTTTTCTCAAAATCATTGAGAAAAAAGTGATTAAGAAGGATAAATATGAAGTTCCTGAAGAGATACTTTATAACATAATTTTTAGAAGAGCTGCTAGACCTATCAATAAAACACTTGATGTAATTCTCAACGTTTTAAACATCTGGGAGATAAAATTAATAGGAAAAATTTTAAAAAATCTAAATGCCCATTATACTCTTATTACCTACTTTTACATCGAAAGAGCATTATATGAATTAAACTATGAAATGTTATTTAGACCAAGTAAAATAATTGTGCCAATTTTAGGACTAAAAGAAATAATTGATAAAAGTTAAAATTTATTCTTCTTCCATTTCTGGTATTTTAGCAAATTCATAAGAATAATGAGAGGATGATCGATCAACAGGACCAATCTCTTTTTTGTATTGTGCCCTTAAACTTTTACTAGATTTCATTTCTTCTTCTGTAAAATCATAAGTATATTTAGGGTCATAGTTGATTAATTTAAAGATAAATATTTCAACAAATTTCTTTGGTCCAAGTTTCTTTGAAATTAAAATATAATTCTCCTTATCAACGAATTTAGGAAAAAGTCCTAAGTGTTCACATAAATCTAATTTATATTCAATATTATCTATTTGACCTTCTAATCTTGCTATATCATTAATAAATCGAGCTAATTTATTCCCTAATTCCATCTGCTTTGCTTCATTTAATGGTTCAACGAGTTTCCTAAAAGTACTCCTTTTTAGAATAATAAAATCTCGATTATTCAGCGATTTAATAGCATTATTTTGTATAACTAAATATTTTGACATGTTAAGATATTTTCGAATAAAATCCGCTTTTGACATACCTAGCTTAGAACGCATTTTCTCAATATTTTGGTCTAACTCTTCATCAACTCTGACGGTTATAACATTGGTTGAATTTTTATCTGACATTGTAGAATTTTCCTAATTAGTAAATATTGTATTTATTTTATGTCATTTGAAATTAAAGTAATAATAGTATATAAACGATTGTTTTTTACAAAAATTACTAAAAATAATCTAAGATTGTATAGTCAAATAAAAGCTAATTGATAATTTCTTTAATTAAATCATTTAAAATGAAGATTTCTATAACTTTTATTAGGAAAAGGCTTACTTTTACCTACTTTTCATTATAATATCTGAGTAAAGTAATTATCATATCATATAATTATTAATAAATTAGAGTTTAACTATATCCAGCTAGTATTTCTCCTTTATAGAAGATTAACTTAATCTTTTTAATATTTATCTATACCGATATTAAAATAAAAAATTTATAAAAATCCATTTTGGATCTCAAAAGTATTGAAAATTCGCTATAGTGGGATATTAATAGTGTTTTTTAATAAATTTTTATGGTTTTTTTATTATTTTTTAAATTTTCCAATAATGGAAATCGGGGTAATTATTATAACCAATTCTTCCAAAATTTGGAAAATTAATGCAAATATAACCAAAAAGATTCATATTTGTAAATAAGCAAGTTTCTGAATATTTTTATTTTGTCAAACGTCTATTTATTTAATCCAAAAAACATAAAACAAAAAAGAGAATTTATCATTTTTTAATATCATTTGTAATCATTGTAGTAATATTTAATCTTAGATTACAAATGATACACGAGGTAAATATAAATACCCTCTACAATATTGGTTTCATGTAAATTAACCATAAAAATTTTATTAAGGGTTGATTAAAAAGTAATGGAAATTACCGAAACAGGTATTTTGGAAGTAAATCTAAAAAATAAAACAGATTCTATAACAATCGAATCTGATGAATTAATCGAAAAAATAGTAAAAGCCTTATCTTCTCGTACAAGACGCCAAATTTTAAATCATATTCAAATTGAACCAATGGATGTTTCGAATATAGCTTCTAATTTAGACATGACAGAAGCAAATATTTCAGCCCAGATAAAGAAACTTGAGGAGGCTGGGCTTATTAAATGTGATTATGCGTCTGGCGAGCATGGGGTTAGAAAGATTAGTAGTTTAAAATATGATAGGGTTTTAATAAAATTTTAATTCATCAGAATTATTATTTGTCTCTTTTTCTAGAGAAGGGTTTAATTTCAATTGAAATCGATAAGTTTCATAATCAAATTATGTTTTAATTACTTAATTTAAATTATTTTATTAATTATATTTATTTACTTCTTATACTAAAGCAAAAATTCAAATGAAAGAAAGAATTTCTCTAAAAATTCCCGGTCGAATATGTATCCTTGGCGATAAAGTTGATTTGTTAGGTAAACCAGTCATAGCCATGGCAATTAATTTAATGATGAAGATAAATTTTGTAGCAAAGAAAAATAATAGAGTAACCTTTTATAGCCATAATACCAAAGAAAAGATAGATTTTAATTTAGGTGAATCTCCTCCTAAAAATATTGATTTAGGTTATTGGAGTGTTTTATATGAGCGTTTAAAAGTGAAGATCGATCGAGGTTTTTATATAGAAGTGGATTCTGATATTCCAATCGGATGTGGATTATCGACTTCCGCAGCATTATCTGTTGGATTTCTGAGAACGTTAAATGAAGCATATGACTTAACTTTATCAAATTCAGATATCGCAGAAATTGCATATTTAGGTGAGAATTATGATTTAGGCATCCAATGTGGAAGAATGGATCAATATAGTATAGCTTATGGAGGGGTAACCTTTATTCATACCGATGAAAATCCGAGGGTTGAAATATTAGATATTAATGAATTACCAGTAGTTGTAGGTGATTCAATGGAAGAAAGAAAAGCAGTGTCTGTATTAAACAGAGTTAAAAGACAAATTAGAGAAAAAGAAGAAAAGACTTTAGATGCATTTAAAGTCATTGAAGAAGGCGTTTATCAGGGGAGAGAGGCTTTAATTAAAAGAGATTTTAAAAGGTTGGGAGGACTAATGAATAAACAACAGGAACAAGAGATTATTTTAAAAGCTGAGACTGAAAAAATTCATACCTTATGCGAAGTATCTAAAAATGCTGGGGCTTTAGGAGCTAAACAAATGGGTGCTGGAGGGGGCGGATGTATGTTAGCAATATGCCCTGGGAAACAACAGGAAGTCGCTAAGGCTATTGAGGATGCTGGTGGAAGATCATGGATTTTTGATATTTTCAATTATTAAGTATTAGCATATCTAAAGTAATAAGATAAAATGGAGTAAAATCTAATTGAAGGCTATTATATTATGTGCGGGATATGGAATTCGTATGAAACCCTATACTGAAACATACCAGAAAACTATGATTCCTATTCATGGCAAACCTTTATTAGAATATATAATAAAGGGCATTAAGTTAACCGGTTTTAAAGATTTCATATTAGTAGTAGGATATAATAAAGAACAGATTATCGATTACTTTCAAGAAGGGAAAAAATGGGATATTAATATTGAATATATAGAACAACATGATATAAATGGAACAGGAGGAGCACTATTATTATGTGAAAATTCAATCACAGATCAGCATTTCTTTCTAACTTGGGGAGATACTTTAGTGGGTTATGATGTTTATAGAGAAGTTTATAAGGTGTTTACAGTGGAACATCCTGATTTTATTTTAGTTACCAATTATGTGGATGATCCTTATAAAGGAGCTGCGGTTTATTGTGAAGGAAATTATTGTTCAAATATTGTTGAGAAACCAACAAAAGGAAAATCAACTACAAATTTAAATAACGCAGGCATATTTATTTTATCCAGAGATATATTTGAAATATTAAAGATGCAAACTCCATCAAAACGAGGTGAAATAGAAGTACCTGATGCTATACATTATGGGATAATAGAAAAGAATTGGAAATTTCGTGTTGTTAAAATAGAAAAAGATCAGTTCTATGGAGATTTTGGGGATGTTAAAAAATACGAGAAACTTGTGAAGAATACTGACTGGCTTAATCTATTATGATAATTTAATTTATTGTCAGAACTAAAACCCAATTTATTGCTCCACCAATTAATAATGCAAAACCTATTTCAAGAGCAGATATCTGAAAAGCATATTTCCAATTAGTTTCTCTGGCTATTAATACTATTGTCGCAAAACAAGGGATATAAAGCATAGTAACTAAACTAAATACAACCATTTGAGTTGGTGTTAATAATTCTAAGAGACTTAATCCCATAGAATTTGCTAAAACTGCTAGGAGTACTAGGGTTAATTCTTTCCTTAAAATCCCATAAATCAAAAAAATTCCTGTAATAAATGGTAAACCTAACCAAAATACTGTTATTGGTGATAAAATAAAATTTATAGGATCTAATAAGCGAAACATAAATAGTATTTCTAAAATAATGCCAGCTATAATTATAATAGGCAATGCTTTATAGACAAATTCTTTAGTTCTTATCCATGTTTGTTTTAAAATTACAGGGTAATTTGGAACTCTATATTCATGCATTTCCATAATTAATTCTGTACATTGACCTGGCATTACCTTATTTAATATTTTTCCAACGATAATTAAAACAGAAAAATTTATTGAAAATAATATTAAAACCCAAATTAGACCTAGATATCGTCCAACCAAGCCTAAAACTACTGTCATAACCGCTGCACACGGAATTAAGGAAGTTAAAGCTATTGAGATTTTTTTTTCTCTTTCAGTTTCCATAATTCTACAACCAGCACAAGCAGGGACATTACATCCGAATCCTAAAATCATAGGAATGATTGTTTTACCATGAACTCCTAAAAAATGCATAAATCTATCCATAAGAAATGCTGCTCTAGGTAAATAACCGGAATCCTGTAGAATCTCAATTATTAAAAAGAATGGAATAACATATACCAAAACACCACCAATAGCTCCAAAAAATCCACCAATACCACCATCCCAAAATATTAAAACCCATAAATTTTGATCCCCATAAATTTGATGAATTCTGTTGCTCCATACAGTATAACCTTGGTCAATTAATCCCCCAAAAAAATTACCTATAAGAAATGTAAAAAAGAATGTCCCAATAAGTACTAATAAAAGAATTATATAGCCCCAAAAGGAATGGGTTGTCAAATAATCGAGTTTCTCAGATAAAGGAACTTTTTTTTCAATCCTAGATTTAACTATTACCACTTTTTCAATAATAATATGAATGTTATTATAAATTTCAGAAGAAACTATTGTATTGATGTCTTCTCCATGGTAATCCTCTAATTCTTTACGATATTCATCAGCTAATTCTAATATTTGAGATGTTTTTTCATTAGCTATGAA